>NZ_LABZ01000274.1 GCF_001043955.1 Methylobacterium tarhaniae | reverse complement strand
CTTCGCGCTGCTCCTCGGCCTCGTCGCCTGCGCCGTCGTCGGGCCTTCGCTCGTGCCCTACGATCCGCTCGCCTCCGACACCGGCGCCGCCCTCCAGGCGCCGTCGCTCGCCCACCCCTTCGGCACCGACCAGCTCGGGCGCGACATCCTCTCGCGGGTGGTGGTGGCGGCCCGGCTCGATCTCGCCATCGCGGTCTTCTCGGTGGCGCTCGTCTTCGTCGCCGGGGGGCTCGCCGGGATCATGGCCGGGTTCTTCGGCGGCTGGACCGACCGGATCGTCGGGCGGCTCGCCGACACCATCATGGCCTTCCCGCTCTTCGTCCTGGCGATGGGGATCGTGGCGGCGCTCGGCAACACGGTCGGCAACATCGTGCTGGCCACCGCGATCATCAACTTCCCGCTCTATGCGCGCCTCGCCCGCGCGGAAGCCGCGCAACGGCGCAATGCCGGCTTCGTCATGGCGGCGCGGCTCACCGGCAATACCGACCTGCGCATCGTGCTCACCGGCATCCTGCCGAACATCCTGCCGATCATGATGGTGCAGATGTCGCTGACCATGGGCTACGCCATCCTGAACGCCGCGGGCCTCTCCTTCATCGGGCTCGGGGTGCGCCCGCCCACCCCGGAATGGGGGATCATGGTGGCGGAAGGCGCCGGCTTCATCGTCTCCGGGGAATGGTGGATCGCCCTCTTTCCCGGCCTCGCCCTGATGCTCGCCGTGTTCTGCTTCAACCTCATCGGCGACGGCCTGCGCGACATCGTCGATCCCCAGAGGCGGACATGACCGCGATCCCGCTCCTCGCCATCCGCGACCTCACGGTCGAGTTCGCGACCCGCCGCGGCAAGGTCCAGGCGGTGCGCCAGGTCGACGTGACGGTCGCCAAGGGGGAGACCGTCGGCATCGTCGGCGAGTCGGGCTCGGGCAAGTCGGTCACCTCCTACGCGGTGATGCGCATCCTCGACCGGGCCGGGCGCATCGCCGCGGGCGAGGTCGGCTTCTCCGGCATCGACCTGCGGTCGGCGTCCGAGCGCCAGATGCGCGACCTGCGCGGGCGGGAGATCTCGATGATCTTCCAGAATCCCCGCGCGGCTCTCAACCCGATCCGCAAGGTCGGCCACCAGATCGAGGACGTGCTGCGCCAGCACGCCGAGGCCGGCTCCGGCGACGCCAAGGCCAAAGCCATCGCGGCCCTCGAACAGGTGAAGATCGCCCGCGCCGCCGAGCGTTATCACGCCTATCCGTTCGAGTTGTCCGGCGGCATGTGCCAGCGGGTGGTGATCGCGCTGGCGCTCGCCTGCCGGCCGCAGCTCCTCATCGCCGACGAGCCGACCACCGGCCTCGACGTGACGACCCAGAAGGCGGTGATGGACCTCGTCACCGACCTCACCCGCGAGCGCGGCATGGCGACGGTGCTCATCACCCACGATCTCGGGCTGGCCGCGACCTATTGCGACCGGATCGTGGTGATGGAGCAGGGCCGCGTCGTCGAGACGGCGCCGGCGGCGACGATCTTCAGGTCACCCGCCCACCCCTATACCCGCAAGCTGATGCAGGCGACGCCGCGCCCCGGCGTGACCTTGCGCGACCTCTTGCCCGCGGGCGCGCCGGCCGCGGCCCCGGAGCGGGCTGACGCCGCGGGGGCGCCGCTCCTCACGGTCTCGGGTCTGGTGAAGGCCTATCCGAAGGCGAAGGCCCTGCTCTCGCGCAAGGCCGCCGAGGCGCCGTTCAGGGCGGTCGACTCCTTGAGCTTCACGGTCGACCGCGGCGAGAGCGTCGGCCTCGTCGGCGAATCGGGCTGCGGCAAGTCCACCACCTCGACGATGGTGATGCGGCTCCTCGACCCTACCGAAGGCTCGATCGTCTTCGCCGGCGAGGAGATCGGCCGCGTGCCGGCCGCGCGCTTCGCCAAGCACCGCTTACGGCCGAAGATCCAGATGGTGTTCCAGGATCCGACCGAATCCCTCAACCCGCGCTGGACCGCCGCGCGGGCCATCGCCGACCCGCTCCTGCGCTTCCGTACCGTGCGGGGGGCCGACGCGATCCGGGCGCGCTGCGAGGAACTGGCCCGCCTCGTCGGCCTGCCGGTCGATCTGTTGGACCGCTTCCCGCACCAGCTCTCCGGCGGCCAGAAGGCGCGGGTGGGCATCGCCCGCGCCATCGCGCCCTCCCCCGATCTCGTGATCCTCGACGAGCCGACCGCGGCCCTCGACGTCTCGGTCCAGGCTCTGGTGCTGAACCTGCTCGCCGACCTGAAGCAGGCGCTCGGGATGAGCTACCTCTTCGTCAGCCACGACCTCCAGGTGGTGCGGATGCTGTGCGACCGGGTGATCGTGATGCGGTCGGGCCGGATCGTCGAGGAGGGCCCGACCGCCGCCGTGCTGGAGGCACCCCAGGCCGAGTACACCCGCGCGCTGCTCGCGGCGATCCCGAAGCCGCCTGTGTGAGGGGGCCTGCGCATCGTCGCTCCTTCCTCCCTGAACCTCATCCCGAGGTGCCGGGCGATCGAAGGTCGCACAGCCTCGAAGGAGGGCTCCGGTGATCCCTGAGACTTCTGGAGCCCTCCTTCGAGGCTCCCTCCGGTCGCACCTCAGGATGAGGTTGCGATTGGGAATGAACCGATCGTCGCAAGACTCCGATTCACTGCCTCGACCCCATTCTGAGGTTCGACCATGACGACACCTCCCCCCTCTCCTCCCCTCCCCCTCGACGACGCATCCGCCGGCGCGGTCGTCGACGCGATGATGCCGCTGGTCGGCATCGCGATGGCGCCGGAATGGCGCGAGACGGTGATCGCCAGCGTCAAGGCGACGGCCGCCGCCGCCAAGCTGGTTCTCGACTTCCCCCTCGACGACACCGTCGAGCCGGCGCCGGTCTTCCGGGCATGAGGATGGCGGAGATGAGCGTGAAGGAGACCGCCGCCGGGATCGCCGCCGCCGTGGCGGCGGGCCGGCTCACCGCCTCGGCCTCGGTCGAGGCCGCCCTGGCGCGGATCGCCGCCATCGACCCGGGGGTCAACGCCTTCACGGACGTGACGGCCGAGCGCGCCCGGGCCCGGGCGGCCGAGATCGATGCGGGTCTCGCCGCCGGCAAGGCGCCGGGCCCGCTCACCGGCGTGCCCTTCGCGGTCAAGAACCTGTTCGACGTCGCGGGACTGGCGACCCGCGCCGGCTCCAAGATCAACCGCGAGCGTGCGCCGAGCCCCCGCGACGGGGCCCTGGTGCGGCGGCTGGAAGAGGCCGGCGCAGTGCTGGTCGGCGCCCTCAACATGGGCGAATACGCCTACGACTTCACCGGCGAGAACGCCCATGACGGCCCCTCGCGCAACCCGCACGACCGGGAGCGGATGACCGGCGGCTCGTCGGGCGGCTCGGGGGCGGCGGTCGCGGCGGGGCTGGTGCCCCTCACCCTCGGCTCGGACACCAACGGGTCGATCCGGGTGCCCTCGGCGTTCTGCGGCACCTTCGGGCTCAAGCCCACCTTCGGCCGGCTGTCGCGGGCCGGTTCCTTCCCGTTCGTCGCGAGCTTCGATCATCTCGGGCCGCTCGCCCGCTCGGTCGCCGATTTGGGCCTCGCCTACGACGCGATGCAGGGCGAGGATCCCGACGATCCCTGGCAGGCGCCGCGCCCCGTCGAGCCGGTCACGGACGCGCTGGCGCAGGGCGCGACGGGCCTGCGCATCGCGGTGGCCGGCGGCTACTTCGCCCGGGGTGGCGAGCCGGATTGCTTCGCGGCCGTCGCGCGCGCGGCCGAGGCCCTGGGCGCCTCCCGGCGCATCGAGATCCCGGAAGCGGCGCGGGCCCGCGCCGCGGCCTTCATCATCACCGCCGCGGAGGCGGCCGGCCTCCACCTCGACCGCCTGCGGGAGCGCCCCGGCGACTACGACCCGGCGGTGCGCGACCGGCTGATCGCCGGCACGACGATTCCCGCCGCCTGGGTGCACCGCACCCAGCGCTTCCGCAGCTGGTACCGGGCGCGGGTGCTGGCCCTGTTCGATGAGGTCGACGTGATCCTCGCCCCCTGCACGCCCTGCCGGGCGCTGCGGATCGGCCAGGCGACGATGGAGCTCGACGGCGTCACCGTGCCGGCGCGGCCGAATATCGGCGTGTTCACCCAGCCGATCTCCTTCATCGGCCTGCCGGTCGTGGCGGTGCCGGTGCGGGTCGGCGACGGGCTGCCGCTCGCCGTGCAGGTCATCGCGGCGCCGTGGCGGGAAGACCTGGCCTTGCGGGTCGCCGGGGCGCTCGAGGCGGCGGGGGTGGGGGCGGCGCCGGTGGCGGAATAGACGTCTCCGGCAGACTTGATCCCCTCCGTCGTCATCCCGGGCTCCGCTTCGCGGCCCCGGGATGACGTGGAGAATTGTCGATAGGACAGCCTGAATACGTGCCACGACCGCCAAACAGGCCTGAAAGGACCATCCTCATGGACATCGACCATCCCGACGTCAAAGCCGAGGTCGAGGCGGCCTTCGCGGCTTACGAGACCGCCCTCGTCACCAACGACGTGCCGACCCTCGAGGCCCTGTTCTGGGACGATCCCCGCACCATCCGGTACGGCACGGCCGAGAACCTCTACGGCATGGACGCGATCCGGGCCTTCCGCCGGGCGCGCTCGCCGATCGGGGTCGAGCGGCGCATCGGCGAGACGGTCATCACCACCTTCGGGCGCGACTTCGCCACCGCCTCGACGCTGTTCTGGCGCGAGGCGCATCCGGGCAAGGTCGGGCGCCAGATGCAGTCCTGGGCCCGGCTGCCCGAGGGCTGGCGGGTCGTGGCCGCCCATGTCAGCCTGATCGACGAGGTTCCGGCGTGAGCACCTTCCCCCTCACCCTCGCGGATTACCGGGAGGCCTACGCCTCGGGAACGCTCACCCCTGCCGCCGCCATGCGCGAGGTCTACCGGCGCATCGTGGCGCAGGCCGACCCGGCGATCTTCATCACCCTGCGGCCCGAGGCCGAGGTGGTGGCGGAGGCCGAGAGCCTGCCGGCGGGTCCGCTCCACGGCATCCCGGTCGCCGTCAAGGACAACATCGCGGTCGCGGGCCTGCCGACCACCTGCGCCTGCCCGGACTACGCGACGGTCGCGACGGAGGATGCCGCGGTGGTGACGCGGCTGCGGCAGGCCGGCGCCCTCGTCATCGGCAAGACCAACCTCGACCAGTTCGCCACCGGACTCGTCGGCGTGCGCTCGCCCTACGGCGTGCCGCGCAACGCCCTCGACCCGGCGCTGGTGCCCGGCGGATCCTCGTCGGGCTCGGCGGTCGCGGTGGCGGCCGGGCTGGTGCCGCTGGCGCTCGGCACCGACACCGCCGGCTCCGGCCGGGTGCCGGCGGGGCTCAACCACATCGTCGGGCTCAAGCCCAGCCTGGGGGCGCTCTCGACGCGCGGCGTCGTGCCGGCCTGCCGCACCCTCGATTGCGTCTCGGTCTTCGCCCTCACCGCCGAGGACGCTTTCGCGGGCTTCTCTGCGCTCGCCGGGTTCGACGCTGCCGATCCGTTCTCGCGGGCCGTGCCCGTCGGGCGGCCGGGGGCGCTGCCGCTCAGGGTCGGCGTGCCGGACGGGCCGAGCCGCCGCTTTGCCGGCGATGCGCTCTCCGAGGCCGCCTTCGATGCGGCGCTCGCCGACCTCAAGGCCCTGGGCGCGACCCCGGTCCCGGTCGATCTCACGCCGTTCTTCGCGACAGCCGCCCTCCTCTATGACGGGCCGTGGGTGGCCGAGCGCTGGGAGGCGATCCGCCCGCTCATCACCGGGAATCCGGACGCGCTTCATCCGGTCACCCGCGCCATCACCGAACGCGCGACGGCCTTCTCCGCCGCCGACGCCTTCGCGGG
>NZ_LABZ01000273.1 GCF_001043955.1 Methylobacterium tarhaniae | reverse complement strand
CCGGGCGGGAGAGGGGAACCAGGCTGCCGGATGAGGCGGAACCATGCTGACAGGCGCCATACGTGGCGCCGTCGCGCTGCCCCTCTCCCGGCCTGCTCCGCAGGCCGCCCTCCCCCGCGGAGGGGGGAGGGTCGGCGCGCGCGGCGCTCCTTGCGTGCGAGCCACCCCGGCCATCCCTACGCCACCAGGCTCTGGGCCAGGCGCGCCGGCAGGAAGAGCCGGGTCTGGGCCAGGATCTCCCCGCGCAATGCCTCGATGCCGGGGCAGTCGGGGATCACCGCCATCGCCTCGTGGGCGAGGTCGGAGAGGCGGCGCAAAGCCCCGTCCATGCCGAGCAAGGCCGCCGCGTTGGGCCGGCCGAGGGTCACGTCGCGCCCGACCGGCTTGCCGACCTCCTCCTGCCGGCAGGCGACGTCGCGCAGGTCGTCGGCGACCTGATAGGCCTCGCCGAGATACTCGCCGAGGAGCCGCCACCCCATCGGCTCGGCCCCGGCGGCGGCGGCGCCCGTCACGGTGGCGGCGGCGAAGAGCGCGCCGGTCTTGGCCTGCTGGTAGACCGAGAGTCCGACCTGCGGCTCGGATTCCCAGGCCTGGCCGGCCACGATGCCGGCCGGCGAGCCCACCGCCCGCGCCACCAGCCCGACGAGGGCCGCGAGGCGCGTGGGCTTTCGCACGGCGCCGCGGGCCAGCGTCTCGAAGGCAAGCACGATCAGCGCGTCGCCGGTGAGCAAAGCCACCGGCTCGCCGAAGGCCACGTGGACCGTCGGCTTCTGGCGCCGCAACGCCGCGTCGTCGAAGCAGGGCAGGTCGTCATGGACCAGCGAGGCGCAGTGCAGGAGCTCGATCGCCGCCGCGGCGGCATCCGCCGAGGCCGGGTCGTCGTCGCCGCAGGCGCGGGCGACCGCGAGGCAGAGCCGCGGCCGGATGCGATGCCCGCCCGGGAAGACCGCGTAGCGGATCGCCTCCGCCAGGCGCGGCGGCGCGCCCGGCGCCTCCGCGAAGGACACCGCCACGTCCAGGGCGCGCTCGATGCGACGCCCGTCATCCATGACTCCCGCCATCATGACGTCTCTCCCGGATGTCATTTCGTTTGAACATCTCAGACTGTCAATTTAGATTGACACTGTTGCCGCGGGAGATCAACGGCGTGGCGGACGAGCGGGTGGTGGTCATCGGGGCGGGAATCGGCGGGCTCGTCGCCGCGCTGGCGCTCGCCGCCGCCGGCCTGCCGGTGACCCTGGTCGACAAGGCGGCGGCTCCGGGCGGCAAGATGCGCCGGGTCCGGGCAGGGCCGCGGGAGGTCGAGGCCGGTCCCACGGTCTTCACCATGCGCTGGGTCTTCGAGGAGATTTTCGACGCGTGCGGCGCCGATCTCGGCTCCTGCGTCTCCCTGGCCCCCGCCGCGATCCTGGCCCGCCACGCCTGGAGCGCCGACGAGTGCCTCGACCTCTTCGCCGATCCCGCCCGCTCCGAGACGGCCATCGCGGACTTCGCCGGCAAGCGCGAGGCAGAGGGCTTCCGCCGCTTCCGGGCCCAGGCCGGGGAGATCTACCGCACCCTGGAGGGGCCGTTCATCCGCGGACAGCGACCGAGCCCGGTCGATCTCGCGCTGCGGGCCGGGCCCCGCGGCCTCGGCGGACTGATGCGCATCCAGCCCTTCACCACCCTGTGGTCGGCGCTCGGCACACATTTTCGCGATCCCCGCCTGCGCCAGCTCTTCGGCCGCTACGCCACCTATTGCGGCTCCTCGCCCTTCGCTGCGCCCGCGACCCTGATGCTCGTCGCCCATGTCGAGATGGAGGGCGTCTGGACCGTTGCAGGCGGGCTCTCGCGGCTGGCCGAAGCCGTCGCGGATCTGGCGCGCGAGCGCGGGGCGGACCTGCGCTACGGCGCCGCCGCGACGGAGATCGTCGTCGAGGGCGGGCGCGTGGCCGGCGTCGTGCTCGAGACGGGCGAGCGGCTGGCGGCGACCCGGGTGGTGGCCAATGCCGACGCCGCCGCCCTCGCCGAGGGGCTGTTCGGCCGGGAGCCCGCCCGGGCGGTCGCTCCGGTGCCGGTGGGGGAGCGCTCGCTCTCGGCGGTCACCTTCGCGGTGGCGGGCCGCCCCGACGGGTTCGACCTCGTGCGCCACAACGTGTTCTTCTCGCCCGACTACGCGGCCGAGTTCGCCGACCTGACCCGGGCCGGCCGCCTGCCGCGGGACCCGACCGTCTATGTCTGCGCGCAGGACCGCCGGGATGACGGCCGACCCGACGGCGTGCCGCCCGGGACGCCCGAGGCCCTGCTCTGCCTCGTCAACGCGCCGGCCGCCGGCGCCGCCTTTTCCCTCGAGGAGATCGCCCGATGCCACGACACGATGAGCCGGCGGCTCTCCGCCTGCGGCCTGACGATCAGCGAGACGGCGCGGACGACCACGACGCCGGCGGAGTTCGAGAGGCTGTTCCCGGCGACGGGCGGGGCGCTCTACGGCCGGGCCTCGCACGGCTGGATGGCGTCGTTCCGCCGCCCGGGGGCGCGCACCCGGCTGCCGGGCCTGTACCTGGCGGGGGGCAGCGTCCATCCGGGGCCGGGCGTTCCGATGGCGGCGCAGTCGGGCCGGCTCGCGGCGGCGAGCGTCCTGCGGGACCTCGGTTCGACCTGACCGTGCCGCCCGGCGGCTATGCCTGGTGGTACGTCGATGCGGTGAGCGACGACGGCGAGCACGGCCTGACCGTCATCGCGTTCCTCGGCAGCGTCTTCTCGCCCTACTACGCCTGGAGCGGGCGCGGCGACCCGATCAACCATTCCGCCATCAACGTGGTGCTGTACGGCAGGCCCAAGGCCTGGGCGATGACCGAGCGCAGCCGGCGCCACGTGAGCCGGACCGCCACCTCGCTCGCCATCGGCCCGAGCTCGCTCGACTGGGACGGCACCGTCCTGACGATCCGCGTCGACGAGGTGACGACCCCCCTGCCCAGGCGGCTCGCCGGCACGATCCGGGTCCGACCCGGCGGGTTTACCCCCGCCCCCTTCACCCTCGACGCGCAGCGGCATCACCGCTGGTGGCCACTCGCGCCCTCCTCGCGGGTCGAGGTCGCGTTCGACAGGCCCTCGCTGAACTGGAACGGCCACGCCTATTTCGACACCAACGACGGCGACGTGCCGCTGGAACAGTCGTTCAAGAGCTGGACCTGGTCCCGCGCGACGCTCCGGCACGGCGCGGCGATCCTGTACGACGTCGAGCGGCGCGACGGCAGCCGCCAGGACCTGTCGCTGCGCTTCGACCCCGACGGCACCCCGCGCCCGATCGAGCCACCGGTCCCCGCCGCGCTCCCGCGCACGCTCTGGCGCCTGCCACGCGCCACCCGCAGCGACGACGGCCGCGCGGCGTTGCTGCGCCGCTTCGAGGACGCGCCGTTCTACTCGCGCTCGCTGCTCGCGGCGCGGATCTGCGGCGAGGCGGTGCGGCCGATCCACGAATCGCTCGACCTCGACCGGCTCACCCACCCGCTGGTGCGGTTCATGCTGCCCTTCCGCATGCCCCGCCCGCAAGGGTGAGCCCACGCGCATCCCAAGGCCGAGTCCCGTCCACCTGCCCCCCCGGAGACCGTCATGGTGGAGACCGCGAAACTGGAAAAGGCCGAGAAGGAGGGCGGGTGGCTCACCCGGCTCTCCGCCTTCGTCTTCCTGCATACCGAGCACGCGATCTACGCCGCCCTCGGGGTGCTCTTGGCCCTCACCGCCGTGATGGCGCTGGTGGATGCCGCCGGCATGACCCTCAAGGCGGTGAGTTCGATCGGCGCCGCCGCGCAGCTCCTCGACGTTGTCGACCGGCTGCTGTTCCTGCTGATGCTGGTCGAGATCCTGCACACGGTGCGGGTGTCGATGCGCTCCGGCCGGCTGACCTGCGAGCCGTTCCTGATCGTCGGGCTAATCGCCTCGATCCGGCGCGTCCTCGTCCTCACGCTCCAGACCGCCGAGCAGATGCACGACACGGAGTGGAGCGCGCAGAAGGAGGCGCTGTTTCGCGCCTCGATGATCGAGCTCGGCGTCCTGGCCGGGCTGATCCTGGTGATGGTGGTGTCGATCTTCCTGCTCCACCGCGCCCGGGACACCGACGAGCCGGCCGGGTCCGAGTAGGACGCGGCTCATCGCACGGTCCGGCGTGCAACCCCCGCCGGCCGCACGGCATTGATGGGGTTGAGCGTGACACAACCGAAAGGAGGCTCGTGATGGGCTTGCTGTTCTTCCTGGTCTTCGTCTGTCCGTGGATCGCGGTGGCGTTCCTCTCCAGCCGCGGTTCTTTGATGAAGCCCAAGCCCTATTGAGGCGCAACGCGCGCGATACGCCGGCCGTGCTGCGACCGGCGTATCGCCATCAGCCGCGGCGCAGGAGCCGCCGCCACCACGGCCGTCCCGTGCCCGATCGCCGGGCGTGCTCCTCGGCCGCCTCCTGCGTCAGGCGGTGAACCAGCGGGTTGCACGCCTCCTGGTCGGCGACGCGCGGAGAGGCGGGCGCCGTGGAGAGGCCGTGGCGCGCGCGATATGCCGCCGCGTCGAAACCCGCCGAGGCTTCGAGATCCCGCCGTGCGCCGTGGCGCAGCAGATGCGCGAAGGCATCCCGGTTGCGGCCGATCTCGGCGCCGTAGCGCGCGAGGTAATGGGCGAGATCGAACCGGGAATTGGGAGCGTAGAGCTGGGTGCGGCGATGCGTGAGGTAATGCCGCAAGGCCGAGGTGCCGGGGCGCAAGCCGTAGATGCGCGCGTACCAGGCCGGCTCGAAGTAGCAGATCGGCCGGAAGCCCGACCGCTCGCCGACCCGGATGTAGTGGCAGACCGGGTTCACGCCCTCGGGATTCCCGCCGAGATACAGGGCCGCGTACCAAGCGGGATCGCAATAGAGGTTCGGGCGCCGGCCCTCGCGGGCGCCGAACCGGCAGAAATGCTCCAGCGGATCGCAACCATCCGCCACGACGTCGGGCGCCTCGAGCAGGTAGTGGTTGGCGTCGAACAGGCCCGAGCGGGCGATGAGGTCGTAGTCCTTGGATGTCGTCATGGCGGGCCGGGGCGCCGGATCTCAGATCGACCGACCCGGCCGGACAGGTTTCAGGACGAACCGCATCGCCGCGGCGCCTCACGACGCCACGACGGACGCGTAGTAATGCGTCGTCTCGAAGTGCAGCTCGACGCGTGAGCCGGCGATCCAGTCCGTCGCGTAGGGGATTTGATCGCGGCAGCGGGCGATGAGGTCGGCCCGCTCGTTCGGGATCGCCAGATGGTCCGTCGGCCAGTCGTTGCGGATTCGCAGCAGGCTGTAGCCGAGCCCGAGCAGGTGCTCGATCACCGCCTTGGAGCTGGAGCCGTGCCGGCGCAGGTGCTCCTCCTCGATCTCGATGAACAGCACCGGGCGGTCGCGGGCGACGAGGTCCTGCATGCCGGCGAGCGCCTTCGCCTCCGCCCCCTGGATGTCCATCTTGATGAAGGCGACCGGCGGCAGGGGCAGGTCGTCGAGCCGGACCGTGAAGGCGAGGTCGCCGCCCCGGCCGATCCCGGTATGGCCGAGATTGACGGTGCCGCCCGCCGTCAGGGTTGCCTCGAGCGGCTCCATCTCGACCGTGTCGCCGGACCGGTCGGTGACGGCCATCTTGTAGGTGCGGACGTTCCCGCACCGGTTGGCGAGGAGATTCTGCTGGAGTTGCGAGAAGCAGAGGTCGAGCGGCTCGAAGGCGTGGACCGTGCCGCGCGGGACGAGGCCGGCGAGGCAGACCGTGTGGTAGCCGAGATTGGCCCCCAGATCGACGACGTGGGACGTCTCGTCGAGGACGAGGCGCGCGACCTCGCGCAGATGCGGCTCCCACGCGCCGGTCGCCTCGATCGTCCGGCCGATGAAATCCTGCTCGACGACCAGGAAGGTGCCGTCCTTCGCCGCGACCCGCCGGAAGCTCGGGCGGAACCGCGCCGCGGGCACCGGGGCGGATGCGGGCGCCAGGTCGTCGATGAGGCGCTGCCACTCCGGCACGCGCACGCGCCAGTCGTAGACCTGCCGGCAATGGGCCTGCTGGGCCGCCACCCGCTCGGGCCGTCCCTGCCACGGATCGGCCAGTTCCTCGGCCAGCAGGCCGGCGAAGACGCGGGCATGCTCGGCCGGGTCGGCGATGGCGGGATAGAGGCGGGCGAAGCCCGCCGTGGTCTCCGGCAGCGCGCCGTGGCTGGGGCAGATCACCCGGCAGCCCGCCGCCATCGCCTCGATGACCGCGAGGCAGGACGTCTCCGCGAAGGTGTTCGGATAGGCCAGGATGTCGATGTCGGCGAGCGCCGCGCGCAGCTCCGCATTGGGCAGGAGGCCGTGGTAACGGACGCCCGGCAGCGAGGCTGCGCGGGCATAGAGTTCCGCGTAGGGCGCGTCGTCCGCGTCCGGGCCGTAGAGCCTGTGCGACGACCAGACGTGCAGCTCGGCCCCCTCGGGCGCGGCCTGCGCCCAGGCCTCCAGCAGCACCGCGAGCCCCCGGTAGGGCGTGCTGGTATAGGCGACCTTGAGGGGCGTGCGCCGGACGGGCACGCGGTCCCGGTCCGGGACCTCGGTGGCGTTGCGCAGGACCGTGCAGCGGTCGGCCGGCAGGTCGAACGTCGCGAGGTACTGCGCGCGCTGCCACTCCGAGACGAAGACGAAGCGCGCCACCCGGCGCACCATCTCCGGGTCGCGCAGCCACGCCACCGCCGGCTGGTCGGTGGCGTGGTGGATCCAGACCACGAGGGGGCGGCCGTCGGCCCGGCCCGCCTCGTAGCCGTTCAGGCACAGGTCGATGCGCGGGAGCGCCGATCCCAGGCGCCGGGCGAGGCCCTCGGCCATCAGCTCGGTGCCGCCCTGCGGGCGCGCGGGCACCCAGCTCACGGAGCGGGAGAGCCCGGACCAGAAGCCGGGCAGGTCGCTCGGGGCGATGCCCGGGCGCGTCATCGACAGGAAGCCGCGGCGTCCCTCGAGGGGAATCGGCAGCTTGTCGAGGGCGAAGCGGGCATTGGCGGCGTAGCGCTTGCGCTCGGCCTCCGGGGCCGTCGGGCAGGCCAGGAGGTCGAGGCAGGCGGCGACGCTGTGCCAGTAATGGCCGGCCCAGTAGGCGTTGACCGCGTATTCGTCCCGCAGACCGTATTCGTAGATCCAGGGCACGACGAACAAGCCGGTCTCCGGCGGGGCCAGGGACAGGCCGGCCTCGGCGAAGCGGAACCCCTCCTCGTAGCGCTCGGCGAGGCGGCAGGCGCGGCTGGCATGGTGGCGCGCCTCCGCCCGGTACGGGCAGAGCGCGATGGCCCGGCGATAGGTCGCCAGGACCTCGTCCAGCGGCCGCCCGAGGCTCGCCATCAGGCCGGCGGCTTCGACCAGGGCGACGCAGACTTCCTCATCCCAGAACCCCAGCTCGGCCCGCCGCAGATAGGCCTCGAGCGCCTCCGCCTGGGCGCCGCAATCCCGGTAGCTCTGGCCGAGATAGAAGGTGTAGCGGGCGACGAGGAACGGGTCGGTCTCCGTCGCCAGGGCGGCTTCCAGGATCGCGGCGTCGCGGCGGTAGGTCTCGCCGTCGCGGCGGCGGGCGCC
>NZ_LABZ01000272.1 GCF_001043955.1 Methylobacterium tarhaniae | reverse complement strand
ATACCGCCGCGCTTAGGTTTTGACTCGTGCGGGTTTTCACCGGTTCGTGGAGGTGATTCACTGCTTCCCTAAACCGGGGGGAGCCCATGACGCGTGCCGTCGAGATCCGGGGCGACGTGGCCACAGCCGCCGAGCTCCGGCAGCAAGCCAAGCGGGAGCCGCGTCGGCGGACAGCTCTGCGCCTGCTGGCTGTGGCCAACGCCCTCGATGGCATGAGCCGGGCGGAAGCGGCGCGCGCCGCTGGCCTCGAGCGACAGGCGCTGTGCGATGCCGTCAAGCGCTTCAACGCCGAGGGGCTCGCCGGTTTGATCGACCGCCCGCCCGGCCGCCGGCCAGAGCGTCTGAGCGAGGGCGAGCAGGCGGTGCTGGTCCACCGTATCCTGCGGGGGCCCGACCCCGACCGGGGCGAGCCCGCTAGCTGGACCCTGCCGGACCTGTGCCGCTTCATTGAGGCCCGCTTCGGCAAGACCATGCTGCCCCAGTCGATGTCGCGCCTGGTGCGCCGGCTGGGCTTGTCGAAGCAGAAGACCCGCCCGGTTCACCCGCAGCGCGACGCCAAGGCTGCGGCGGCCTTCGTAAAAAGGGGCTTCGCGCGGCTTTAACGAGCGCTGCCGAGGCCCATCCCGGCCAGCCGATCCGCCTCTTCTTCATGGACGAGGCCCGGGTCGGGCAGAAGGGCCGCAGCGGCCATCGCTGGTGGATGCAGGGTCAGCGCCCGGCGGGACGCTGCGACGGCCGCTTCCAGTCTGCCTACATCTTCGCCGCCGTCGAGCCGCAGACCGGCTCGGCGTTCGGTCTGGTGTTGCCGCGCGTCTCGACCGAGGCGATGAGCCTGTTCCTGGCGCAGTTTGCGGCCACGCTCGAGCCGGACACGCACGCCGTCGTGGTGCTGGACGGGGCAGGCTGGCACATCGCCAAGGATCTGCGCGTGCCCAACACCGTGACGCTGGTGCGGCTGCCTGCCTATAGCCCCGAACTCAACCCGGTCGAGCGGATCTGGCTGTACCTGCGCGAGCGCTTCCTCTCGGCACGCGTGTTCCCCGACTACAAGGCGATCCTCGACGCCTGCTGCACCGCCTGGAACGCACTCACCGCTGAGCCAGAACGCGTCCGCTCCATCGCCAACTTCCCATACATCGCACGCGTCAACGCTTAAGCGCGGCGGTAT
>NZ_LABZ01000271.1 GCF_001043955.1 Methylobacterium tarhaniae | reverse complement strand
GCCTGGCGGTGACGGGACTTATTTGTGGTCGTCGGCAATTACGTCAATGATACGATTTTACCGGTGAATCTCGCGCCACCGAGGGAACCCGCTCGTGCGCGATCCGTTTGTGCTCCGCTGCCCCATGAGGCAGCGACGACGAGCATGAAGGGACGAGCCGAGCCGTGACCGCAGGCGTCGACAGGCATGAGCTCCGGCAGATCATCGCCGGCCTCAGCGAGGGGGTGATCCTGGTCGAGCCCGACCAGACCATCGCCTACGCCAACGAGGCCGCGCTGGCGATGCACGGAGCCGAGAGCCTGGACGAGATCGGGCCGACGGTCGATGCCTACCGGGCCCGTTTCGCCTTGCGCTACCGCAACAACCGCGCCCCGGAGAGCTACCCGATCGAGCGCGTCGTTGCCGGCGAGCGCTTCCACGACGTGGTGGTCGAGGTGACGCGCGCCGACAAGCCGGATGTCGGCTTCGTCCATTCCCTGCGCAGCCTCGTCGCCACCGACCGGGAGGGCAAGCCGAGCTGCCTGGCGCTGATCCTCAAGGACGTGTCGGACCAGTTCGAGGCCGAGGAGCGCTTCGAGCGCACCTTCAACGCCAATCCGGCCCCGGCGGTCATCACCCGGCTCTCCGACCTGCGCCACGTCAAGGTCAATGCCGGCTTCCTGGAGATGACCGGCTACACCCGCGACGCCGTGATCGGCCGCAGCGTCTACGAGGTCGACGTGCTGGCCAATGCCCGCAACCGCGA
>NZ_LABZ01000270.1 GCF_001043955.1 Methylobacterium tarhaniae | reverse complement strand
CCGCCGCCGCGGCCCGCCTGCGCGCCAACGGACGCACCAAGGGACTCGGCAGGCGGCCCGGCCTCGCGCTCCTCGACAGCGCGATGCGGCACGACACCCTCGGGCGCCATTCCTACCTTGCCGTCGACCCGTTCGGGACGTTTCGGGTGCGCGGCGGCCAGGCCTTCTGGAACGGCGCTCCGGTGCCGGGTGCCCCCCTCGATGCCTTGCGGGCGGTGCTCGCTCCCTATCGCTCCGAGCCGGACCCGGACCTGCCGCCGTTCCAGGGCGGGGCGATCGGCACCATCGCCTATGATTTCGGGGCGAGCCTGGAGCGGGTGGCACCGCCCGCGCGCCGGGCCGGCCTCACCGACGACCTGGCCTTCGGGCTCTATGGCTCGGTCGTCGCCTTCGATCACCGGGCCGGCACCTGCCTGCTGATCGCCACCGGCTTCCCCGAGACCGACCCGGGCGCCCGGGCGCGGAAGGCGGCGTCCGACCTCGACGCCCTGGAGGCGGCCCTGAGCGGCCCGGAGCCGGCCCCCGGGGCCGCCCCGGTCGCGGCCCTCGCCTGGCGCTCGAACTTCACGGCGGACGCCTACGCGAGGGCGGTCGAGCGGGTGCGGGACTACATCCGGGCCGGCGACATCTACCAGGCCAACATTTCTCAGCGCTTCGAGGCGGCCCTGCCGCCGGGCTTCGACGCCTTCGCGTTCTATCGCCGCCTGAGGGCGCGCAACCCCGCGCCCTTCGCGGCCTATCTCGAGGTCGACG
>NZ_LABZ01000027.1 GCF_001043955.1 Methylobacterium tarhaniae | reverse complement strand
GGGTCGCGGGCGGCGAGCGCCCGGGCGGGGGCTAGGTCCGGCGTGCCGCGTCCGCCGATCATGTAGCTCGCCACGGTCCAGGGCGCGCCGCAGAAGCCGAGCAGGGTCGTCTCGGCCGGCAATTCCGCCCGCAGGCGCCCGACCGTCTCGAAGACCGGTGCCAGATGGCGCATCACCCGCGGGTCGCCCGCCTCGATCAGCGCGTCGAATTCGCGCCGGCCGGCCAGCGGGTCGAGGCGGGGCCCCTCCCCTTCCACGAAGCGCACGTCCTGGCCGAGCGCGTGGGGCACCACCAGGATGTCGGAGAACAGGATCGCCGCCTCGAAGCCGAAGCGGCGGATCGGCTGGAGGGTGACCTCGGTGGCGAAGTCGGGGTTGTAGCAGAGGTCGAGGAAGGAGCCGGCCTCGGCCCGCACCGCCCGGTATTCCGGCAGGTAGCGCCCGGCCTGGCGCATCATCCAGGCCGGCGGCGGCGAGAGCGCCTCGCCGTTCAGCACCCGCAGGATCGGCCGCTCAGCGGCCCCCCGTCCGGCTCCCGCGGTTCCGCTCATTCTCCGCCCCCCGAAAACCTGAAATCTTGAAGCTCGCGCCACGCCGGCGGCTCGCTTCCCTATGCCGAGAACCGCCTCCCGGCGCCAGCCCGACGCTTGGTCGCGACCCTGGCGATCGCCGTCCCCACCCAGGCCTCTGAAAAGAAAAGAGAGATTCTAGGAATCTGTTTTTTCTTCTAGAGGCAGGCATCGCGGGGCCCCAGCCCCGTCCACAGCCCGTCCCCACCGCCGGTGCGTTAAGAGGCCTTTAACAGATTTGCTCCATTGTCGAAGGATCACGAGAGTCGCGAGGGGCTTGCGCCCCGTCGGACTCGACTCGGGCGTCCCACGTCCCGGATTCTCCCACGGGCGGCCCGCCACGAGTGTTAACGGCCGGCCTGTTGAGCCGCGGAGCCGTTAACCCACAGGCCTCGCGCCTGGACCTCGCTTCGTCGGCGCATTATCCACACTGATCGACTCCGCGCGGCCGATCGGTGGACGACACACTGGGCGCCGGAATCGGCCTGTCTGCCGCGCCCGCGGCGAGCCCGGGGAGCCCGCGTGGTCCGCAGCTACTTCCACCTCCACCTCGTGTCGGATTCCACCGGCGAGACCCTGATCAATGTCGGCCGCGCCGCGGCGGCCCAGTACGAGGGGGTCTCGGCGATCGAGCACGTCTATCCCCTCGTGCGCTCGGGCACCCAGCTCGAACGGGTGATCAACGAGATCGAGCAGGCGCCCGGCATCGTCCTCTACACCCTGGTCGGGCGCGAATTGACCGAGCGGCTGGAGGAGGCCTGCCGGGCCACCGGCTCGCCGGCCCTCTCGGTGCTGGAGCCGGTGCACCGGCTGCTGCAAGCCTATCTCGGCACCCACTCGACGGCGCGGCCGGGCGCGCAGCACATGCTGAACGCGGAGTATTTCAAGCGCATCGACGCGATGAACTTCACGCTCGCCCACGACGACGGCAACCTGCCGCACGATCTCAACGAGGCGGACGTGATCCTGCTCGGGGTGAGCCGCACCTCGAAGACGCCGACGGCGATCTACCTCGCCAATCGCGGCCTGAAGACCACCAACATCCCGCTGATCCCCGGCGTGCCCCCGCCGGCCATCCTCGAGACCCTGCGCCAGCCGCTGATCGTCGGGCTGATCGCCTCGCCGGAGCGGATCGTCCAGATCCGGCAGAACCGCCTGCTCAGCCTCAAGGCCGACGATTCCTCCTCCTATGTCGACCGCGAGGCGGTGGCGAACGAGATCGCCACCTCGCGCCGGCTCTTCGCCCGCAACCGCTGGCCGGTGATCGACGTCACCCGCCGCTCGATCGAGGAGACGGCGGCGGCGATCGTCGACCTCCACCGCGAGCACCGGCTGAAGTTCATCGCCGACTAGAATGACGACCTCCCCCGCTTCCCCGCTCTGGCGCGGCCTCGCGCCGCTCCTCCTCGCCTCGACCAGCCCGACAAGGCGCGGGCTGCTCGCCGCCGCCGGGCTCGCCCCCGAGACCCGGTCGCCGGGCGTCGACGAGCGCGCCGTCGAGGCGGCGGCCGAGGGCTTGTCCCCTGAAAACCTCGCCGAGCGCCTGGCCGCCGCCAAGGCGGCGGCTGTCGCGGGCCGGGCGCCCGACCGGGTGGTGATCGGCGCCGACCAGGTGCTCGACCTCGACGGCACGGTCCTCCACAAGCCCGCCGACCGCGCGGCGGCCGCGTCCCATCTCGCGCGGTTGCAGGGGCGCACCCACGCGCTCCACTCCGCCGTGGCGCTGGCGCTCGACGGCGCGGTGGCCGAGGTCTTCGTCGTCACCGCGCGGCTCACGATGCGGCCGCTCGATGCGGCGGGGATCGCCGCCTATCTCGACGCCGCCGGCCCCGCCGTCACCGGCAGCGTCGGCGCCTACCAGATCGAGGGCGTCGGCATCCACCTGTTCGACCGCATCGAGGGCGACCATTCGACCATCCTGGGCCTGCCGCTGCTGCCGCTGCTCGCGCGGTTGCGCGGGCGGGGGTTGCTGGCGTTCTGAAGGCGCGCTCCGACTTGGACCGGCGGCGTCATGCGAACCTCTTCCATCCCACCCGCGACACACATTCGAACTGTCCGAAACTTGGCTTCCCCATGACGACCCCGCACCCCAGAGCCTTCGTGGTGGGCCACCCGATCGCCCATTCGCGCTCGCCGCTGATCCACGGCCATTGGCTCGCCGAGCATGGCCTGGCCGGGACTTACGAGCGCATCGATATCCATCCCGATGCGTTCCCGGCCTTCGTCCGGTCCCTGCGCGAGGTGGGCTTCGTCGGCGGCAACGTCACGATCCCGCACAAGGAGGCGGCGTTCCGCCTCGCCCAGGTTCTGACTCCGCGGGCTGAGCGGATCGGCGCGGTCAACACGCTGTGGTTCGAGGACGGGCGCCTGCACGGCGACAACACCGACGCGCCGGGCTTTCTGGCCCATCTCGATGCCAGCCTCGGCGCCGGCTGGCCGGAGGCGACGGGCGTCGCGGATGGCCGCGCCGCCCTGGTGCTCGGGGCCGGCGGGGCGGCCCGCGCGATCCTGGTCGGCCTCCTCGAACGCGGCCTCGACCGCCTGATCGTGGCGAACCGCAGCGCCGAGCGCGCCGAGAGCCTGACCGCCCTCGATCCTGCCCGGATCACCGCCGTTCCCTGGACCGCGGTGCCGTCGCTCCTCCCCGAGACCGGGCTCCTCATCAACACCACGGCGCTGGGCATGGCCGGGCAGGACGCGCTCGCCCTCGACCTCGCGCCGCTGCCCGGCGCGGCGGCGGTGGCCGACATCGTCTACGTGCCGCTCGAGACCCCGCTCCTCGCCGCCGCCCGGGCCCGGGCCCTGCCGGTGGTGGACGGACTCGGCATGCTGCTGCACCAGGCGGTGCCGGGATTTTCCCTCTGGTTCGGCCGCACGCCCGACGTGACGCCGGCCTTGCGCGCCCGCATCGTCGCCGATCTCGGGAGCCACGGATGAGCCGGCCCTTCGTCCTCGGCCTCACCGGCTCGATCGGCATGGGCAAGAGCGCCACCGCGGCGATGTTCCGGGCCCGCTCGGTGCCGGTCCACGACGCCGATGCCTGCGTGCACGCCCTCTACGGGCCTGGCGGGGCCGCGGCGGCGGCCATCGGCGAGGCTTTCCCCGGGACGCTCGCTCCCGACGGCTCGGTCGACCGCGCCGCCCTGCGTGCCGCGGTGCTCGGCGATCCCGAACGCTTGCGCCTCCTCGAATCCCTGGTGCACCCCCTGGTGGGCCGGGCGCGGGACGATTTCCTCGCCAGCCACGCCGCTGCGCCGCTCGTGGTGCTCGACGTGCCGCTGCTGTTCGAGACCGGCGGCGAGGCGAGGTGCGACGCCGTCGCGGTCGTCACCGCTCCGCCCGAGGTGCAGCGCGCCCGGGTGCTCGCCCGCCCCGGCATGACCGAGGACGCCTTCGCGCAGATCCTCATGAAGCAGATGCCCGACGCCGAGAAGCGCCGGCGCGCCGACTTCCTGATCGAGACCGACCGCGGATTCCCCCATGCCGAGGCGCAGGTCGACGCGGTGATCGCCGCCGCGGCAGCGAGGCGGGCCGGTTAACGCTTCGTCGCTATACCGGTCGAAAGACCTCTCTCATGGGAGCCGCAGGATGCTGCGCGAGATCGTCCTCGACACCGAGACCACCGGCACCGACGCCAAGACCGACCGGCTGATCGAGATCGGCGGCATCGAGCTTCTCAACCACATCCCGTCCGGCCGCGAGTTCCACCGCTACATCAACCCGCAGCGGCCGGTCTCGGAGGGCGCGTTCCGGGTCCACGGCCTGTCCGACGCCTTCCTGGCCGACAAGCCGCTCTTCGCGCAGATCCTGCCCGACTTCCTGGAGTTCTGCGGCGACGCGACGCTCGTGATCCACAACGCCGCCTTCGATGTCGGCTTCCTCAACGCCGAATATGCGCGCCTCGGCGACAAGTCTCCGCCATTGATCGAACTGGCCAGCGTCGTCGACACCCTGGCACTCGCCCGCCGCAAGCATCCGGGGGCGGCCAACAACCTCGACGCGCTGTGCTCGCGCTACGGCATCGACAATTCCCGCCGCACCAAGCACGGCGCGCTCCTCGACTCGCAGATCCTCGCCGAGGTCTATATCGAGCTGTTGGGCGGCAAGCAGACGACGCTCGGGCTGACCGTCGAGAGCGTGGCCGGCCCGGCCGGCCCGAGCTTGCGTGCGGCCCCCGTCGAGCACGGCCCCCGCCCGACCCGCAGCCGCCTCACCGAGGCCGAGCTGGCGGCGCACACGGCCTTCGCGGCGGGGTTGGGGGAGAAGGCGATCTGGCGGGACTACGTCGGGGAGGCGGGGTGAGACGGTTTCCGTTCGATTTGTCTAAACAAGGGTAGAGCAGATCTCCCCCTCTCCAGGCGATGCCGGGCTTGCCCGGAGAGGAAATACCACGCTTTGTTATTTTAGTTATTGATCGTTTGAAATGTAAAATCGCGTAAAAACGATCTATATTCAAGTTCCAAAGGAAGCGGGCGGCCATGCGAAACGGCCGCCCTTCGTTCGTTACTCCGCCGCCTTCATGTAGCTCTCCACCGGCGGGCACGCGCAGACGAGGTTGCGGTCGCCATAGGCGTTGTCGACCCGGTTGACGGGCGGCCAGTACTTGTCGACCCGGAAGGCGCCGGCCGGGAAGCAGGCGGCCTCGCGGGAATAGGGCCGCTCCCAGGGGCCGATCAGGTCCTCGACGGTGTGGGGTGCGTTCTTGAGCGGGTTGTCGGCCCGGTCCATCCGGCCCTCCTCGATCGCTCGGATCTCCTCGCGGATCGCCAGCATGGCGTCGCAGAAACGGTCGATCTCGCCCTTGGTCTCGGACTCGGTCGGCTCGATCATCAGGGTGCCGGCCACCGGCCAGCTCATCGTCGGCGGGTGGAAGCCGCAATCGATCAGCCGCTTGGCGATGTCCTCGACGCTGACGCCCGCGCTCTTCATCAGCGGGCGGGCATCGATGATGCACTCATGCGCCACCCTTCCGTGGGTGCCGGTGTAGAGCACGTCGTAGGCCCCGGCGAGGCGCCTGGCGATGTAGTTGGCGTTGAGGATCGCGATGCGCGTGGCTTGCGTGAGACCCCGCCCGCCCATCAGCAGGCAATAGCTCCAGGAGATCGGCAGGATCGCCGCGGAGCCGAAAGGCGCGGCCGAGACCGAGAACTCGCGTCCGTCGGTTTCCACGTGACCGGGCAGGAACGGGATCAGGTGCGCCTTGACGCCGATCGGTCCCATGCCGGGCCCGCCGCCGCCATGCGGGATGCAGAAGGTCTTGTGCAGGTTGATGTGGCTGACATCGGCCCCGATATCGCCCGGCCGGGCGAGGCCGACCAGGGCGTTGAGGTTGGCGCCGTCGAGATAGACCTGGCCGCCATGGGCGTGGGTGATGTCGCAGATCTCCCGCACCGCCTCCTCGAACACCCCGTGGGTGGACGGGTAGGTGATCATGCAGGCGGCGAGGTTCTGGCCGTGTTTCTCGGCCTTGGCGCGGAAATCGGCCACGTCGACGTTGCCGTTGCGGTCGGCCCCGACCACCACCACGGTCATGCCGCACATCTGCGCCGAGGCCGGGTTGGTGCCGTGGGCCGAGGACGGGATCAGGCAGATCGTCCGGTGCCCCTCCCCGCGCGACAGGTGGTAGGCGCGGATCGCGAGCAGGCCGGCATACTCGCCCTGCGCGCCGGAATTCGGCTGCATCGAGATCGCCGCGTAGCCGGTGATGTCGGCGAGCTTCTGCGAGAGATCGGCGATCATCTCGGCATAGCCCTCGGCCTGGTCCTTCGGCGCGAAGGGATGCAGCTCCGAGAATTCCGGCCACGAGATCGGCAGCATCTCGGCGGTGGCGTTGAGCTTCATCGTGCAGGACCCGAGCGGGATCATCGCCCGGTCGAGGGCGAGGTCGCGGTCGGCGAGGCGGCGCATGTAGCGCGTCATCTCGCTCTCGGCCCGGTTCATATGGAAGATCGGGTGGGTCAGGTACTCCGAGGTCCGGATCAGGCCGGCCGGCAGGCGCGGCTCGGGCCAGGATTCGTCGTAAGTGAGCGCATCGCCCCCGAAGGCGCGCCACACCGCCTCGACGATGTCGGGCCGGGTGCGCTCGTCGACCGTGATGCCGATCCGGTCGCTGCCGACTTTGCGCAGGTTGATCCCGTTGGCGACGGCGTTCTTCAGGATCACGCCCTGGAACGGCCCGACCGTCACGGTGATCGTGTCGAAGAACGCGTCCGGATGGGTCTCGAAGCCGAGCTGGTTGAGACCTGCGGCGAGCCGGGTCGCGTCGCGGTGGATGCGCATCGCGATCGCCTTGAGCCCGCGCGGCCCGTGGAACACCGCGTACATCGAGGCGATGACCGCCAGCAGCACTTGGCTGGTGCAGATGTTCGAGGTCGCCTTCTCGCGCCGGATGTGCTGCTCGCGGGTCTGGAGCGAGAGCCGGTAGGCGCGGTTGCCGCGGGAATCGACCGAGACGCCGACGATGCGCCCGGGCAAAGCCCGCTTGTGGGCGTCCCGCGTCGCCATGTAGGCGGCGTGGGGCCCGCCATAGCCCATCGGCACGCCGAAGCGCTGCATCGAGCCGACCGCGATGTCGGCCCCCATCTCGCCCGGGGGCTTCAGGAGGGTGAGCGAGAGCGGGTCGGCCGCCACCACGGCGATGGCGCCCGCGTCGTGGAGCTTGGCGAACACGTCGGTGAAGTCGTGGGCCGCGCCCTCGACGCCCGGATACTGGACGATCGCGCCGAACACGCTCGCGGGGTCGAGATCGGTGAAGGGATCGCCGACGACGATCTGCCAGCCGAACGGCTCGGCCCGGGTCTTCAGGACCGCGATGGTCTGCGGCAGGCACTGCGCGTCGACGAAGAACGCATCCGGCTTGGCCGTCGCGACCCGGCGCGCCATGCCCATCGCCTCGGCGGCGGCGGTCGCCTCGTCGAGGAGCGAGGCGTTGGCGATGTCGAGCCCGGTCAAGTCGCTGACGCAGGTCTGAAAATTCAGGAGCGCTTCGAGCCGGCCCTGGCTGATCTCGGGCTGGTAGGGCGAGTAGGCCGTGTACCAGGCCGGGTTCTCGAAGATGTTGCGCTGGATCGCCGGCGGCATCGTGGTGCCGTGATAGCCCTGGCCGATCAGCGAGGTCAGGAGCTTGTTCTTGTTGGCGGTGGCGCGCAGGCGCTCGATCGCCCGGCGCTCCGACAGGGCGGCGCCGAACTCGGTCGCTTCCGTCTGGCGGATGCCCGCCGGCAGGGTCTCGTCGATCAGGGCGTCGAGGCTCTCGGAACCGACCACCTCCAGCATGCGGGCGATCTCCTCCACCGACGGGCCGATATGGCGGCGGTTGGCGAAGTCGTAGGGATCGTACTTGTCCATCGGCATGAGGGGGTGCCCCGGTCGGAGCCGTTGCGAAGCGGCTCGAAAGGTGGAGCGCGTCTCCCCTCTCCAGGCGATGCCGGGCTTGCCCGGTATCGCGACAAGGTGTGGGAGAGGGGCCGGGGGTGAGGGTGATACGGTTCAGTGTGAAGCTCAGACCGTCGTGCTGGCAGCTCGACGCTCAGTGCTTCATCCGGAGGCGTGTCACCCTGCGCGATCTTCGATCGCCCCTACCTCTCTCCCACTCGGGAGAGGGGATCCCGCGCTATACTGGTGTCAGATCAGGTCGAGCGGAAATCCCGTCAGCCGACTAAGGCGCGGTAGGCCGCCTCGTCCATCAGCCCGTCGAGCTGCGACGGGTCGCTGAGGCGGACGCGGTAGAGCCAGCCGGCGCCCTGCGGATCGGTGCCGACGCTCTCCGGGTTGCTCACCGCATCCTCGTTGACCTCGGTCACCTCGCCATCGACCGGCGCGTAGACGTCCGAGGCCGCCTTGACCGATTCCACCACCGCGGCGGCGGCGCCCTTGGTCAGCGTGGCGCCGACCTTCGGCAGCTCGACGAAGACGAGGTCGCCGAGCTGCTCGGCGGCGTGGTCGGTGATCCCCACCGTCGCCACGTCGCCCTCCAGGCGCAGCCACTCGTGCTCGTCGGTATATTTCAGCATGAAAATTCCCTCTCCTCAGGACCGTTTGAAGCCGGCGGGGCGGAACGGCAGCGGCACCACCGCGCAGGGCAGGCGCTGGCCGCGGACCTCGGCGAAGACTTGAATGCCCGGCATGGCGAGCGCACTCGGCAGCACCCCCATGGCGATCGGCCCGTCCAGGCTCGGCCCGAAGCCGCCGGAGGTCACCCGGCCGACCGCCTCGGGCGCGTCGGCCGCCTCGTAGAGCGCCGCACCGGCTCGCACCGGGGTGCGCCCCTCCGGCTTCAGGCCCACCCGCAGGCGTGCCGGCCCATCCGCCAGCTCGGCCAGGATGCGCTCGGCCCCCGGAAAGCCGCCGGCCCGGGCTCCGCCGCGACGGCGCACCTTCGGGATCGCCCAGGACAGGCCCGCCTCGACCGGAGAGGTCTCGTGGTCGATGTCCGAGCCGTGCAGGCACAGGCCGGCTTCGAGGCGCAGCGAATCGCGGGCGCCGAGGCCGATCGGCTTCACCTCCGCATCGGCGAGCAGTGCGCGGGCGAGCGCCAAGGCGGATTCGGCCGGCAGGGCGATCTCGAACCCGTCCTCGCCGGTATAGCCGGAGCGAACCGCCACGCCCTCCTCTCCCGCGAACGCGATCGGGCGCGCATCCATGAAGCGCATCTCGGCGACCGCCGGCAGGTGGCGGGCAAGCGCCGCTTCCGCCCCCGGACCCTGGAGCGCGATCAGCGCCCGCTCGACCGGCTCGACGGTGCACGCGGTGCCGATCGCGTCGAGCAGGTGGGCGAGGCCGGCGGCCTTGTTGGCGGCGTTGACGATCAGCAGGTAGTGGTCGCCCAGATTGGCGAGCATCAGGTCGTCGAGGATACCGCCGCCCTGCGTGGTGAAGAAGCCGTAGCGCTGGCGCCCCGGCTTGAGCCCGAGAACGTCGATCGGCAGCACCGTCTCGAGGGCGCGGGCGGCGTCGGTAAGGTCGCCGGAGCGGGCCCGCACGGCGATCTGGCCCATATGCGACACGTCGAACAGGCCGGCGGCCTTGCGGGTATGCAGATGCTCCTTCAGGAGCCCGAGCGGGTATTGCAGCGGCATCGCGTAGCCGGCGAACGGCACCATCCGGGCGCCGACCTCCTGGTGCAGGGCATGCAGGGGAGTCTGGAGCAGGCTGGAGGCCGTATCGGCGGTCATCGGTGGGAGGCTCCCGCGCATCCGGGCACGAGCGGGCCGGCGACCCCCGATCCCTTGCCGAAGCTGGTTCGGCGAGGAAATATCGACGGGAGGGCCGGTCCCGCACGGTCCGACTTTGCCCGGGACCTTAGGACAAAAGTGCCATTGACGCTACCCGGCGGGTGAATTCCGGACCTGGCTCGACGGCGGCACGGATAGGTGGCGCTGCCGCCACGTTGCGGCAAGATCGACCGCGTGAACCCGGTCTCGCGAAAATGTTTTGCGCTTCCAGTCGAACCGGCGGCAAACGAAGCAGCATCTGCCGCGACCGGGGGATTATCCTGGCGCCATCGATGGGAGGAGACAAGGCCATGAGCGCGAGCGCCAAGCCGATTCCGGCCATGCCGGTCAACGAGAACGACCGCTCGAACGGGCCAGGAAACGGGCCAGGAAACGGGCAAGCCATCCTGGGGCCGCGCGGCGTCGCCGATCCGGATCCGGCCGAGACCGCGGACTGGCTCGCCTCGCTCGAATCGGTGCTGCGCCACGGCGGCGCGGCCCGGGCCCGCTTCCTCCTCGACCGGCTGGAGCAGAAGGCGCGGGAGATCGGCGTCGTCGAGGAGGCGCCGCCCTACTCGCCCTACCGCAACACCATCCCGCTCGAGAAGCAGCCGCCCTATCCGGGCGACCTCGCGGTCGAGGAGCGGATCACCTCGATCATGCGCTGGAACGCGCTGGCCATGGTGGTGCGGGCCAACATGGCCTATGGCGAACTCGGCGGCCACGTCGCCTCCTACGCCTCGGCGGCCGAGATCTTCGAGCTCGGCTTCAACCACTTCTTCCAGGCCGGCGACGCCACCGGGGCCGGCGCCGACCTCGTGTTCTTCCAGCCGCATTCGGCGCCCGGCGTCTATGCCCGCGCCTTCCTGGAGGGGCGGCTCTCCGAGACCAACCTCAAGCATTACCGCCAGGAGATCGCCGGCGAGGGCCTGTGCTCCTATCCGCATCCCTGGCTGATGCCCGAGTTCTGGCAGGTGCCGACCGGCTCGATGGGCATCGGGCCGATGAACGCGATCTACCAGGCGCGCTTCATGCGCTACCTGAGCGACCGCGGCCTCGCGGATACGGCCGGTCAGCACGTCTGGGGCGTGTTCGGCGACGGTGAGATGGACGAGCCGGAATCGATCGGCGCCCTGACGCTCGCCGCCCGCGAAAAGCTCGACAACGTCACCTTCGTCATCAACTGCAACCTCCAGCGCCTCGACGGGCCGGTGCGCGGCAACGGCCAGATCATCCAGGAGCTGGAAAGCGTCTTCCGCGGCGCCGGCTGGAACGTCGTCAAGGTGCTGTGGGGCTCGGAATGGGACGCGATCTTCGCCCGCGACACCAACCACGCCCTGCTGCGCCGCTTCGCCGCCACGGTGGACGGCAAGTACCAGACGCTCGGGGCCAAGGACGGCGCCTACAACCTCGCCCACTTCTTCGGCGAGGACGAGGAGGTGAAGGCGCTCGTCTCCCACATGTCGGATGCCGACGTCGACAAGCTCAAGCGCGGCGGCCACGATTTCCGCAAGCTCTACGCGGCCTTCGCCGCCGCCAAGGCCACCAAGGGCCGCCCGACCGTGATTTTGGCCAAGACCAAGAAGGGTTACGGCATGGGCGGCGCGGGTGAGTCGCGCATGACCGCTCACCAGGCCAAGAAGCTCGACACCGACGCCCTCAAGGCGTTCCGGGACCGCTTCGCCCTGCCGCTCACCGACGCGCAGGTCGAGCGCTTGGAATTCTACAAGCCCGACGAGAACAGCCGCGAATTGCGCTACCTGCGCGAACGGCGCGAACAACTCGGCGGCTTCCTGCCCAAGCGCCGGCGCACGGCGGCCCACGTCGCGGTGCCGGACCTCTCCACCTATGCGGGCTTCGCGCTCGAGGCCGACGGCAAGGAGATGTCGACCACCACCGCGGCGGTGCGGCTGTTCAGCAGCCTGATCAAGCACAAGGAACTGGGACCGCGCGTCGTGCCGATCGTCGCCGACGAGGCACGAACCTTCGGCATGGCCAACCTCTTTCGCCAGGTCGGCATCTACTCGCCGCTCGGCCAGCTCTACGAGCCGGAGGATGCCGGCTCGATGCTCTACTACAAGGAGTCCCGCGACGGGCAGTTGCTGGAGGAGGGGATCACCGAGGCCGGCGCCATCTCGTCCTGGGCCGCGGCCGCGACCTCCTACAGCGTCCACGGCCTCGCGATGCTGCCGTTCTACATCTACTACTCGATGTTCGGCTTCCAGCGCGTCGGCGACCTGATCTGGGCGGCGGCCGACCAGCGCGCCCGCGGCTTCCTGATCGGTGCCACCGCCGGCCGCACCACGCTGGGCGGCGAGGGCTTGCAGCATCAGGACGGGTCAAGCCACCTCGTCGCCGCGACGATCCCGAATTGCCGCGCCTACGACCCGGCCTTCGCCTACGAGATGGCGGTGATCCTCGATCACGGCACCCGCGACATGATGGAGCGCGACGTGGACGCGTTCTACTACGTCACCGCGATGAACGAGAATTACGCCCAGCCCTCGATGCCGGAGGGCGTACGCGACGGGATCATCCGGGGGATGTATCGTTTTGCCGGCTACGGAAATGGTGAGCCGGCTATTCGCCTCCTCGGCTCGGGGGCGATCCTGCCGGAAGTCATCGCGGCTGCAAAGCTTCTCGCCGAAGAGTGGGGTATCGCCGCCGAGGTCCACAGCGTCACGAGTTTCAGCGAGCTCGCCCGCGAGGCCCGCGAGGTCGAGCGCATCAACCGCCTGAACCCCGGTTTGCCGGCAAAGCGCAGCCTCGTCGAGGAGTCGCTGTCCGGCTCCGCGCCGGTCGTCGCCGCCACCGACTACGTCCGCGCCTACCCGCAGCTGATCGCGACCGCGATCCAGGCCCGCTACGTGACGCTCGGCACCGACGGCTTCGGCCGCAGCGACACCCGCAGCGCACTGCGCGCCTTCTTCGAGGTCGACCGGCACCACGTCGCGGTGGCGGCGCTCGCGGCGCTCGCCGACGAGGGCCATCTCGACCGGGCCAAGGTGGCGGACGCCGTGGCGCGCTACGGGATCAGCCCGAACCGGCCGGCGCCCTGGACGGTGTAACGGGATTCGGCGACGCAGGCCGGGGCGCTCCGTCTGGGAGCGCCCTCCCCCTTCTCCTTTGTGAGAGAGGATCCCGCGCGTCCGCGTGAAGTCGGGAGCGAGGGCCAGCCAATCCCGCTCAGCTTGACCGTGTGGAGGGCCGTTCAGGATGGTTTACGGACCATGGCCCTGAGCCTACGCGAGCACGCAAGACTCGAACACCGTAGCTTGAAGGCTCTGCCTACGACCTCGCTCTTAACAGCTAAATTTCTTAAATGCATCGAATCAAGGCGGCGTGCCCGCACGCTCTCGAACCATTTTGAGCTTCAGCCGTTTCCTCTCTCCGATTTATGTAACATCGAAAAAGGGAGGGGTCTATCATGGGCAAATGGGTGTTCGCCGCCGCGACGACTGCCGTGCTGATAACGTCCGGTGCTCCTAGCTTTGCCCAGGGCATCCGGATCGGGCCTGGCGGCGTGGAGATCGATGACGGACGAGGCTATCGCGAAGAGCGCGACGAGCGTCGCCACCGCCGCATGTGTCGGGAGCTTCGTGACCGTTGCGAGAACAGGGACGTCTACGGCGAGGAAGGGCAGGGCAACTGCCGCCGCTATCGCCGCATGTGCGGTTGAGCGGTGGTTATCGCTTAGCTAATACCAACGGTCGTTGAAAACGACCTTTGGTTCCGTTCTCGAGTTTTCGCCAAGCCTCTGGCTTGATGTCGAAAATTCGAGATGGTCAACGGTCTGATGCGTCAGCATCTTAGGCCGTTGGTATAATGGTTCCAAAAATCCAACCTGAGGGTCGGAGCAAATAATCCATGACCTTCTTGGATGAATGCGGAACGAGAATTTTCAGGCACTCGAGATTTGCAAGATAGAGTGCCTGAAAAGACATTTTTTAAAAGATATTATTTCTATATGTCGGATCATATTGCAGGTTGATCGCTCAAGGTTGCAGGCGGCCTTTCGCATGGCCAGCCTGATGAGGTTTGATCCCAGGCGCCGGGCGCTCTCGCCCTCCACCGCGGACTTAAGCACACCCCACCCGCCTCACTCGCGGGATTGACGCATCGGAAAAGACACGGCCTGATCCCCCAAAAGCCGGCACGCGAAGCACCGGCCCGATGGGGGAGACGCAACGAATGGCGCGAGGCGCTGAGCAGGTCGCGATGCGCAGCATCGCGGGAGCCGAGGATCCGGTGCGCGCGCGGCTCCACGCCCTGCGGACCGGCCTGGAGGCGGGCCTGATCGGTGCGTCCGGCCTCGTCGAGCGGCTGTTGATCGGGCTCCTCACCGGCGGCCACCTGCTGATCGAAGGCGCGCCGGGCCTCGCCAAGACCCGGGCGGTCAAGCGCCTCGCCGACGGGCTCCATACGGGCTTCGCCCGCATCCAGTGCACCCCCGACCTGATGCCCGCCGACCTTACCGGCACCACGGTCTGGCGGCCCGACGGCGGCCGGTTCGAGTTTTTGGCGGGCCCGCTCTTCCATTCCCTGGTGCTGGTCGACGAGGTCAACCGGGCGCCGCCGAAGGTGCAATCGGCCCTGCTGGAGGCGATGGCAGAACGCCAAGTGACGGTGGCGGGCATCACCCACCCCTTGCCCGATCCTTTCATGGTGGTGGCAACCCAGAACCCGATCGAGCATGCCGGCACCTTCCCGCTGCCGGAGGCGCAGCTCGACCGGTTCCTGCTTCACGTCGTCGTCGAGATGCCGGACGAGGCGTCCGAGCGCCGCATCCTCGACCTCGTCGAGGGCGAGATGAACGCGGAAGCCGCGCCGATGCCGGTGCGCCTGACCGCCGAGGAATTGCGCGCCGCCCGCGCCGCCGCGCTCAAGACCCATGTCTCGCCGGCCCTGAAGGACTTCCTGGTCCGCCTCGTCGCCGCCACCCGCGGCGGGCCGGCGGCGGCCGACCTGCGCGGCGCCATCGAGCATCCGGTCTCGCCCCGCGGCACCTTGGCGCTGATGCTCGCCGGCAAGGCCCGGGCCTACCTGCACGGGCGCGACCACGTGGTGCCGGACGACGTCGTGGCGCTCGCCGGCGACGCGCTCGCCCACCGCCTCGCCCTCACCTGGCGCGCCGCCGCCGAGGGGCAGACCGCTCGCGCCGTGGTGGCCGGCCTGCTCGACCGGGTGCACCCGCTCTGAGGATCTTGAACTCTGAGGATCTCGTCTCCCGTGGCACGGCCGCTCCCCAGCACGGATCCGCTCGCGCAAGCAGGCATCGCCCTCGAGGCCGGGGCGCTGATGGGCCTGCGCCACCTCGCCCGCCGCGGCGCCGGGGCGACCACGAAGGCGCGCTCCGGGCTGCCCGGCGGCATCGTCACGCGGCGGCGCGGGCGCGGCAGCGAGCCCGACGACGTGCGTCCGTGGGCCGAGGGCGACGACGTGCGCCACATCGACCGCAACGCCACGGCCCGCACCGGCACGCCGCACGTGCGCACCCACCACGAGGAACGCGACCGCGCCGTGGTGCTGCTGGCCGATTTCCGGCCCTCGATGCTGTTCGGTACCCGCCGGGCCCTGCGCTCGGTCGCCGCCGCGGAGGCGCTGGTGCTGCTCGGCTGGCGCATCGTCGGCGATGGCGGCCGGGTCGGCCTCTGCGCCGCCGCCCCCGAGCCGGTGGCCCTGCCGCCGCGGGCCGGTGGGCGCGGCATGGCGGCCCTGTGCCAGGGCCTCGCCCGGGCGCATGAGAGCGCCCTGGCGGCGGCGCCCCACCTCGATCCGCCCCTGGGCCCGACCCTGGAACGAGCCCGCGCGCTGCTGCCGGCGGGCGGGCACCTGGTTCTGGCGAGCGCCCTCGACGCTCCGGGCGAGGGCTTTTCGGAGAGCGCGGCGGCGCTCGCCGAGCGGGTCTCCCTCAGCCTGATCCTGGTGAGCGACGCCTTCGAGCGCGCGCCCCCTCCCGGCCTCTATCCCTATGCTACCCCGGACGGGCGCCGCGGCACGGCCCGGATCGGAAAGGCGCGCCCGGCGCCGGAGGATCGTCTCGCGGCCTATACCCGCCTCGGCCTCGCGGGTCTGCGCCTCGACACCGAGATCGGACCGGAAGGGTTCGCCCCCCTGATGGAGCGGCTCGATGCCGTGCTGTGAGGGGGCACAGTCCATCCAGGCGACCCTCGCCGGCCTTCGCGGCCTGCACGCCCCGCCCGATCCGGGCTGGATCCGGCCCGAGATCCTGGCCGCCGTCACCCTCGGCCTGGCCCTGGCCGGCCTCGCCGCCTGGCTGACGCCGCGCTGGCGCGCCCGCCCGATCCGCCAGGCGGCGTTGGCCGACCTCGCCGCCGCCCGTGCCCTGCCGCCGCAGGAGCGCCGCGTGGCGCTGGCGCGGTTGAGCCGGCGGCTCGCCCGCAGCCTCGGGGTCGAGGGAGCGGCGGGGCTCGATGCACGTCTCGGCACCGATTTCTTCGACAGCGGTCCCGGCCGGGCGCTGAGCCACGATCTCTACGCCCCGGGCCCGGCGCCCGATCTCGGCGCGGCGGAAGCCGGCCTCGCCCGGGTCCTCGCGGGCTTGCGGGCTTGACGACGATGGCCGGTCTCGCCTCCCTCGATTTTGCCGCTCCCCTCGCCGGCCTGCTCCTGCCGCTGCCGCTGCTGGCCGCGCGCTTCCTGCCGCCGCGGCCGGGCGGCAGCGGGGCGCTGGCGGTGCCGTCCTCGCTGGTGGCCGGGCTCGACCGCGGCGGGCCGCTCACCGTCGGCGTGCGCGGGCGCGCGGCGCTCACCTGGCTGCTCTGGGTCTCCCTGGTGGCGGCGCTCGCCGGCCCGCGGCTGGTCCTGCCCGGCGCGGCGCTCCCGGCCTCAGGACGGGACATCGTGCTCGCCCTCGACCTGTCGGGCAGCATGGAGCGGATCGATTTCTCGCTCGACGGCCGCACCACCTCGCGGCTCGCGGCGGTCAAGCGCGTCGGGGCCGAGTTCATCCGCCGCCGGGCCGGCGACCGGGTCGGCCTGGTGATCTTCGCCGATCAGGCCGACGTGGCGGCCGCCCCCTCCTTCGACACGCGGGCCGTCGCCCGGGCGCTGGAGGAGGCGCAGATCGGCCTCGTCGGCCGCTCGACCGGCATCGGCGACGGGCTCGGGCTCGCCCTCAAGCGCCTGAACGCCCTGCCGGGCCCGTCCAAGGTGGTCGTGCTGCTCTCCGACGGCGCCAACAATGCCGGCCAGACCACGCCGCGGGACGTGGCCTTGCTCGCCCGCGACCTCGGCATCCGCGTCCACACCATCGCGCTCGGCCCTCGCGACCTCGCCGACGCCAACGGCGAGCAGGACGTGGTCGATTCGGAGACGCTCCGCGACGTGGCCGCGACGAGCGGCGGTCGATTCTTTCGCGTCCGCACCACCGAAGACCTCCAGGGCGTCGCCGACAGCATCGACGCCCTGGAGGGTGGGCGCGACCGGGCGCCGCCGGTGCCCCTGCGCCGCGACCTCTGGCCGTGGCCGGGCGGGGTGGCGCTCCTCTCGGCCCTCGTGCTCCTGCTCACCCGGAGGGCGGCGTGACCGAGGCCTTTACCATGCTCCGCCCCTGGTGGCTCCTCGCCCTGCCGCTCCTCGGGCTGCTCGCCTGGCGTGCCGCCCACCGTTCCGCGCCCCTCGGCGACTGGGCCAAGGCGGTGGACCCGCACCTGATGGCGGCGCTCGCGGCGCGCGGCGCGGTGCGGCCGGGGCGGCGCGTCGGGCAGGGATTGCTGGTGCTGGCCGCTGCCCTCGTCGCCATCGGCCTTGCCGGTCCGGCGCGGGAGCGCCGCGAGGTGGCGGGGTTCCGCAACCTCGACGCCACGATCATCGCCCTCGACCTGTCGCGCTCGGTCGCCGAGGGCGGGCGGCTCGGCGAAGCGCGGGCGCTGGCGCAGGGTCTCGCCGAGGCCGCCGGCACGAAGGCCGTCGCGGTCATCGCCTATGCGGGCGACGCCTATCTCGTCGCGACGCCGACCACCGACCGCGACAGCCTCAGCACCATCCTGTTCGCGCTGGACGGGGCCACCGTACCGGACCGCGGCAGCCACCCGGCCCGCGCCCTGGCGCTCGCCCGCCGGACGCTTGCCGAGGGCGCGGTGGTGACCGGCGACGTGGTGCTGGTGAGCGACGGCGGCGGCCTCGACGACGCCACCTCCCGCGAGGCGGCGATGCTCCGGGACGAGGGCCACCGGCTGCATACCGTGCTGGTGCCAGGGGGCCCCGCCTTGCCGCCAGACGCGCCGCGGCCTGACGGAACCGGGCTCGCCCGTCTCGCCTCCCTCGCCGGCGGCAGCGCCGGCAGCCTCGACGCGCCGGCCCCGGTCCTGGCGGCCGTCTCCGAGACGGTCGCCCGCCATCTCACCGAGGGCGGCTACACGGTGCTGGCCTGGCAGGATCTCGGCCGCTGGCTCGCCGGCCTCGCGCTGCTGCCGGTCCTGCTGCTCTTCCGGCGGAGCGCCTGATGCGGACACTCCTCCTCGCCGCCGGTGCCGTCGCGCTCATGGGGCTCGCCGTCGAGCCCGCCGCCCTCGCCCGCCTGCTCCTCGGGGCCGGCCTGCCGGGGCTGGCGGCGCGCGTCAGCGACGATCCGGACTGGCGCGGCACCGCCCTCTACGCCGCCGGGCGCTACGCGGACGCCGCCGAGGCCTTTTCGACATCGCCCTACAACCGCGGCAACGCGCTGGCGCTCGCCGGCGACCTGAAAGGGGCACTCGCCGCCTTCGACGCGGCGCTCGCCCGCGACCCGGCGGACGAGGATGCCAAGGCGAATCGGGAACTGATCGCGCGTCTCCTCGACACGCCGGACGCCCCCGGCGGCCGGACCGCCGGTCAGGCGAACGCCCAGGCCGACGCCGCCACCCGCTACGCCACCAAGACCGAATCCGACGCGAACGATCCCGGCACCGCCTCGACCGGCGACGGCCTCGCCGGCCACCGCGAGGCCTCCTCGGCCGCCGACTCACCCGGTAATTCCAAGGCCGCCCGCACCGGTCGGGCCGAGCAGCGGGCGGTCGATCCCGGCCGCGGCCAGGCCCGCGGCTCGGCCAGCGACGCGGAGGGCGGCGGGCGCCAGGGCGGCGGCAATGCCAGCGTGTCCGAGGTGATCGAGCGCGAGGTGCGCCGGGTCTCGAAGAGCTTCGAGGCGCGGGAGATCCGCCCCGACCGGCACTGGCTCGCGACCCTGACCGACGATCCCGGCCGCTTCGTCCGCTTGCGGATCATCGCCGAGCAGACCCGCCGGCGCGAGGCCGGCACCGCCGTCCAGCCCGGAAGTAACCCCTGGTGAGGCAACCCATGGTGATGAGGGGATCTCTCGTCGCTCTCCTGGTGCTGGCCGCGACGCCGGCTTTCGCCCTGGAGGACGGCGACCTCAGCCTGACCGTCACCGCCGAGGTGCCGGGCGGCGCCACCCCCTTCCCGCGCGAGATGGTGCTGCTGCGCATCCGCGGCACCTACCGGGCGCAGATCGCCCTCGAAGACCTGCGCCAGCCGAGCCTGCCGCATTTCGGCTGGACCCAGCTCGGCCGCGATCACTGGTCCCGCGTGACGATCCAGGGCCAGGAGGCGCGGGGCTTCGAGCGCACCGTCGCGGTGTTTCCGCAGGGGCCCGGCCGCCTCGTAATCGATCCCTTCGTGCACCGCCTGACCATCGTCGATGGCGGCGAGCGCCGGGTGGTCGAGGTGCGATCAAGCCCCCTGCCCCTCGAGGTCGCGGCCTGGCAGGGGCCGGGCGGGCCGGACGCCTCCGAGCCCTGGTGGCTGGCGGCGCAGGACGTGACGGTGACGGACCGGTGGGAGCCCGAGCCGGAAACCCTGAAGCTCGGCGAGCCGGCCCGTCGCACCGTGACCTTGGACGTCCGCGGCGTCACCGCCGACGCCCTGCCGCCGCGGCCGGTCCTGCGCACCCGCGGCGTCCTCACCTTCGCCGGGCCGGTCGAGCGCCAGACCCGCATCACCCCGGCGGGGCCCGTGGCCCGGGTGACCTATCGCTGGGACGTGCGACCGGGCGTGCCGGAGCCGATCACTCTCTCGGCGATCGCCGTCCCGTGGTTCGACACGCGGGCGCGGGTGATGCGCACGGCCGAGATCCCGGCCCGGATCGTCGGCGGCCGGGCCGCGAAACCCGCGGAGGAGGCGCCTCCTCCCCCGGCCTCGCCCTGGCGGGCGCTGGTCGCGGGGCTCGCCGCCTTCGGGCTGGGCTTGGGCGCCTGGGGTGTCTCCCGCCGCCGCGAGTCCCCGGCGGCCGCGGCCCTGCGGACCCTCGCCCGGGCCGCCCGGCGGCGCGACGTGCGGGGCGTCCACGCCGCCCTCAACCAAGCCGCCCGCCGCGATCCGGCCCTCGCGGCGGCGTGGCGGGCCGATCCGGGCCTCGCACCGCGCCTCGTTGCCCTCGATGCCGCCCTGTTCGGCAAGGGCGACACCCCGGTGCCGGAACTCGCCGGCCTCGCCCGGGACCTCGGACGCATCCGGGCGCCCGCCGCGCCGACGGACGGTCTCGCCCCCCTCGACGGTCCACGACCTCACGCCGGCTGAACCGAGCGGGCTGCTGCGAGACGGAGGTGCTCCGGCGGGAGGAGCCGTGCGCGGGCGGTATGGAAGGCGGTGCCGGCCGACGTGAGACAGCCCGCCGGCAGCGCGCGGTAGCGCGACAGCCGCGCCTCTACCTCGTCCCAGCCGACCGCCTCGGCGACCGCGTAGGCGCGCAGGCCCTTCTCGATCCGCTCGTCGGTGTCGGCGAAGTTCGCGAAGTGCAGCGTCTCCCGATGCCGCATGTAGGCGAAGCGGATCGAGGGGCGCAGGGCGAGGCGGCGGACTGGCTCCCAGGTGAATCCGTTCGCCGCGGCGGCAACGGAGGGCGCGACGACCGCGCGCTGCTCCCAGCGGAAGAAGGCCTCGAACAGGCGGGCCCGCTCGGCTTGGCCCAAGGCCCGCATCCGGCGCACGGCGTGGTGGCAGCGGTTCAGCGCGTCGAGGAGGAGCGCGTCGACGTAAGCGTCCGTCCCGGCCCTCTCGCCATGCGCGAGGGTGAAGCGGTACGTCGCGTAGACCTCGACGCAGACCCGCCGGTTGATCTCGCGAAAGGCCTCCGCGAAGGCCGCCAGGGCCGCGAGACGGGCGCGCCTGCGTGCCGGCCGGTGCAACGCCGAGAGTGACAGGCCCAGCCCGATCCGCTCGCCCCTGGCGAAGTGGCCTCCGGCCCACAGGGCGCCATGCGCGGCGAGCAGCGGGAAGGCGTGATTGCCTCCCGAGTGGCGGAAGAGGTGGTGATACACCATGGCCCGCTGCGCGAGATCGCGGCTCGCGCCCGCCATCACCTCCGCCTCGTGCCGCGCCGCCGTGTAGTCCCGGTCGAGCTGTCCGGCCGAGCCCGGTGCTCCCCCCATCCGCCATGACCCGCTCCTGTTTAGGCTATAGCCTAATTTGCACAGGGTGGCGCAGCCTGGTATTTTGTCAACGGTCTAATTAGGCAGGAGCCTAAATTGTCGGACGGTCTGCAGGTGATGGCGGAGGCGCTGGTGTCGCCCGTCCGGCGCAAGATCCTGGCCTATCTCTCAGCCGGTCCTCTGAGCGCCGGGGAGATCGCGGCGCGGTTCGACATCTCGAAACCGTCGCTTTCGGCCCATCTCTCGATCCTGTCGGCGGCGGGGCTGATCGTGGGCGCGCGCCGGGGCAACCGGATCGATTACAGCCTGGTCGAGGACAGTCTGGTCAACATGCTCGGCGCCCTGGTTCAGGAGGTCTGCCCGGTGGCAGGCCCGCTGCGGCGCGAGGCCCGCCGCAAGGCGACGCGCCGCACCCCGCCGGGGGAGGAGTGAACCGGACGTCGCGATTGCCTCGACCGGCACCGACCCTGCATACCGCCCGCTCGACACTGGAAGGGTCGCGACCACCATGACCGACACCCCCCGCCTCGGCGCCCGCGTGATGGCGCTGATCGACGACCTCGCCCGCCATACCGACGAGCCCGGCCGGCTGACCCGGCTCTATCTCTCGCCGGCCCACCGGGCGACGGCCGAGGCGGTGCTCGGCCTGATGCGGGAGGCGGGCCTGACGGCGCGGATCGATGCCGCCGGCAGCGTGGTCGGGCGGATCGAGGGGCGGGAGCCGGGTCTGCCGGCCCTGGTGCTCGGCTCGCATATCGACAGCGTGGTCGATGCCGGGCGCTATGACGGCCCCCTCGGCGTCGTGGCGGGACTGGTCGTGGCGCAGGAGGTCCGCGGCCTTCCCCTGCCCTTCGCCCTGGAGGTGGTGGCCTTCGGCGACGAGGAGAACGTGCGCTTCCCGACCTCGCTCTCGACCTCGAAGGCCTGGGCCGGGCAGTACAAGACGGAGTGGCTGGAGGGCCGCGACGCCGCCGGCACCACCCTGCGCGAGGCGCTGACGCAGTTCGGCGGCGATCCGGACGGCATCCCGGCCCTCACCCGGCGGCGCGAGGACATCGCCGGCTACCTCGAAATCCATATCGAGCAGGGGCCGGCCCTCGAGGCGGCGGCGCAGCCGGTCGGGGTGGTCTCCGGCATCGTCGGGCTCACCCGGGCGCGCTGCACCGTGACGGGCGAGGCCAACCATGCCGGCACCGTGCCGATGGGCATGCGCCGGGACGCGCTCGCCGCCGCCGCCGAGATGGCCCTCGCCGTCGAGCGCCTGGGCGAGGCCGTGCCGGGCGCGGTCGCGACGGTGGGATCCCTCGCGGTGGTGCCGGGAGCCGTCAACGTGATCCCGGGCCGGGTCGATTTCAGCCTCGACCTGCGCGCGCCGGAGGATGCCGACCGCGCGGGCCTGTTCGCGGCGATCCAGGCCGAGTGCCGGGCGATCGCGCAGAAGCGCGCGGTCGGCTTCACGTCCGAGACCTACATGGACAACCCGGCGGTCGCCCTCGATCCGGGCTTCCAGGCCGCGTTCGACCGGGTGGCGCGGCGCCTCGGCCACGCCCCCCTGCGGCTGCCCTCCGGCGCCACCCACGACGCGGTGGCGATGGCGGCGCTCGGCCCCTCGGCGATGCTGTTCGTGCGCTGCCGCGGCGGCATCAGCCACAACCCCGCCGAGTCGATCACCCCGGAGGATGCCGACGCGGCGACGCGGGTGCTCCTGGGGACGGTGCTCGATCTGGCGGGTATCTCTGACGGACGGCAGGGACATTCGGAAAACTAGAGCGCGGGTTTTTCCCGGACAACCCTGCCGCCCGTGGGTAGAGGAGAGAGCTCGCGCCTCTTTTTTCCCGCACACATCTGCATTGAGCGAAAAGAAACAGCAGCGATGCAACACGACGAGCAGACGGCCGACATCGTGGTGGTCGGCGGCGGCATGGTGGGCCTGTCCTCCGCCATCGCCCTGAAGGACCGCGGGCAGGACGTGGTCCTGTGCGACCCCGGCGAGGCCCGCGCGCGCACCTCCTACGGCAATGCCGGCGTGGTCAGCCGCGGCTCGATCTTCCCGATGTCGAGCCCAGGCCTGTGGGGCAAGCTGCCGGCCTACCTGCGCAACGCCGATCCGGGCCTGCGGCTGCGCCACCTCCACCTCTTGCGGGTGCTGCCCTGGGCGGCGCATTTCCTGGCGAGCGCCCGCACCTCCGCCTGGCGCCGGGCCGCCGACGCGCTCGCCCCGCTCACCGACGCCGCCTATCCGGAGCACCGGCGCCTCGCCGACCGGGCCGGCGTGCCCCACCTGCTGCGCGAATGCGGCTGGGTGAAGCTCTACCGCACGGAAGAGGCTTTCGCCGGCGCGGCCCTGGAGCGCGAGATCCTGGGCCAGCACGGCGTGCCGTTCGAGATCGTCGAGGGAGCCGCCATCCAGGCGCTGGAGCCGGCGCTGATCCGCCCCTTCGCCCGCGCGATGCTGCTGCCCGAGACCGGCGCGGTCGGGGATCCCGGCGGCCTCGTCGAGGCGGCCGAGCGGCTGTTCGCCGGTCTCGGCGGCCGGACCCTGCGCACCGCCGTCACGCGCCTGGAGCCGGGGCCCGAGGGCTGGCGCGTCGTCCATCCGGCCGGCACCGTCCGGGCGCGCCAGGTGGTGCTGGCGACGGGGGCGGCGGCCAACAAGCTGTCGCGGCCCCTCGGCTACCGCTTCGCCTTCGCGGCCGAGCGCGGCTATCACCGCCATTACGCCCTGCACCCCGACAGCCCGGCCCTCACCCGCCCGGTCTACGATACCGGCGCCGCCTCGATCCTGTCGCCGATGGGCGAGGGACGGGTGCGGGTGCTCTCGGGCGTCGAGGTCGCGGACCGCCATGCCGAACCGGATTATTCCCAGATCGAGGCGGCGGCCCGCGAGGCCGCCGGCACGGTGCGCCTCGGCCAGCCCCTCGACAACTGGCCCTGGCTCGGCTCGCGCCCCTCGACCCCGGACGGGCTGCCGGTGATCGGACCCGCGCCGCGCCATCCCGGCCTGATCTTCGCCTTCGGCCACGGCCATATCGGCCTCTCGACCGGCCCGATCACCGGCCAGCTCGTCGCCGACCTCGCCACCGGCCGCACGCCGGCAGTGCCGGTGGCGCCGTTCGCGCCGGGGCGGCTGCTCGGGTGGCCATCCTTGTAGGCGATCCGAGTGACCCCCTTTCTCCGGGGCCGGTACGGACCTGGAGAGGGGGGACGGAGTACCGATGGCGGTGTCTCATGCGACGCGGCGGTGGGCGCTCCAGGTCGAATGAGCGCGGGTCCACCGTCGCAGACGCACTCGACCGACATAGGCGAGTTGACGCACGGACGGCGCCATATAGTATGGCGCCTTATGATACTGCTGGCTCAGAAATATGCCGCTTTGCTGGACCGATCGGAGGACCAGCCCGAGGCCATCGTCGAGGGCATGCGCACCTGTTTCGAGGTGCTTTCGCTTACGGCGGCAATCGACCGGGATTGCGCCGCGCGCCTGGGCCTCCATGACCTGTCGGAGGGAAAATTCGTCCTCCTGTTCCTGCTCCAGGACGCCGAGGACGGCCTGTCGCCGCATGAATTGGCCGAGCGGGCGGGCATCACGCGCGGCACCGTCACCGGGCTCGTGGATGGGTTGGAGCGATCAGGGCTCGTCCAACGGGCCTCGAACGATATTGATCGCCGCAAGCTGACGATACGGCTCACTGCTGGTGGTGCCGCCCTGATACGACGGCTGACAGGTGAGCATAGCCGCTGGATCGGCTCGCTCCTCTCGGACCTGTCGGCGGCGGAGCGCGACACCCTGCGGCATCTGCTCGCGAAGGTCTTCGCCCGCACGGATGCGGGCACGCGGAAGGCGGCGGCACATGGAGCATGAGCGCGACAAACGCCGCGCGGCGATCGATGCCGGCCTGATCGGGACCTGCAACCTCGCCGAAATCCTGGCGGTCGATTTCGGCAGCCTGCTCCGTCACGTCGTTCCCGCGGATACCGGTTTGGACGACGGCGATGTCCTGCGGCTCGGCGCTTTGGGCATCTCCGCCCGCATGACCGCGGTCGGGCAGATCCTGCTGGAGCGGCTCGGGCCACAGGCGATCGGACCTCTGGGACGCCACCCGAGCGACACGGTGCGCGGCTGGGCGTGCTTCATGATCGGCGCTCAGGACAAACCATTGTCCGACCAGCTGGCAGCCATCCGTCGCTTTGCCGATGACGAGCATTTCGGCGTCCGGGAATGGGCCTGGCTCGCGGTCCGTCCGGCGATCGCGGCCCGGATCCACGAAGCGATCACGCTTCTCGCCAAGTGGACGGCCGACCCTTCCGACCGCGTCCGACGTTTCGCGTCCGAGGCGACCCGGCCGCGCGGCGTCTGGTGCTCCCACATCGCGTCCTTGAAATCCGATCCGTCGTCCGGCCGCCGGGTGCTCGAACCGCTCCGCGCCGATCCATCCGCCTATGTCCAGGATTCAGTCGGAAACTGGCTCAACGACGCCGCGAAATCGAGGCCGACTTGGGTCCGTGGCCTCGTCGCGGAATGGTGTGAGGGCGACCCGCTGCCCGCAACCCGGCGGATCGCCCGGCGCGCGCTACGCTCGATCGACAAGCCCGTTCTCAAGGAGATCAAGACATGACGCACATGCTCGTCGAGCTCTACGAGCCGAAGCCCGCCTGGCTCTCCCTCGACGCAGGAGCGCGCGAGGCGTTCTTCGCGAAGGTCGGCGACGGAATGGCGGCCTTGACGGCGCTCGGCATCGAACCGGTCGGGTTCGGGGACGCCGATCCCGCTGTCCCGCATGGCACCGGTCGACGCTTCTTCGCCGTATGGCGTCTCCCGGACCGGCACGCACTCGGCGCGCTCGTGGAGGGCATCGCCGCCTCGGGATGGCAAGACTTCTTCGACACGATCAACGCCGCGGGGCAGGTAACGGGCATCGCCGATCACCTGACCCAACTGGCGCGGCTATAGCGGCCGATCGGGGCGCGTCCGCCGGCGGGGTTCGGTGTCAGGTCAGGGGCGCAACCGGTGGCGCACGCCCAACCTCAGAACCCGTATAACCGCGCCGGATTCTCCACCAGCACCCGGTGCCTTTCGGCCGCGTCCGGCACCCACTCGGCCAGCAGGTCGAGGAGGTCGCCGACATTCATCATCGGGCCCCAATGCGCGACATGCGGCCAGTCCGAGCCCCAGACGCAGCGCCCGGGCGCCGCCGCGTGGAGGGCGCGGGCGAACGGCACCGTATCGGAGTAGGGCGGGCCGGCGACGGAGTTGCGGTAGGCGCCCGAGAGCTTGACCCAGGCCCCGTCGCGCACGAGCGAGACCAGGGTGCGGAAGCCCTCGTCCTCGACCCCGCAGGAGGTCGGGAAATGGCCCATATGGTCGATGCAGAACGGCACCGGCAGCCGGGCGAGCCGCCCGGCGAGCGGCGGCAGGCTGCGGGCATCGATCAGGAATTGCAGGTGCCAGCCCATCTCGCGGCAGAGTGCGCCATAGGCCTCGACCGCCTCGAAGCCGATTCCGCCGCCATAGAGCACGTTGAGGCGCAAGCCGACCACGCCGGCATCCTTCAGCGCCGCCAGCTCCGCCTCAGGCAATCCCAAGGGGATGACCGCGATGCCGCGCAGGCGGTCCGGATGCGCCCGCAGCGTCTCCAGCATCAGCCGGTTGTCGGTGCCGTGGACGCTGACCTGGATCAGCACCCCGCGGGTCATCCCGGCGGCGTCGAGCATGCCGAGATAGGCCTCCGGCGCGGCTGGCGGCGGCGTGTAGCTGCGCGTCGCCACGAAGGGATAGGCCGGGGGCAGGCCGATCACGTGAGCATGGGTGTCGACCGCGCCCGCCGGCACGGTGAAGCGGGTGGGACCCCGCGGATGCGGGGCGGGCCCGGGACAGTCGCGGATCTCAGGCATCGGCGTGCAGCACCTTTCCGCGGGTTTCGGGCAGGGCGTAGGCCGTGAGGAAGAACACCCCGTAGGCGATGGCGGCGAAGATCGCGATGGCGCTCGCCAGGCTCATCCCGGCCGAGAGATAGCCCACGAGGGCCGGGAACAGCGCGCCGATGCCGCGGCCGAAATTGTAGCAGAAGCCCTGGCCGGAGCCGCGCAGGCGCGTCGGGTAGAGCTCGGTCAGGAAGGCGCCCATGCCGGAGAAGTAGCCCGAGGCGAAGAAGCCGAGGGGGAAACCCAGCACCCACAACACCGCGTTCGAGAGCGGGACCTGCGTGTAGATCAGGATCACCGCGACGGCGCCGAGGGAGAAGATCAGGAACAGCGGCCGCCGCCCGAGCCGGTCGGCGAGCCAGGCGCCCGCGAGATAGCCGGCAAAGGATCCGACGATCAGGGCGGCGAGGTAGCCGGTCGAGGAGACGATCGACAGGCCGCGCTCTGTGGTGAGGAAGCGCGGCAGCCAGGTGGTGATGGCGTAGTAGCCGCCCTGGCAGCCCGCCGACATCAGCGAGGCGAGCAGCGTGGTGCGCAGGAGCGGGCCGGAGAAGATCTCCCAGATGGCCGGGCTGTCGCCGGATGCCTTCGCCTTCGCCCGGGTCTCGACGGCGACCTTCGGCTCCTCGACGTAGCGGCGCAGGTAGAAGACGAGGAGCGCCGGCGCGGCACCGATCACGAACATCCAGCGCCACGCGGTCTCCGGCGGCAGGACCGAGAACAGGATGGCCTGGGCCAGCACCGCCATGCCCCAGCCGATCGCCCAGCCCGACTGCACCGAGCCGACGGCGCGGCCGCGATATTGGGCCCGGATGGTCTCGCCCATCAGCACCGCGCCCGCCGCCCACTCGCCGCCGAAGCCGAGGCCGAGCAGCGCCCGGGCGATCAGGAGCTGGGAGAAGTCCTGCGCGAAGGCGCAGACCAGCGAGAAGAACGAGAACCACAGGATGGTGATCTGAAGCGTGAGCACCCGGCCGATCCGGTCGGCGAGGTAGCCGGCGAGCCAGCCGCCGAGCGCCGAGGCGAGCAGCGTCACGGTGGCGGCGAGGCCGGCGGTGCCGGCATCCACGCTCCACAACGTGATGATCGTGCCGATCACCAGCGGGTAGATCATGAAGTCCATGCCGTCGAGGGCCCAGCCGGCGGCGCAGGCCCAGAAGGTGTGGCGCTCCGGCGGGGTCATGTCGCGGTAGAAGGCGGTGAGGCTGGCATCCTCCACCGCCACCGCGTCGTGGGCGGGCGTGGGCATCGGGACGTTCCCTGGTCGATTGTTGATCTCAAGGCCCGAGGCGGGCAGGGGGACCAAGGCACGATTTGCCGCCGCCCGCCACCGCATCGCCGTGGGAGAGGCGTTAAAAAGCCGGCTAACGAAATGATTTCCCGTGGCAAGAATCGGTGTCGGCCTCACGCGACGAAGCGGAGGCCGATCTCGCAGCCGTGCTGGCGCAGGACTTCGCAGGAACGTGCCGCCTGGTGGTCGACATGCAGCAGGATCCGGGCCGGCAGCCGGACCGGACGCGCGAGCGCGATCTTCGCGCCCGATGCCGAGAGGTTGAGCACGACGCATTCTATCGCATCCACCGGCCCGGATCCCGGCGGCAGCGCGACCCGGCCGGGCATCGAGGTCCGTACCCGCTCCTCGGTTCGCCTTTCCTCCAGGCCGAGCAGCCATCCGTCGAGGCTCCTGGCGATGTCGGCGACGCCCGCAGCGGTGGCCTGGACGCTGGCGCTGACCTCGCCGGTGGTGCTGCGCTGGTGCTCGCTCGCCGCCGCCGTCCCGGCTATGAAGCCCTGCACGGCATCAACGGCGCCGCGGATCGAGCCCAGGGCCTCGGCGACTTCGCGGGACACGGTCTGCATGGCGCCGATCTCGCCCGAGATCCGGCCCGTGGCGGCCCGGGCCTGGCCGGCGAGGTTCTTCACCTCGGCGGCGACCACCGCGAAGCCGCGGCCCGCCGCCCCGGCCCGGGCCGCCTCGATCGTGGCGTTGAGCGCCAGGAGGTTGATCTGGTCGGCGATCACCGTGATGGCCTCGACCACCCCGTTCATCGCCTGGGCGGCCTGATCCAGTCGCTCGGTGGCGGCGCCCGCCGCGCCCATCCGCTCCTGGATCTCGCCGACGGCCTGGCGCGACTGGCCCATCTGGCCTGCGATCGAGACCGAGGTCCGGTGCATCTCCTCGGCGGCGGCGGATACGGTCTGGACCCGGGTCAGGGTCTGCTCGGCGTCCGCGATCGCCTCCGCCCGCACGCTCATGCTGTGGGTGACGTCGGTGGCGAACTTGATCACCTTGCAAGGGCGCCCGTTGAGGTCGAGGACCGGGGTATAGGTGGCCTGGATCCAGACCTCCCGGCCGCCCTTGCCGCGGCGCTGGTACACGGCGGAGGTGTAGCGCCCGGCGCGCAGCCCCTCCCAGAACTCGGCGTAGCTCCGGCTCGCGGCCTGGTCGGGGGAGACGAACATCCGGTGGTGCCGGCCGACGATCTCGTCGAGGCCGTAGCCCATCGCCTTCAGGAAATGGCCGTTGGCGTCGAGGATGATGCCGTCCATGTCGAACTCGATCACCGCCTGCGAGCGGAGCGCCGCCTCGATCTTGCCGGCCGTGTCGGCGGCGTGCTGCTTGGCGGCGGTGATGTCGGTGGCGTACTTGACGATCTTGAGCGTGCGCCCGGTCGCGTCGAGGATCGGGTTGTAGGTCGCCTGGATCCAGATCTCGGTGCCGTCCTTGCCCTGCCGCTTGAACTCCCCCGCATGGTACTCGCCGCGGGCGAGCCGGGCCCAGAACTCGCGGTAATCCGGTCCGGCGGCCTGCTCGTCGGTCACGAACAGGCGGTGGTGGCGCCCGACGACCTCGTCGAGCCGGTAGCCCGTCGCCGCGAGGAAATGCGCGTTGGCGTCGAGGATCGTCCCGTCCGGGGCGAAGTGGATCACCGCCTGCGAGCGGTTGATGGCGGCGATCTGGCCGGCGGCGTCGGTCGCCGCCTGCTTCTCGGCGGTGATGTCGAGGGCGAACTTCACGATCCGGATCGGCCGGCCGGCCGCATTCAGCACCGGGTTGTAGCTCGCGCGGATCCAGACCTCGCGCCCGCCCTTGGCCAGGCGCCGGTACTCGGCGCTCTGGAACTCGCCACGGCGCAACGAGGCCCAGAACGCCTCGTAGGCGGGATCCGCCGCCTCGGCGGGATCGACGAAGAGGCGGTGGTGGCGGCCGCGCACCTCGTCGAGGCGGTAGCCCATCAGGGACATGAAATTCTCGTTCGCCTCGATCAGCAGCCCGTCGAGGCCGAACGTCACGGTGGCCTGCGAGCGCTCGATGGCGTCGAGCTTGGCGGCGGCACTGGAGCGCCGGGTGGAGGCGAACATGATGCGTCCCAGGTTATCGTGGGCCCCTCCCCCTGGACCACGACCCGCTTAACGTGGCGTAATGATTTTCAGGCGCGGGCCAGCATGTCGCGGATGCGCAGGGCCAGGGCCTCGACCACGAAGGGCTTGGTCAGCACCTGCATGCCGGGTTCGAGCTGCCCGGTGCCGAGCGCCGCGTTCTCGGCGTAGCCGGTGATGAACAGCACCTTCAGGCCCGGTCGCCGCACCCGGCCCGCATCGGCCATCTGGCGGCCGTTCATGCCCCCCGGCAGGCCGACATCGGTGACGACGAGGTCGATGCGCACGTCCGATTGCAGCACCTTGAGGCCGGAGGCGCCGTCGGCCGCCTCGATGGCGGTGTAGCCGAGATCCTCCAGCACCTCGGTCACCAGCATGCGCACGGTCGGCTCGTCGTCCACGATCAGCACCGTCTCACCGCGCTCGGCCCGGGGTGCGTCCGCCAGGCTCGTCGGCGCGGATTCCGCCTCGGAGGCGCCGTGGTGGCGCGGCAGGGTGACGCACACGGTGGTGCCGTGGCCGAGCTCGGAGGTGATCCGCACCTGACCGCCCGATTGCTGGGTGAAGCCGTAGATCATCGAGAGGCCCAGGCCCGTGCCCTGGCCGATCGGCTTGGTGGTGAAGAACGGGTCGAAGGCGCGGGCCATCACGTCGGGCGCCATGCCGCTGCCGCTGTCGGTCACGCTGAGCGACAGGTAGTCGCCGGGCGGAAGGTCGTGGGCGCGCGCCGCCGCCGCGTCGAGGCGCAGGTTGGCGGCCTCGATCGCGATGCGCCCGCCATCGGGCATCGCGTCGCGGGCATTGAGGCAGAGGTTGAGCAGCGCGTTCTCGAGCTGCGGCGGATCGACGAGGACGGTCCAGAGGTCGGGGGCGCCCGAGACCGCGATCTCGATCGCCGGCCCGACGGTGCGCCGGATCAGCTCCTCCATCCCGGCCACCAGGTGGTTGACGTCGGTCGGGCGCGGGTCGAGCGTCTGGCGGCGCGAGAAGGCCAGCAGCCGGTGGGTGAGCGCCGCCGCGCGCCTGGCGGCGCCTTGCGCCGCCACCATGTAGCGGTCGACGTCCTTCAGCCGGCCCTGGCCGATGCGGGTCTGCATCAGCTCGAGCGAGCCCGAGATGCCGGCGAGCAGGTTGTTGAAATCGTGGGCGAGGCCGCCGGTGAGCTGGCCCACCGCCTCCATCTTCTGCGACTGGCGCAGCGCCTCCTCGGCCCGCATCAGCTCGGTGGTGCGCTCCGCCACCTGCTGCTCCAGGGTCTCGGTCAGCGCCCGCAGCTGGGCGATGGCGCGGTCGCGCTCCGCCTCGACGGCGCGGCGCTCGTTCACGTCGATGAGGACGCCCGGGAAGCTCAGCGGCGTGCCGTCCGGGCCGTGGTCGACCCGGCCGTTCGCCTCCAGCCAGTAATACTGCCCGTCGGTGCGCCGGGTGCGATACTGGTGGGCATAGGCGCCGCCGCGGATCACCACCGCGTCGATCGCCGCGATCAGCCCGGCCCGGTCGTCCGGATGCACCGTCTCGATCACCTGCTCCAGGCTCAGGCCCTCGCGGCCTAAGCCCGGATCGAGGCCGAAGCTGCGGGCGAAGGCCTCGTCGACGGTGAAGCGGTCGTTCGGCAGGTCCCAGAACCAGGTGCCGATGATCGCCCCGGCCGAGAGGGCGAGCTGGACCCGCTCGATGTTCTCCCGGGCGATCGCCTCGCTCTCCCGCAGGCGCCTTGCCGCGATCACCTGGGCGGTGGTCTCGTTGGTGAGGATGAACAGGCCGGCGACGCGCCCCTGCCCGTCGAGCACCCGCGAATAGGAGAAGGTCCACCAGGTCTCGGCCTCGCCCCGATCGGTGCCGAGCTTCCACGGCAAGTCGACGAAGCGCCGGCTGCTTCCCGCGAAGGCGTCCTCGATGATCGGCCTCGCCTGCTCCCAGCCATCGGCCCAGACCTTGTCGAAGCGCTCGCCCATCGCCCAGTCGAGCCGGGGGCCGAGCAGCGGGAAGTAGGTCTCGTTGAAGAAGAAGTGCAGGTCCGGTCCCCAGGCCAGGATCATGCTCTCGGGCGAGTTCAGCACCAGGCTCAGCGCCGTGCGCAAAGCCTCGGGCCAGGTCTCGGGAGGCCCGAGCGGATGCGCCGACCAGTCGCGCGCGCGGATCATCGCGGCCGCGCGGCCGCCACCGGCCAGGAACGGAAGGGAGTCACTCATCGGTGGGGCGACGTTCACCTGAGTAAGGTCGGGCTCGCGCCGCTGCGACACTGCCCCGGCGGGTCTTGAAGGTCTGTCCGGTCCGGGCGCTGCGGTCGGGGCACCGCGCGGCGCCGGAAAGACGCCGGCCCGAAGGATTCGCGTCTTATCACCCGAAGTGACCGATTCGGCAAAGCCGTTCCGAACCTGCGCGCGGCGTCCCCGCCATGGCGGGGACGCCACGCTTTTGGCAGGATCCCGCGGCCGCCGCCGCGTCGCGACTGGGAGCCGCGACGGAGCCGCCAGGGAGGACCGACCGGATGGCCCACTTCATCAACGACCGCGCCGCCCTGGTGGCGGAGGCGGTGGACGGCCTCGTCACGGGCAGCGGCGGACGGCTCGCCCGCCTCGACGGCGACCCCGCGATCCGGGTCGTGCTGCGGGCCGACTGGCAGGCCGACCGCGTCGCACTCGTCTCAGGGGGAGGCTCGGGGCACGAGCCGGCCCATGCGGGCTTCGTCGGGCAGGGCCTCCTCACCGCGGCGGTCTGCGGCGACGTGTTCGCCTCCCCCTCGGTCGACGCGGTGCTGGCGGGCATCCTGGCGGTGACCGGGCCGGCGGGCTGCCTCGTGATCATCAAGAACTATGCCGGCGACCGGCTGAATTTCGGGCTCGCCGCCGAGCGCGCCCGGGCCCTCGGCCTCGGGATCGAGACCGTCACGGTCGCCGACGACGTCGCGATCCCGGGGGCGGCGCAACCCCGGGGCATCGCCGGCACGCTCCTGGTGCACAAGGTGGCGGGCCATGCGGCGGAGACCGGCCGGCCGCTCGCGGAGGTCGCGGCGGCCGCGCGGGCCGCCGCCGCCGGGATCAAGTCCCTCGGCATCGCGGTCTCGGGCTGCACGATGCCGGGCGGCGTCGCGGAATCCCGCCTCGCGCCGGGCCAGGCCGAGCTGGGTCTCGGCATCCACGGCGAGCCCGGCATCGAGCGCATCGCCCTGCCGCCGGCCGCCGACCTCGGCCGCGTGATGGCCGCGCGCCTCACCGAGGCCGTTCCGGGCGACGGGCCGCTCGCCCTCCTCGTCAACAATCTCGGCGGCACCACGGCGCTGGAGATGCAGGTGCTGACAGGCGCGGTGCTGGCGACCCCGCTCGGCGCGCGGGTCCGCCTGCTCCTCGGGCCGGCCGCCGCGATGACCGCCCTCGACATGCACGGCGCCTCGCTGTCGGCCATGCCCCTCGACGCCGCGACGGAAGCCGCGCTCACCGCCGAGACCGAGGTGCCGGCCTGGCCGCGCGCGGTGCCGGTGGCGCCGCCGGCGATCCGCCCCCTGCCCGAGCGCCTCGTGCGGCAGGGCCCGGCCGCCGCCGCCTCGCACGACCCCGCCGTGGCCCGGGTGGTCACGGCGGTCTGCACGGCACTGGTCGGGGCGGAAGCGGAACTCAACGCCCTCGATGCGCGGGTCGGGGACGGCGACACCGGAACCACCTTCGCGTCGGCGGCCCGGGCGGTGCTCGCCGATCTCGACCGGCTGCCGCAGGCCGAGCCTGCCGCCCTGTGCCGCGCACTCTCCGACCGCCTCGCCCGGGTGGCCGGCGGATCGAGCGGGGTGCTGATGTCGATCTTCTTTTCCGCCACCGGCTCCAGCCTGGCCGGGGGAGCGGGCTGGCCCGAGGCCCTGACCCGGGGCGCGGAACGGCTCCAGGCCCATGGCGGGGCGAGGCCCGGCGACCGCACGCTCCTTGACGCCCTGGTGCCGGCCCTCGCGGCCCTGTCGGCCGGCGACGGCCTCGCCGGCGCGGCGCGGGCAGCGGAGGCGGGAGCGGCGGCAACCGCCCGGATGAGCCGGGCCGGCACCGGCCGGTCGAGCTATCTCGCGGCGAGCGACCTCGCCGGGGTGGAGGATCCGGGCGCCGTCGCGGTGGCCCGGGCCTTCGCGGCCCTGGCGGGCTGAGCCGGCACACCTCCGCGTCGCGACGCACTCCGTGGGATGCGTCGGCGGGTTCGACGAGGTTCCGCGGCCCTGCCCTGCCCGACGGGCGTGATCCCGAAAGGTGGCGGGCCCGGGGGGCTCAGGCGCCGCGACGGCTGCGACGCGGCTTGCCGTCGCCGGGGGCCTCGGCATCCGACTCGGGGGCGACCGGCTCTGCCACCTCCAGATCGGTCTCCTGCTCCTCGCTCTGCGCGGCGGCGCTGCGGCGGCGCTGCTGGCCGAGGCCGAGGGAGCGGGCCAACTCGGAGCGCTGTTCGGAGTAGCTCGCCGAGGTCATCGGGTAGTCGTGCGGCAGGCCCCATTTCTGGCGATAGGCCTCGGGTGTCAGGCCCCGCAAGGTGAGATGGCGGCGCAGGGTCTTGTACGACTTGCCGTCCTCGAAGCTGATCAGGAAGTCGTGGGTGATCGAGCGGCGGATCTCGCCCGGCGTCGCCTTGGGATGGGCCGGCTCGGCCGACGCTTTGCCGCCCTGTGCCACCTCGTTCAGCACGCCGTAGACATCGGCGATCAACTTGGGAAGATCGGCGCTCTGCAGATGGTTGCTGCTCACATAGGCAGAGATGATATCGGCTGTCAGCGTGACGATCTGATCTTGAGTCTTGGCGGTCTCGTCCATGCCGGCGCGCTCTGTGAATCACTGAAAATCGGTGACCTATCCTTAAGTTCGCAGCGGGCGAGAATGCAAGGAATATCTTTCGATAAAAAACACTATCTCTGAGGAATCGGTCCTTTGACATAACAAGCGCACGAGGGATCGATATCCGTTCTGCACGATCGGGGGCGGCCGCGGCCGGAACCCGGCCGTGCCGCGGCGGTTCTCCCGCGGGACAACCGGGAGCCGCGGATGCGCGTCGTCGTCGACCTGAATCGCTGCCAGGCCTACGCCCAGTGCTGCTACGCGGCACCGGAGCGTTTCGTGCTGCAGGGCGACGAGATCCTGGTCTACGACCCGGCGCCGCCCGCCTCGGATCGCGCGGCGATCGACCGGGCGGTGCAGGCCTGCCCGGTCCGCGCCATCCGGGTCGAGCACGACGCCCTGGCGGAGCGCGCGGCGTGAGGGACGGGACGATCGTCGTCGCCGGCGCCTCGCTGGCGGGCCTGCGCGGGGCGGAAGCCCTGCGAGCCCACGGCTTTGCCGGCCGCCTGATCCTCGTCGGCGACGAGCCCCATCTCGCCTACGACCGCCCTCCCCTGTCCAAGCACGTCCTCACCGGCGAGGTCGCACCCGGCGCCACCACCCTGCCGGGCGTGGGCGCCCTGGAGGCCGAGTGGCGCCTCGGGGTGAAGGCGCTCGGCCTCGACCGGGCCGGCCGGACGCTCCTCCTGGCGGACGGGGAGCGCCTCGCCTTCGACCGCCTGCTGATCGCCACCGGGGCCCGCGCCCGGCCCTGGCCGGCGCCCGAGGAGGCGCGTCTGTCGGGCGTCCACACCTTGCGCAGCCGGGACGATGCGGCGTCCCTGGCGGCGGGACTCGCGGCGCGGCCGCGACGGGTGCTGATTCTCGGCGCCGGCTTCATCGGCTGCGAGGCGGCCTCCAGCATCCGCGCTCTCGGGCTGCCGGTCACGGTGGTCGATCCGGAGCCGGCGCCCCTCGCCCAGGCGCTGGGCAGCGTCATCGGCGGCTTCGTCGCCGGGCGGATGGAGGCGGCGGGGGTCGATGTCCGGCTGGGCGCGCGGGTGACGCATCTGGAGGGCGATCGCGCGGTGCGGCGCGCCCGGCTCGCCGATGGCGGGACGATCGAGGCCGACCTCGTCGTGGTGGCGTTGGGCGCCGTGCGCAACACCGGGTGGCTCGCCGGCGCCGGCCTTCGGGCGGATGAGGGCGGACTGTCCAGCGACGGCGCCTGCCGCGCCCTCGACGAGGCGGGCCGGCCCGACGAGGCGATCTTCGCCGCCGGCGACGTGGCGCGCTTCCCCCACCCGCTCTACGGCCACCGCCCGGTCGCCCTGGAGCATTGGGGCAACGCGGTCGCGCAAGGGGCGCATGCCGCCCGCGCCATGCTCCATGGGGCCGATGCCGTGGGCGCCTACGCCGAGCTGCCGGCCTTCTGGTCGAGCCAGTTCGGCCTCAACATCAAGTCGCTGGGCCTCACCGAGGGGGCCGACGCCGTGGCGATCGTGCAGGGCAGCCCGCGGGCCGGCCGCTTCCTGGCCGTCTATGGCCGGGCCGGGCGGACGATCGCGGCAGTCTCGGTCAATGCCGGGCGCTGGCTGCCCGCCTACGAAGGTCCGATCCGGGACGGCGCGCCCTTCCCGCCGATCACCGGCGGTGCCGACCAGCCCGACCCGGAGCCGGTGCCGCCGGGCCTGCCGTCGCGCGAGGCCGCCTGATCTTCGAGGTTCATCGATGACCGACGCCTCCGACGGCACCCTGTTCGCGCAGGTCCGCGATTCCGCCAACCGCGCCGATCCCTACCCGCTCTATGCCCGCCTGCGCGTCCGCCCCGTGGCGCGCCAGGACGACGGCACGTTCGTGGCGAGCGGCTACGCGGCGATCCGCGCCCTGCTGCACGATCCGCGGGTCAGCTCGGAGGACCTGCCGCCGGCCGAGCATCCGCCCACCGGCAACCCGGTCAAGGATTGGATCGTCAACCCGCTGAAGGACTGGGTCACCGACCGCCACCGGCCCTTCATCTTCCGCGATCCGCCCGACCACGGCCTCTTGCGCCGCCAGGTGATGGGGCAGTTCACGATCGCGCGGGTGCAGGGCATGAAGCGCCGGACGGAAGGCCTGGTGGCCCAGTGCCTTGAGCGCTGCGCGGGCTCCCGCCACTTCGACCTCGTCGACGACCTCGCCTACCCGCTCCCCGTCACGGTGATCTGCGAGCTCCTCGGCGTGCCGCGGGAGGACGAGCCGCGCTTCCACGCCTGGGCGACGCAGCTCGCCACGGCGCTCGAGCCCGAGAGCCGCCACGACGAGGCGCTGCGCGCCCGCAACACCGAGACCTTCGATGCCATCGCGGACTACATGCGCGACCTGATCCGCGAGAAGCGCCGGGCGCCCCGGGACGACATGCTCTCGGGGCTCGCCACCGCCAAGGACCCGCAAGCCGGCCGGATGAGCGACCCCGACCTGATCGCCACCGCGATCCTGCTGCTGATCGCCGGCCACGAGACCACCGTGAACCTCATCACCAACGGCATGCTGACGCTCCTGCGCCGTCCCCGTGAGCTGGCGCGCCTGCGCGCCGACCCGGAGCGGGCGCCGCGGGTGATCGAGGAATTGCTGCGCTACGAGCCGCCGGTGCATTTCCGCACCCGGGTCGCGCGGGCGCCGATCCCGGTCGCCGGCACGGTGATCCCGGAGGGCGCGCCCCTGGTGCTGCTGTTTGCCGCCGGCAACCGCGACCCGGCGCGCTTTCCCGATCCCGACCGGTTCGACCCGGACCGCGCGGACAACCAGCATTTCGGCTTCGGCGGCGCGCTGCATTACTGCGTCGGCGCGCCCCTGGCCCGCATCGAGGCCGAGGCCGCCCTGACGGCGCTTGCCGCCCGGCTCAGCAATCCCCGCCTCGCCGAGGACCCGCCGCCCTACCGGCCGGGCGCGTCCTTGCGCGGGCCGAAGCGCCTGCTGCTGCACATCGACGGGATCGGCTGAGGCACCGTTACGGCACACGCGCGTTGCCTGCCCACGATGCAGCGACTGACGAAGGGGCAGGCCATGGCCGACACGCGTTCTGAGGAGAAGCCGGACTTCGCGCGCGGCATCCCGTCCGGCGACCTGCCCGAGGGGGCGATGGTCGAGGGCACCCTCGGCGCCGACAAGGTGCTGCTCCTGCGCCGCGACGGTGCGGTCAGGGCGATCGGCGCCCGCTGCACCCATCTCGGCGCGCCGCTGGCCAAGGGAATCGTCGCCGGGGGCGAGGTGCGATGCCCCTGGCACCATGCCCGCTTCAGCCTGGAAACCGGCGAGGCGGTCGGCGCCCCGGCCTTCGATCCGCTGCCCTGCTACCGCGCCGAGGAGCGGGACGGCCGCATCACCGTGACGGGACGGCGCGAGGCGGCCGCCAGACCTCCCGGACGATCTCCCGGCAAGGTGGTCGTCATCGGCGGAGGGGCCGGCGGTCACGCCTGCGCCGAGTGGCTGGCCCGGGCCGGACACGGCGCCGCCGTCACCCTGGTGAGCGACGATCCCGATCCGCCCTACGACCGCACCTTCTGCTCGAAGCAGTATCTCTCCGGCAAGGCGAAGCGCGAGGCGACCCTGCTCGCCCCCGAAGGCTTCTATCAGGGCGAGGGCCCGCGTCTCCTGCGCGACCGGGCGGTCTCCCTCGATCTCGGCGCGGAGGAGGTCGTGACCGCGGGCGGCGAGCGGCTGCCCTACGATGCCCTGGTGATCGCGACGGGCGCCGCGCCGCTTCGGCCGGACGTGCCGGGCTTCGACCGTCCGGCCGTCCATACCCTGCGCAGCCTCGCCGACGCCGACGCGCTGATCGCGGCCGCCGGGACGGCGCGCAAGGTCGCGGTGGTCGGGGCGAGCTTCATCGGCCTCGAGGTCGCCGCCGCGATGGTGGCCCGCGAGAGGAGCGTCACGGTGGTGGCGCCCGATGCCGTGCCGCTCGCCAAGGTCCTCGGCGAGGCGGTCGGCCGCTTCGTCCAGGGCGTGCACGAGGAGAAGGGCGTCGCCTTCCGCCTCGGCCGCGAGGTGACGGGCTTCGACGGCGAGGCACTCACCCTCGACGACGGCAGCCGGATCGCGGCCGATCTCGTGGTGCTCGGCACCGGGGTCGCGCCCCGCACCGATCTCGCCGAGGCTGCCGGCCTGACGCTCGCGGACGAGGACGAGGGCGGCGGCATCGCGGTCGACGGGAACCTCGCCGCCTCGGCGCCCGGGATCTACGCGGTCGGCGACGTCGCCGCCTATCCGGATCCGCGCAGCGGCCGGCGCCTGCGGGTCGAGCACTGGGTCCATGCCCAGCGCCAGGGCCAGCACGTCGCCCGCGCGCTCCTAGGCGCGACCGCGCCCTTCGCCGAGACGCCGTTCTTCTGGAGCGGCCATTACGGCACCAGCCTGCGCTACGTGGGCCACGCCGCCTCCGCCGAGGACGCCCGCATCGAGGGCGACGTGGGCAAGGGCGATTTCGCCGTGACCTACCGCGAGGACGGCCGCGACGCCGCGCTCGCTACCTGCAAGCGGGACCAGCGCTCTCTCGAGGTCGAGGCGGCGTGGGACCGGGAAGGCGCCGCTGCAGGCTGATCCGCATGCCCCGGGCACGGCCTCCCCGCTTGCGCCCGGGCCCGATCGCGGGCAGGTGGCGGGACCGATGTCACGGCCGGAAAGGTCCCCTCCAGCGTTGCAGAGCGATGATTCCGCGGGCCTCGCCCATCTCGAAGGACTGATCGGTTACACGTTGCGGCGCTCGCAGGTCGCGGTGTCCCGCAGCTTCGTCCAGCTCTTCTCCGACCTCGACGTGCGCCAGACCCAGCTCGGCGTGCTCAACATCATCGAGGGCAGCCCCGGCCTCAAGCCGAGCCAGATCGGTGCCGCCATCGGCATCAAGCGGGCGAATGTCGGCCCGCTCCTCGACGAGTTGGAGGCGCGCGGCCTGGTGCGCCGGGAGCCCAGCCCCTCGGACCGCCGCTCGCAGGCCCTCTTCCTCACCCGCCGGGGCACGGCGCTGATGGCCGAGCTGCATCAGCGCGAGGCCGCGCACGAGGAGCGGATCGCCGCCTTCCTGAGCCCGGAGGAGCGGGCCGTGCTCCTCGACCTGCTGCGCCGCGTCGCGCAGGGCGCACGGGATGCGGCGGGGGACGAGGTGGGGGTGGACGAGGCGGATTGACCCTCACTCCCCCCGGAACCGCCGCACCAACTCGTCGGGGATCGGCGCCGCCTTCATCCGGGCCGGGTCGTCGGGGTGGCGGCCGGCCCAGACCCGGCGCTCGCGGCCCTCGACGGCGAGGGTGCCGGCATTGAGCAGGCGGTGGCGCACGGCAAAGCTCGAGCGGCCGACATCCACCACCGTCGAGACGATCTCGACCGTATCGCCGTAGCGCGAGGGCTTGAGGAAGCGCGCGCCGGTCTCGACGAGCGGGATGCCGAGGAGGTCGTAGCGCGCCAGCATCCCGGCCTTCGGCAGCCCGGTGGCGGCCTCGCACAGCATCGCGGTCGACCAGTCGAAGAAGTCGAAGAAGCGCGGGTTGAACACGATGCCGGCGGGGTCGCAATGGCCCCACTCGACCGTCAGGGTGCGGGCATGGGTGAAGCCCTCGTGATCGACGATCGGGTCCTGCGTCGGCGGGGTCATGCGGTCTCCGGGGTGATGATGGCGGGGCCGATCGGCGCGGCGTAGAGCATCTCCACCGCGTCGGCCCGGTTGCGCAGCACGCCGCGCTGGTTGATCGAGCCCTTGTCGGTCACCTCGTCGCGGTCGAGGGCCGGGGGCTCGGCAAGGAGCATCAGCCGGGCGATGCGGTTCGACGAGCCGGTGGCGTTCCGGGCGAAGGCCGCGAGACGCCGGGCGAAGTCCTGGCGCAAAGCCGGGTGGGCGAGGACCGCATCATCGTCACGCGCGTCCCCGCAGAGCGCCCGGCAGGCGGCGAGATCGGGGAAGACCAGGGCGGTGACCTCGTCCCGGGCCTCGCCCGCGATGGCGACGTCGCGCACCAGCGGCTGGAACGCGTCGAGGAAGGCGGCGCGCAAGGGCCCGACGCTGACCCAGACCCCGGTGGTGAGCTTGAAATCCTCGTTGAGGCGCCCGTCGAAGGTGAAGCCGCGATGCGGGTCGTCGGGATCGACCGGCACCAGGGCGTCGCCGAGACGATAGAAGCCCTCCTCGTCGAAGGCGGCCGCGGTCAGGTCCGGCCGGCGCCAGTAGCCGGGGGTGACGTTGGGCCCGCGCACCCGCGCCTCGCGCTTGGCGCCGACGGGCGCGACCTTCAGCTCGACACCCGGGGCCGGCAGGCCGACCTGGCCGGCCTTCGCCGGGCGGTCGTCGGTGACGAGGGCGAGCGGCGCGGTCTCGGTGGCGCCGAGACCCGTCACCATCGGCACCGTCCGGCCGATGGTCTGGCGGGCGAGGTCGTCGATCGCGTCCCAGACCGGCTGCGGCAGGCCGGCCGCGGCGAAGAAGGTGACCTGGAGCCGGCTGAAGAAGTTCTTCCGCAACGCCTCGTCGTCGCGCAGATGCGGCACCAGCGCCTCGAAGCCCTTCGGCACCGTGAGGTAGAGCGTGGGCGCCACCTCCCGCAGGGCCCGCACGGTCTCGCGGATCCCGCCGGGGGTCGGCCGGCCCTCGTCGATGTGGAGCGTGCCGCCATTCGCCAGCACCAGGTTGAAGTTGTGGTTGCCCCCGAACGTGTGGTGCCAGGGCAGCCAGTCGACCATCACCGGCGGCTCGCGGGTCAGCGCGGGGAACCGGGCTTGCAGCATCGCCTGGTTGGCGGCGAGCATCCGGTGGGTGTTCACCACCGCCTTCGGCACGCCGGTGGAGCCGGAGGTGAACAGGAGCTTCGCCACCGTCTCAGGAACCACCGCCGCATGGGCGGCGGCGACGGCTTCGGGGCTTTCTCCCTGCAGCAGATCCGCGAACGGCGTCGCGGCCCGGCCGATCGCCGCACCGTCGCCGATCACCACCTCGGTTCCCGGCGGGACCGCCGCCGCGATGGCGGGGGCGTAGGGGGCCCCTTCCGCCGCGAAGACCAGGCCGGGGGTGAGCAGCTCCACGATCGCCCGCAGGCGGGCATGGTCCTGCGACACCGTCGAATAGGCCGGCGAGACCGGCGCCACCGCGATGCCGACATGGAGGGCGGCGAGCGAGAGCAGCGCGTGCTCGAAGCTGTTGCCCGACAGGATCATCACCGGCCGCTCGGCCGAGAGATTGCGGGCAAGCAACGCCGCGGCGATCCGCTCCACGGCCTCGAGCGCCGCCCCGTAGGTCAGGGGCTCGAAGGCCCCGTTCGACCCGCGCCGGACCAGGAACGGCCTGTCCGGCGCTTCTTCGGCGTGGCGGGTCAGGTGCGCGGTCAGGCGCTCGGGGTAGGGCGGCAACGCGGCGTGGGCGGTGACGAGCAGGCTGCCGTCGGCGCGTTCGACGAAACGATGCGTGTCCATCGGCATGTCCATCGCCTCACCCCTTCGCCAGCGGGCAGCCGCCCTCGGAGAGCGGGCGCCAGGCTTCCTCCGCCGGCACGGTGCGGACCGGCTTGAAGTAGTCCCAGCCGCCCTTGCTCTCGGCCGGGGTCTTGGTGGTGAGGAGATACATCGGGTGCAGCTTGCGGCCGTCCTCGCGGATGCGGCCGGGCCCGAAGATCGGATCGTCGGTCGGCATCGCCTTCATGGCGGCCACCACGGCGCGGCCGTCGCCGGCCTCCTTCACGGTGCCGAGCGCCTTCAGGTAATGCTCCACCGCCGAGTAGACTCCGGCCTGCATGTCGTTCGGCATGGCGTGGCGCGGATGACGGGCGGCATAGCGCGCCGCGAAGGCCCGGGTGCCGTCGTCGAGGTCCCAGTAATACGGCGTGACGATGTAGACGCCCTGCGTCGCCTTGAGGCCGAGCGCCGGCATGTTGGTGATGTTGAGGATCAGCCCGGCGAGGCGCTGGGCCGGGGCGATGCCGAATTCCGCCGCCTGCTTCAAGGCGTTCGAGGTGTCGTCGCCGGCATTCGCCAGCCCGATCACGTCGGCGCCCGACGCTTGCGCCTGGAGCAGGAAGGACGAGAAGTCGGCGGTGCCGAGGGGATGGCGCGACGCCCCCTTCACGCTGCCGCCCGTGGCCTTCACCTCCTCGGCGGCCGAGCCTTCGAGGTCCTTGCCGAAGGTGTAGTCGGCGGTGAGGAAGTACCAGGACTTTCCGCCCTGCTGCACCAGGGCCTTGGCGAGCGCGTGGCCGAGGGACCAGGTGTCGTAGGTCCAGTGCACCGTGTTCGGTGAGCATTGCTTGCCGGTGAGCTCGGCGGTGCCGGCGCCCGAGCCGATGAACACCTTGTTCTTCTCCCGCGCCAGGTTCGACACCGCGAGCGCCACGGCGGAGTTCGGCACGTCGACGATCAGGTCGACGCCGTCCTGGTCGAACCAGCGCCGGGCGATCGAGGCGCCGATATCGGTCTTGTTCTGGTGGTCGGCCGAGACCAGCTCGACCGGCCGCCCGGCCTTGGCTGCGAAATCCTCGATGGCGAGCTGGGCGGCGATGACCGAGCCCTGGCCCTGGTAGTCGGCGTAAGGCCCCGACATGTCGTTGAGGACGCCGATCTTCACCGGCCGCTCGGCGGCGGCAGCGGGGGCGAGGAGCGACAGGAAGGCGGCGAGCGCCGGGGCGAGCCGGCGGATCGGGCGATGGGGCATGGTTTCCTCCGGGGGTTAAGCCGGTCTTGGTGCCGGTTCTTGGGATTCAGTGTTGGGAAGTCGGGACAATTTCTTGGTATAGCCGAATAAAGATCGGGCGCAGGATCCCCTCTCCCGTGTGGGAGAGGGGTCGGGGTGAGGATGATGCGCGTCAGTGTGAAGCGCTGAGCGTGGTGATCGAAGCGGGACGGTTCTTCCCAATTCAGGACCGTGTCACCCTCACCCCCAACCCCTCTCCCACACGGGAGAGGCGAACCGCGCTCGACGTTGATCCGCTGCGTTTCCACCTCTCAGGGTCATCCCGGGGCTCGCCGAAGGCGAGAGCCCGTGGTGCCGAAGGCACGCCCAGAACCGCGGGCGGTGCCGGATGAGTCGGCCGTGTTCCGCCCTTTGCTGAACATCCTGCGGTGCTGGATTCCGGGCTCCGCTTTCGCGGCCCCGCAATGACCAAGCGGGTTTCAGGACGTGGTGCGGGTCAGCAGGACTACTCCCGCACCTTCTTCGCCCGCCCCTCCAGAAATTCCGCCAATCGCCGCTTCGCCTCGGCGTCGCTCTGCGCCACCGCGGTCATCAGCGCCTCGGTGAGGTACCCGGTCGCCGGGTCGGCCTCGGCGATGCGCGGCAGGGCGTGGATCAGGGCGTAATTGGTGAGCGGCGCGTTCTCGGCCGCCCGGGTGGCGAGCGCGATCGCCCGCTCCAGCCCCTCCCCTGCCGGCGTCACGTAATGCGACAGGCCGAGCCGCTCGCCGCTCTCGGCATCGTGGACGCGGCCGGTCAGCATCATGTCGCGCATCCGCGAGACGCCGATCAGCCGCGGCAGCCGCACCGAGGCGCCGCCGCCGACGAAGATGCCGCGCTGGCCCTCCGGCAGGGCGTAGAAGGCGGAGGTCTCGGCCACCCGCAGATGGGCCGACAGCGCAAGTTCCAGCCCGCCGCCGATCACCGCGCCCTTCAGCGCCGCCACCACCGGCACCCGGCCGAACTCGATTTCGTGGAAGGCCCGGTGCCACATCCGCGAATGCAGCATCCCGGCCGGGGCGTCGCGCTCGGTCAGCTCGGCGAGGTCGAGCCCGGCGCAGAAATGCGGGCCTTCCGCGGCGATGACCAGCGCCCGCACGTCGTCGGGCAGGTTCCGGGCGATGCGCTCCAGCCCCAGCACCATGCCGTCGTCGAGGGCGTTGCGCTTGTGCGGGCGGTTCAGGGTGACGATCGCCACGGCGTCCCGCCGGGTGACGACCAGGGACTCGGTGCCGAGGCCCGACAGGTCCTCCGCCATATCGGCGCTCCTCCGATTCTCGCTCCGGCCGTTTCGCGCCGGATTGCCAAACCTGATTTGTAATGTGATATAACTATCTCAACGGGTCAATCGGGCGACAAGCCCTGACAGAGACCCGATCAGGGAGGGCGCCGCGATGGACGACGCGAGCGAGCGGGCGAGAGACCCGGATTCCGGCTACCGCACGGCCATCGGACGGGTGGCGGTGATCGGCACCGGCGTCATCGGGGCGTCCTGGGTGTCTCAGTTCTTAGGCTCCGGCCTCGACGTCGTCGCCACCGATCCGGCCCCCGGTGCCGAAGACCGCTTGCGCGAGACAGTCGCCCGGCACTGGCCGGTTCTCGAATCAATCGGCCTTGCCCCCGGCGCCTCGCCCGAGCGCCTGACCTTCGTGGCCGGGCCGGAAGAAGCGGCGGAGGGCGCCGATTTCGTGCAGGAGAACGGGCCCGAGCGCCTGGAGATCAAGCACGAGACCTATCGGCGCCTCGACGCCGCGGCGGCGCCCGACGTGGTGCTGGCGACCAGCTCCTCCGGCCTCACCCCGAGCGCGGTGCAGACCGCCTGCCGTCATCCCGGCCGGGTCGTCCTCGGCCACCCCTTCAACCCGCCCCATCTGGTGCCGCTGGTCGAGGTTCTGGGCGGAGAACGGACCGACGAGGGCGCCATCGCGGCGGCGATGACGTTCTACGCGCGCATCGGCAAGCGGCCGATCCGCCTGCGGCGCGAGCTCGTCGGCCACGTCGCCAACCGGCTCCAGGCGGCGCTCTGGCGCGAGGCCTTCCATCTCGTCGGCTCGGGCGCCGCCACGGTGGCCGATATCGACGCCGCCATCGCCCATGGGCCGGGCCTGCGCTGGGCGCTGATGGGGCCGTGCCTGCTCAACCATCTCTCGGGCGGCCCCGGTGGGCTCGCCCACACCCTCGACCATCTCGGGCCGCTGATGGAGGCGATGTGGGCCGATCTCGGCGACCCGCGCCTGACGCCCGAGCTGAAGCAGGCCCTCGTGCGCGGCCTCGAACAGGCGCTCGAAGGGCGCGACCGGGACGCGATGGTGGCGCAGCGCGACCGGCTCCTCGTCGACCTCGTCCGGCAGAAGCGCGAGGCGCCGGACCTGCCGTAACCCAACCCCGACGAACCAAGGGAGGACAACATGGCCAAGGTGATCGTGACGGTGGCGCCGACCGGCGGCATGGCCTCGAAGGCGCAGAACCCCAACCTGCCGACCCAGCCGCAGGAAATCGCCGAATCGGTGCACAAGTCCTGGAAAGAGGGCGCGGCCATCGCGGCGCTCCACGCCCGCCGGCCCGACGACGAGGCGACCTGCAACGACGGGATCTACCGCGACATCAACCGGCGCATCCGCGAGCGCTGCGACATCATCCTCAACAACTCGACCGGCGGCGGATCGAGCGGCGACATGCTGGTGCCGCGCCCCGACGGGCTGTTCGAATCGAGCTTCGAGGAGCGGCTGAAGGGCTGCGAGGCCGGCGCCGAGATGGCGACCTTCGACGGCATGACCTTCGCGGACGTGCATGGCGGCCGCGAGATCCTGGTGGTGACGACGCCGAGCCGCTGCGAGGCCCTGGCGAAGCGCATGCAGGAGCGCGGCATCAAGCCGGAATGGGAGGTGTTCGGGCCCCAGCACATCCTGCAGGACGTGACCCGGCTGATCGAGAAGGGCTACGACAAGCCGCCCTACTACATCAACATGGTGCTCGGCGCCGACAAGGGCTTCCAGGGCGCGATGCCCTACTCGCACGACATCCTGGCGGCGATGATCCGGATGCTGCCGCCGCAATCGATCTTCTGCGTCTCCGGCATCGGCCCGGCACAGCTGCCGGCGACCACGCAGGCCATCCTGCTCGGCGGCCACGTCCGGGTCGGGCTCGAGGACAACAACTATTATTCCCGCGGCCAGCTCGCCACCAACGAGCAGCTGGTGGCCCGCACGGTGCGGATCATCAAGGAGCTGAACCACGAGCCGGCGAGCCCGGCCGAGGCCCGGGAGATCCTCGGCCTCAAGGCCGTCTGACGGGAGGGAGCACGATGCGCGCCCTCCGCTCCGCCCTGCTCGCGGGCCTGATCGCCTTCGCGCCGGCTGCCGCCGATGCGGAGGGCGCCGTTTCCGGCGACCGCGTCAAGATCGGCGTGCTGGCCGACATGTCGACGGCGATGTCCGACAATTACGGCACCGGCAGCGTCACCGCGGCGCGGCTCGCGGTCGAGGATTTCGGCGCGACCGTGCTGGGCCGCCCGATCGAGATCGTCGCCGCCGACCACCAGAGCAAGCCGGACGTGGCGAGCACGCTCGCCCGGCGCTGGTACGACGTCGAGGGGGTCGACATGATCACCGACCTCGGCAATTCGGCGGTGGCCCTCGGCGTCCAGGCGCTGGCCCGTGAGAAGGGGCGCCTCGCCCTCATCACGGGCTCGGGCTCGACGGTGATCACCGGGGCGCAATGCTCGCCGAACGGCGCGCTCTGGGTCATCGACACCCACGCTCTCTCCCGCGCCATCGCCAAGCCCCTGGTGGAATCGGGGGAGAAGACCTGGTTCTACGTCGTCGCCGACATCACGCTGGGAAAATCCTTCGTCGCCGACGTGACCCCGGTGGTGACGGGCGGCGGCGGCAAGGTGGCGGGCCAGGTCTTCCATCCCCTGCTCTCGCCCGACCTGTCGTCGCAGATCCTCCAGGCGCAAGCCTCCGGCGCCGGGGTGATCGCCCTGTTCAATGTCGGCGGCGACGCGATCAACGCGGTCAAGCAGGCCTCGGAATTCGGCGTGCTCGGCGGCCAGCAGAAGCTCGCCGGGTTCTACATGACGGCGGTCGATGTCCACGCCCTGGGGCTCAAGGTGGCGGGCGGCCTCTACCTCGCCGAGGCGTTCTACTGGGACACCGACGAGGCGACCCGCGCCTTCGCCAAGCGCTTCTACGACCGCCAGCGCGCGATGCCGAACAGCTACCAGGCCGGCGTCTATTCGGCGGTCATGCACTACCTCAAGGCCGTGAGGGCCGCCGGCACCGATGCGGCCGAGCCGGTCATGGCCAAGATGCGCGAGATGCCGATCGAGGACGTCATGACCAAGGGCGGCCGCCTGCGGCCGGACGGGCGGGTGGTCCGCGAGGTCTCGCTGTTCCGGGTCAAGCGCCCGGAGGAGTCGACGGGAGAATGGGACGTGATGGAGCGGGTCGCGACGCTCCCCGGCGACGAGGCTTTCCGGCCACTCGCCGAGAGCGACTGTCCCCTGGTGAGGGCCAAGCCATGACGATCCCGGCCCCCACCCTCACCCATGTCTTCGACGCCCGCATCGCGGTGGCGGCGCCCGTCGAGGTCGGCGTCACGACGGCAGGCAGCCGGCGGGTCATCGCCATCACCGGCGGCACCGTGTCCGGCCCGGGCCTCGCCGGCCGGATCGTGCCCGGCGGCGCCGATTACCAGACCATCGCGGGCGACGGGCTGACCCAGCTCCACGCCCGCTACGTGATCGAGGCCGCGGGCGGCGCCCTGGTCTATGTCGAGAATACCGGCCTGCGCTTCGGGCCGCCCGAGGCCCTGGAGCGCCTGCGGCGGGGCGAGCCGGTCGATCCGGCCCTGATCTATTTCCGCACCGCGCCCCGGTTCGAGACCGCTTGCCCACACCTCGCCTGGATGCAGACCAGCCTGTTCCTCGCCACCGGCGCCCGGGCGCCGGACCATGTCAGCCTGAGCGTATACCGGGTAGGGTGACGTCTCCCTCCGCCCGGGCCACCGCCACGGTTCCGCCCTCGACGAGGGTGAAGACGATCCCGGCACCACGCAGGGCCGCCAGGACATGCGGGCGCGAGCGCGAAGCCGCTCCCTCGGAATCCTCCTCCAGGCGCCGCACGGTGGAGAGGGAGACGCCGCTCGCCCGCGCGAGGTCGTTCAGGGTCCAGTCGAGGAGGCCGCGGGCCGCCCGCAGGTGGCAGCCCTCGATCGCCGCCTCGACCTGGCGCGGCGAGATATCCCGCAGGGGGGGCGCCTCACCCTCGAGCGGCGTGATCACGGCGGTCCAGCAGACCGGATCGGGAGCCCCGTCGCGCAGGGGCACCATCATCATGCGGAACGGTGCAGCCCCGCCTGCCGCGAGCCGCAGGGTCGGCGTGATGCTGAACGGTCGCCCCGCCGCCGCGAGGCGGGGCAGCGCGTCGCGCCAGCGCGGCCACTCTTCCGGCACGAACGGGGTGAGCCAGTTCGCCCGCACCTCCTCGCGGCGCAGGCCCACCAGGGCCAGGAAGTCGGGGCCGTACTCGGTCAGCGGCAGGCTCGGCTCGGTATACATGAAGATCTGTGCCTGCCGCGCCAGGCTGGCCCGGCGCTGCTGCTCGAGGCGGTGCATCTCGGCCAGGCGCTCGCGGTCGGTCACGTCGAGGAGCACGCCGGTCGCCGCGACCGGGCGCCCGTCGGGGCTGAAGAAGACCTCGCCGCGACTCACCACCGTGCGCGCCGTACCGTCCGGGCGGATCAGCCGGACCGTGTGGCTACCCAGGATCCCGGCGTGAAGGATCTGGGCCACGTCCTCGATCATGTCGCGGTCGGCCGGATGGACGAGCCCGAGCAGTCGCTCGTAGCTCGCGGGGTCACTCTCCGGCAGTCCGAGCAGCCGGTACAGTCCGGACGACCAGATCTGCCGGCCGGTGAGGAAGTCCCAGCGCCAGGCGCCGGTCAGACCGAAGGCCTCGATCAGGCGCATGAAGTCGTGCGACGACAGGTCTGCCGGCCGCGGATCCGCATAACGGTTCGGAAGGGGCAGGCTCATCGGGCGCCCATCATGCATCGTTCCGGGCCGACCCGGCCTGTGCTGCCCCGCCAGGTCGTCGGTCCGTGACGACGCGGTACATGCCGGCGTCCGCCCGCGCGCCGCGCGTTCGAATTCTCCTCTCCAAGGTAAATTTTCCTAAGAGCAGTTGATGCGCGCGGCCACGAACACGCCGAAGTGCCGCAGCGGCATTTGATTGTAAGCCACTGAATACCGGCGGATCAACCGTATCCGAGGTTAGATGCCGGGTGATCCGGGCCGGGCGACCGGTGCCTCGTCCGCCTGCGGGTGAACCGGCTTAGATGGCTGGGCGCGGGCCAGCGGGTACGGCCTTCGTCGCGCGAGCGGCGCTCCGATGCGTCACCACGCAGCACCGAAACATCGATCTTGCAGGGAACGAAGACGGAATTTCTCTCTGCGAGCTTTCACGCAGTAAACATATTCTACTCCGATGCAGAAAATGGAAAAGCGCGTCTATTGCTGCGAGGCCTGCCCTGGACATATCTAATGTGCGGAAGCTCCGGTCCTCGGGGCCGTACGTCATGCCGGGTTCGTCCATGCGTCCTGCCATCTTCGATCCGTTCGGCGAGCGCCTCGACCTGCGGTCCGGGCAGGAGCGGGACGTCGCGTGCATGGCGGGGCGCCGCCGTCCGGTACGGACGCGGCGGATCGTCGGCGCCGTGCTGTTCTGGGCCCTGGCGGCCGGGCTGATCACGGCCCGCGGCGCCTACTTCGATCCGAGCACCGCTTTCGGGCCCGAGGCGCCGGCCCGTGTCGCCGCCACGGGCGCGCCGGTCCTGCGCTGAGCCGAGCGCATCCGGTCAAGCTCCGCCCCCTCGGCGGATGGGATTCGTACCGGAGACAACGAGTCCTCTTCAGGAACCGCATCCGGCACCCCACATCAGGTCGCGATCAGAGGCGTCTCGCCTCCGGAGCCGCGAGGCTCCGTTCCGATACCGGAGCGACCCGATGCTGTTCTTCCGCAAGCGCGCCGAGATGCCCGCCACCGACCAGATCCTGCCGGGGCGGCCCACTCCCCTGCCGACGGCGGAGCGGCACTTCGTCAACGGCCGCCCGCTCAAGGGCCCCTACCCGGACGGCATCGAGACGGTCGTGTTCGGCCTCGGCTGCTTCTGGGGCGCGGAGCGCAAGTTCTGGCAGCTCGGCGACGGCGTCTTCGTCACTGCGGTGGGTTACGCGGCCGGCACCACGCCGAACCCGACCTACGAGGAGGTCTGCTCGGGGCTCACCGGGCACAACGAGGTCGTGCTGGTCGCCTACGACCCGGCCGTGATGCCCTTCGCCGCCCTGCTCAAGACCTTCTGGGAGAGCCACGATCCGACCCAGGGCATGCGCCAGGGCAACGACGTCGGCACCCAGTACCGCTCCGGCATCTACCTGCCCGACGAGGCGCGCCGGGCCGAGGCCGAGGCCTCGCGCGACGCCTACGCGGCGGCCCTGAAGGCTCGGGGCTACGGCCCGATCACCACGGAGATCCGCGACGGCGGCCCGTTCTACTTCGCCGAGGATTACCACCAGCAGTACCTGGCCAAGAATCCGGGCGGCTATTGCGGCTTGGGGGGAACCGGCGTGTCCTGCCCGATCGGGGTCGGCGTCGCGGCCGAGTGAGCGACGGGGGCCGGGACCGGCTCGACCGGTCCCGGCCTTGCGATCACCGCGCCTTCAGCACCGTGCGGCAGGCTTCGGGCAGGCCCGCCAGGGTCATCGGCGGGCGCGGCTTGCCGGGCGGGCGCGGCTTGGGATTCAGCACCGCGTCCGAGAACCAGTAATCGAGCTCGGAGCCGCAGCCGTCGCCGGCCGGCGGCGGGTCCTGGTCGTGGCAGGCCGCCTCGCCGGCCGGGCATTCGAGCCGGATGTGAAAGTGGTAGTTGTGGCCGTAGATCGGCCGCACCTTGGTGAGCCAGCTCCGGTCGGACCCCGCCTCGCGGCAGAGCGCCAGCTTGATCGCCGGGTTGACGAAGATCCGCGCCACCCCGGGCTCGCGCGCCACCATCTTGATCAGGCGCAGGTGCTCCGGCCGCCACACGCTCGGGTCGATGTCGCGCCGGTCCGGGCGCACCACGTTGGTGGCGGACATTTCCTCGCGCTCGGCCCGGGTCAGGCGCCGGTCCGGCATCGGCGTGAGCCAGATGTCGGCGTCGAGGCCGAGCTGGTGCGAGGCGTGGCCGGTCAGCATCGGCCCGCCCCGGGGCTGGGACATGTCGCCGACGAGGAGCCCCGGCCAGCCCGCCTTGCGCGGCGCATCGGTGGCGATCTTCTCCAGGAAGGCGACGAGCCGCGGGTGGCCCCAGTTCCGGTTGCGCGACAGGCGCATCACCTGCCAGGTGGCGCCGTCGATCGGCAGGGACTCGGCGCCGGCCACGCAGCCCCGCGCGTAGCCGCCGATCGCCTGCGGCGGCAGGGCCGCCGGCGTCGTGGCGCGGCCGAACAGGGCCTTGGCCGGCGTGGACGGATCGTCCGGGTTGGCGAGCGGCGGCAGCGGCTTCGGGTTGAGGGTGCCGCGATCCTGCGCGAGGGCGGGAGCGGCGAGCGCGAGGAGAACCGTCAGGACGGCGGCACGGCGAATCGGCATGGCTGCAGGCTAGCGCTACCACGGCCCTTGGGGAACCGCCCCGCGCTTCGCCATTCGCCGCAGAGCCCGACGGGATGAGCCGCATCGGGGCTCCCGACCCGGATGGCCGCCGGGACTTTCTGCCGGGGCTCGAACGAGGACCCGCGCGGGGCCGGAACAGGTATCGCCGCGGAAGCGTTGCCGGAATGGAAGACGCGTGACCAAGACACGCGATATCAAGACACGCGACCCGGAGGAATTCCGATGACCACCGTCGCACCGACCGTCGGCGATCGCTCCGACATGGGGAGCACCACCACCAACGAAACCAACTCGCTGATTGCCAGCGACCGCGTCGAGGGCACCACCGTGCGGCGCCCGAACGGCGACGGCATCGGCCGCATCGAGCGCCTGATGATCGAGAAGACCTCCGGTCAGGTGGTCTATGCCGTGATGAGCTTCGGCGGCTTCCTCGGCATCGGCGAGGGCTACTACACCATTCCGTGGTCGACCCTGCGCTTCTCGCCGGAGCTGGACGCCTACGTGCTCGACATCACCGAGGAGCAGCTCCGCTCCGCACCGCAGGCCTCGCCGGAGGGCAGCGATCCGTCCTATGACCGGCAATGGGAGGAGCACGTCCACCGCTACTTCAACGCCACGCCGTACTGGAGCATCTGACGGGTCGAGCGCGTCCGATGCCGGCCGGCGGATGGCGCCTCACGGCGCCTCCGCCGGCACGCCGGACAGGGTCCAGCGGCACAGGCTCGATTCCTTGACCTTCAGGCAATCGTAGGCGGTGCCGCCGATCACCACCCGCTCGGCATTGCCCTCGACCCGGTCGCGGCCGACCCGCGAGCAGCCGAGATGGTCGGCCTTCGGGTCCGCCAGCCGCGCCTTGATCGCGGCGGGATCGCCCCCCGTCTCCGCCATCAGGATGCGCAGGTTGGCCAAGGCCCCGCAGGTCAGGATCTTCTCGGGCGCGGCTCTCGCGGGTGCGGCCGGTGGCTTGGCTCTCTGGGCCCGCGCGTGATCCGCGAGCAGCAGAAGGACGAGCCCGGCACCGCCGAGGAGACGCCTCACGCGCAAGACCGCCCTCGTGTGCAAGACCGCGCCGCGTCCCTCATAGACCACCCATGCGCCGCACCAGCGCCCATTCCGTCTCGCTGACCGGCTGCACCGACAGGCGCGAGTTGTTGACGAGCACCATCTCCCGCAAGGCCGACTCGGCCTTGATCGCCTCCAGGGTGACGGGTCTGGGCAGAGCCGCGACCGCCTTGAGATCCACCATGCCGAAGCGGCCGGTCTCGTCGGTATGGTCGGGATAATAGGTGCGGATCACCTCGACGATGCCGACCACCGCCTTGCCCTCGTTCGAGTGGTAGAAGAAGCCCTGCTCGCCGAGCCGCATCGCCTCGAGATTCTTACGGGCGACGTGGTTGCGCACCCCGTTCCAGTACGTCCCGGCCTCCCCGGCGGCGACCTGGTCGTCCCATGACCAGACCGAGGGCTCGGATTTGTAGAGCCAGTACGCCATCCCGTCGTCTTTCCTCTCGCGCGATCGAGCCCCCATCGCCCGATCCGGGGGCGGGAGTCCAGGGGGCAGGGCTCGCCCGTCCTGCGGTCACCTGCCCCAGGGTCCGCCGATGTGGCGGCCAACCGCCCGGCGATCGGAACCGGAGATCCGCAGCAGAGCGCGGGATCGCCGCATTGCGAGAGCCGATGGGGCGGGCCTGGCGGAGAACCATGTATCATCGTGCCCGTGTCGCAGGCGCGGCGGGGAGCCGACGGATCGTGGACTGGACCTGGTTTCTCTCGGCGACCGCCTTCGCGGTCGCGATGTCGGCGACGCCCGGCCCCAACAACACCATGGTGGTGGCCTCCGGCGCCACCTACGGCTTTGCCCGCACCGTGCCGCACATGCTCGGCATCGCGGCAGGTTTCCCCGTGATGCTGGTTGTCCTCGGCACCGCCGGCCTGCCGCTCCTCACCGATCCACGGGTCCACGCGGTCCTGAAATGGGTGGGGGCGGCCTACCTGCTGTGGCTCGCCTGGAAGATCGCCAACGCCGATCCTGATCCCGCCGATCCGGCGACGACGGCCTCGGGACGGCCGCTCGGCGCCCTGCAGGCGGCCCTGTTCCAATGGGTGAATCCGAAGGCCTGGATCATCGCCGCGGGGGCGCTCGCCACCTACACGGCTCAAGGAGAGGGCGGCTCGCTCGCCGCGACCCTGCTGCTGGCGGTCCTGTTCGGGCTCGTCGCCCTGCCCTGCCTGGGGTTCTGGACGCTGATCGGCGTCGGCACGGCCCGGATCCTCAGGACGCGGCGCGGCATCAGACTGTTCAACCTCGCCATGGCCGGGCTGCTGGTGGCGTCCCTGGTGCCGGCATTGCGAGAGTAGGGAGAACGGCCGCGTTTCCCGTGAAACACTTTATCAAGAATGCGCGGACCGGGGGACCGGCCCGCGCAGGGGACCGGCGTTACGCGACGCCGCCCTGAGTCTGGGCCTCGGCCGCCTTCTGGCGATAGAGGCCGACGAAATCGATCGGGTCGATGTAGAGCGGCGGGAAGCCGCCGTTGCGCACCGCGTCGGCGATGATCTGGCGGGCGAACGGGAACAGCAGACGCGGGCACTCGATCATGACCGCCGGGTGCATCTGGTCCTGCGGGATGTTGCGCAGGCGGAAGATGCCCGAATAGGTCAGCTCGAAGGCGAACAGCACCTCGGCGCCGATCTTGGCATCGCCCTCGAGGCGCAGGTCGACCTCGAAATCCTCCTCGGCGAGCTGCCGGGCGTTGACGTTGACCTGGATGTTGATCTGCGGGCCCTGCTGCTGCGGCTGCAGCGAGCGCGGCGCGTTCGGGTTCTCGAAGGAGAGGTCCTTGGCGTACTGGGCCAGGGCGTTGAGGGTCGGCGTGAAGTCGTCGGGCTGCGCCGCGGCGCCACCGTTGCCGTTCGGGACCGGGGAGTCGGCCATGGCGGAGGGTTCCTTCGAGGGCTGGACGTAACGACGAACCGTCGCACACTGGCGCGAGAAACGGCGCGCGCGACGGCGGCGTTGCCGCTATCATGCCCGCATCGCGCGAACAAGCAGAGGCGCCGACCATCTCTCCCGCGTCACTGCCCCCCGTGTACTGCGCCCATGCCTGACCCCGCTCCCGACCCTGCGGCAGGCCGGCTTCCGGCCCGGATCCGCGCGGACCGGCGCGTCGTCGCGCGCGGGCGCCTGGATACGGCGGGGGCCCGACCCCATATCGTCCGGAGGCCCGCGGTGCGGCGCCGGCCGGACGCTTGCCTTGCCCCGGTCCCGGTGCCAAAGCCGTCGACGCGCCGGAGATGTCGCAAGCTGTGCCGGGGCGGTCAGGGATGCTCCGCGTAAAGCCGCCACGAACGGATCGATGATGCAGGATTCCCTCGACCTTACGACCCTCATCTTCCTCGGGCTTGCGGTCTTCGTGATCTGGAAGCTGCGCGCCGTCCTCGGTCAGAAGACCGGGAGCGAGCGGCCGCCGTTCAACCCGCTCGCCCGGCGCGAGGAGCCGCCGGCCGCCTCCCGCGACGGCGACAACGTCGTGCGGCTGCCCGGCGCCGGCCCGGAGCGCGGCGCCGCCGCGCCGGTCGCGACCGCGGTGCCGCGCAACTGGAAGGGCGTGGTCGAGCCGAACTCGCCCGCCGCCCGCGGCCTCGACCTGATCCTCCAGCAGGAGCCGAACTTCGACCCCCGCGCCTTCACCGACGGTGCCAAGGTCGCCTACGAGACCATCGTCACCGCCTTCGCCAAGGGTGATCGCAAGACCCTCAAGACCCTGCTCTCGCGCGAGGTCGCCGACGGCTTCGAGCGGGCGATCCAGGGCCGCGAGCGCGCCGGCCAGACCGTCGAGACCACCTTCGTGTCGATCGACCGGGCCGAGATCGTCGGGGTCGACGTGCGCAACCGCGTCGCCCAGGTCACGGTGCGCTACCTCTCGAAGCTGATCACCGCCACCCGCGGACCTCAGGGCCAGGTGATCGACGGCAGCCCCGAGAAGGTCGTCGACGTGACCGACGTCTGGACCTTCGCCCGCACCCTCGGCAGCCGCGACCCGAACTGGCAGCTCGTCGCCACCGAGGCCGGGCATTGAGGGCCGGGCGCTGACGCAAGACCGTCCGGCGGCTTGATCGGCCGCCGGCCATCGGTGACAATCCCTCGCGTCGCGACAGGGTTCGCCGCGCGATGCCACCAGAACACCGCTTTACCGGGGCCGGAGCCCGTCAAGCCCATGCCGCCGGCCCTCGGCTCCCGTCTTCCCGCTCTCGTCCTCGCCTGTGCCGCGGCCGGCCAGGCCGCAGCCTCCCCCGCGACGGCGCCCCTGCGCGTCGGCGAGGCGGTGCTCGAGCCCGTTCCCTTCACCGCCCTCCCGGGCTTCGCCGGCGACGACCTCGCTGCCGCCCTCGCAGCCTTCCGGGCGACCTGCGCGCAGGCCTCCGGGCCGGTCCTCGCCGAAGCGGCGCCGAACGCCCCGAACCAGGATCTCTCCGGGCCCTGCGCCGCCGCGTCGGCGGTGCCGCCGGACGGGGCGAAGGGCTTCTTCACGCGTCACTTCTCCGCCTATCGCGTCCTGCGGCCGAACCGCGACGCCGCGACGGAGCGCACGGCCGGCTTCCTCACCGGCTATTTCGAGCCCGAACTCGACGGCTCGCCGGTGTCGACGCCGGACTTCACCGTGCCGGCCCTGGGGCGCCCCGACGATCTCGTTTCCCTGGAGCCCGGCGAGACCCGGCCCGGTCTCGATCCGGCCTTGCGCGCCGCGCGCCGCGACGGCGACGCCTTCCTTCCCTATCCGGACCGGGCCGCGATCGAGGACGGGGCGCTCGGTGCCCGCGCCCGCCCGCTGCTCTGGCTGCGCGACGCCGTCGACCTTCTGGTGCTGCAGGTCCAGGGCTCCGGCCGGGTGCGTCTGCCGGATGGCCGTTCGGTGCGCCTCGCCTATGACGGCCGCAACGGCCGGCCCTACACCTCGGTCGCCCGCCTCATCGTCACCGGCGGTCACCTGCCGCTCGAAGGGCTGACCCTCGCCCGCTGGACCGGCTGGCTGCGGGCCAACCCGGCCATCGCCCGGGACCTGATCCGCCGCAACGCCTCCTACATCTTCTTCCGCATCGATGACGGGATCCCGGAAGGGGCCGGTCCGCGCGGCGGGGCGGGCGTGCCGCTGACCGCCGGACGGAGCCTCGCGGTCGACGCGACCCTGTGGCGCTACGGCCTGCCGTTCTGGCTGGAGGGATCGCTGCCGGACCCCGATGGCGGCAGCGCCCCCTTGCGCCGCCTCGTGGTGGCGCAGGATACCGGTTCGGCGATCCTGGGGCCTGCCCGCGGCGACCTCTATCTCG
>NZ_LABZ01000269.1 GCF_001043955.1 Methylobacterium tarhaniae | reverse complement strand
GTGTGGATCTCCTCGCCCGGCGGGCCGGCGATCCGGGCGATCTGCAGGCCGTCGATGCGCGGGCGTGGGATCATCCGGTGGGGCGTCGCCGGGCGGTCGGCCGGCAGGGTCGTGAAGGTGTTCTCGTAATGCGGCGTGCCGGCCCCCGACTCGTAGGTCGGGTCCTCGGCCCGGTGCAGGATCTGCGTGATCACCTGCGCCGGGTAGACGTGCCCGGGATGGGCGACCTCGTAGGGGGTGAAGCGCGATCCCGCCGCGAGGGTGCGCACGCTGGAGCGGCCCTCGACCCGGTCGAAGCCGGTCTCGGTCGCCTGGATCCGCAGCCGCGTGGCCCGCTCGCCGGCCTCGCGGGTGAGCGCCCGGGCGGGATACTCGTAGAGCTCGTAAGATGCGTTCTCGGGAACGCGGTCGATCGACGGCGTGTCCGAGGCGAGATCGAGGTTGGGCGTGAGGAACTCGTAATCCTTTCCGGCTCTCCGTCCGGGTGTGAACGAGAGTTGCCGGCGCCAGTCGTGGATGTGCTCGGCATCCGACGAGCCGAAGGCGAGACGGACGCGGGTGTCTTGACTGCCGTCATAGGCCGAAGGATGATCGCCGACGGCGAGCGTGTGCGTGCCGCGCTCATGACGGAACCAGTAGAACAGCCCTTCCTCTTCGAGGCGGCGCAGCAAGTACGCGAGATCGGTCTCGTTCCACTGCACGACGTAGTCGCGCTTCTGCGGCGGTCGCGTGACCCCGGCGAGGGTGTAGTCGCGGATGCGGTGCTCGGCGCACAGGGTTTCCAGCACCTCCAGGGTCGATTGGGTGAGGAAGATGCGGCAGTCGCTGCGCTGGCTCATCAGCCACAGCCGCGGGCGCAGGGTGAGCGCGTATTGACGCGCGCCGCGGGTGACGATCGGCCCCTCGTGCAGTTCGGTGACGAGCCCGTTCCAGACCCGCTGGCTCCCGTCGGCGAGGGTGAGGGAGAGATCGGCGGCGGTGCCGACGATCTCGTCGGGGCGGACCTCGTCGCGCTGGGCCCGGACGCGGGCCTGGATGGTGAAGAGGCGGTTGATGCCCTCCTCGACCTCGAGGCGCTCGAGGAGGAGCGCGTCGGGCCCGAGCACGGTGTCGATCGCCATCAGGCGCCCGGCCTGGGTGTAGCGCACGGGCTCGGTCATCGCGGGCCTTCCGTAGAAGTCTATGACGGATGGCATAGTCTAGAGCGGGGCCACCGGACGATCAACCCGGCGGATCGTGGCGGATGCGGGAACGATCCACGGCCTATGACGCAAAGGCAGAGGGAAGTCGGATCGTATAGCCGGCGCAGAGCGCGTGCATGCGCCCTATCCGTCTCCGGTCTGGCACCTTGTCCGGCCCGTGGCCCGTTCGTCGAGGCAAGCGGTTCCGGCAAGCACCCTCGCCCTTGGCGTGGCACGCGACGTCGATGGCCCTCCATCTGTGCCGATCCCGGCCGCAACCCGGCCGGTCGGATGGGGCAGGACCGCCCCGTCGACGGTCTCGACCGCCGCCAACATCGCCCCGGTGCGTCGTCTCCCCGCTGCGGAGTGCCTCGTCCTCGCCGAAGCAGAGCCTGCACCTGGGATCGCGAGGTCCGGTAACGCCCGCGCGGCGGCAGGTCGGTTGCAGACCATCGTGCCTGATCCGGCGCGACTGGTTCCATACGCCGGCAAAGGGGTTCGCCTGACCCATTCGCACGCCGCCCCTCCCGGCGCTCTCCCGGGCGATCTTCTCGAAAGCAGGCTCCCCATGGAAACAGCTGCTCTGGCACGTTGCATCTCGACCGTCTCGTGCCTCGTCTCCCAGACCACCTCGGGCCTCGTCGTCGGCCTCCTGACCTTCCTGGTGACATCGGGCCTGACGCTGACCTTCGGCATTCTCAAGGTGGTGAACTTCGCCCACGACGCCTTCTACATGCTGGGCGCCTACGTCGCCTACGCGGTCGACCTGCAGACCGGCAGCTTCCTCGCCGCGACGCTTTTCGCGGGGATCGGGATCGGGTTGTTCGCCGCTGTGCTGGAGCGGACGATCGTGCGCCGGATCTACGGCGCCGACGTCCTGGTGCAACTCCTGATCTTCTACGCCCTCGCGCTGATCCTGGACGACCTCGTCGGCATCGTCTGGGACGTGGAGTTCCTGTCGATGGGCATGCCCGACGCCTTCCGCGTCGCGCCTACGGCACGGCCCTCATCCTCTTCGTCCTGATGCTGGGGATGCGGGCGGTCGTGCTCTCGCCGTTCGGCGCCGCGCTCCGGCTCATCCGCGACAACGAGGCGAGGGCGACCGCGATCGGCATCGACGTGAACGCCTACAAGTTCGCCGTGTTCGTGCTCTCCGGCGCCATCGCCAGCGTCGCGGGCGTGCTGATGTGCGTTCACAATTCCGGGGCCTTCCCCGAATTCGCCTACTGGACGGTGTCAGGCGACGGCATCTTCATGGTGATGCTGGGGGGCGCCCAGACGTTCCTCGGCCCCGTGCTCGGCGCGGTCCTCCTCACGGCGATGAACAACGTGGTGACGTCCTACACCGCGCATTACGGCCTGTTCCTGGGTGCCACCATCCTGCTGACCGTTCTGGTCCTCAAGAAGGGCCTGCTGGATTTCCTCAGGGATCGCCTGGCACAGCGCTCCGCCCGGGCGCGCGCCACGCGGATCGTCTCGCGCGAGAGGCACGTCGATGCTGCGTCTTGAAAACCGCGACAAGCGGTTCGGGGGCAACCACGCCACACGCTCCGTCACGATGGCGTTCGACGCCGGATCGATCAACGCGATCATCGGGCCTAACGGCGCGGGAAAGACCACCCTGTCCAACCTCATCTCCGGTCGCGTGAAGCCGGATGCCGGCCGCGTCATGCTGGACGGGGAGGACATCGCCGGACGTTCCGAGGTGCATGTGGTCCGGCGTGGCGCGCGCCTTCCAGGTGGCGAGCCTGTTTCCGAGCTTCACCGTGCGCCAGTCCGTCGAGGCCGCCGTGATGTCGAAGCGACGCGGCTTCGGGAGCCTCAGGGTCGGGTTCCCGGCGCCGGCCGATGCCGCCAAGGCCGATGCGGTCCTGGCCCTGATCGGCCTGCGAGCTGTCGCCGACACCTCGTCGGCGACGCTCTCGCACGGGGACCGCAAGCTCCTCGACGTCGCGATCGCGATGGCCCTCGATCCGAAGGTCCTGCTGCTCGACGAGCCGACCGCCGGCATGGGACCGGAGGAGCGCTGGGAGATGGTCGACCGGATCCACGCTCTCTGGAAGACGAGCGGGCTGACGTTGGTCTTCATCGAGCACGACACCGACATCGTGTTCAAGATCTCCCGGACGGTGCGGGTGCTGAGCTACGGCGCCGTGCTGGCCGAAGGCCCCCCGACGCCATCCGCAACGACCCCCGGGTCATCAAGGCCTACCTCGGCGATGAGATCGACCATGCCTGACGATCCGATCCTCTCGATCCGGAACCTGCACGTGTCCTACGGGACGAGCCGGGTGCTGTTCGGCGTGGACCTCGACGTCCGTCAGGGCGAGGTCGTGGCCCTGCTCGGCCGCAATGGAGCGGGGAGGAGCACGACCTTCAAGAGCATCATGGGGCTGGCGCCGCCGACCTCCGGCACCGTCGTCATGAACGGCAAGGACTTCGCCGGGCGGCCGACCCACGAGATCGCGCAGGCGGGGCTCGCCTACGTGCCCGCGGGTCGCCAGGTCTTCCCGTTCCAGACGGTCGAGGACAACCTGATCATCGCGCAGAAGAAGGGCCCGACCGGCCGCAGCGATTGGGACCTGAAGGCGATCTACGATGCCTTCCCGATCGTCGCCAAGCTCCAGGATCGCCCGGCCCAGCTCCTGTCGGGAGGGGAGCAGCAACTCCTCACCATCGCCAGAGCCCTCATGGGCAACCCGGACGCGATCCTCCTCGACGAGCCGAGCGAAGGCCTCGCACCGATCATCGTCCAGGAGATCGGCCGACTGATACGCCGTCTGAAAGAGCTTTCGATCACGATACTCCTTGCCGAGCAGAACATGCATTTCTGTCTCAGCGTGGCAACGAGCGGTTACATTCTGAACAAGGGCGAGATCGTCCACCGCGACGAGGCCGATCGCATTCGAAACGAACGCGACATCATTAATGAATATTTATCGGTATAGGACTCCAGTCCGAGCAGTTGAGGCGTGATATCCTTGCGCTTTCGCATCGACGTGTCGATGCGAACACACAGCGTCGGCAAATCGGTGATCCTGACGCGGTCAGGACCGACACAGGGCGCATCACAGTCCCGAGGCCTTGGTCAGGTTGACCCGGAAGCGCTCGCGCCGCCGCTGGTACCGCCGCGTCATCTCGGCCGAGGCGTGACCGAGCTGACGCTGCACCAGCGCCTCCTCCACCTCCGCCGAGCTCGCCAGGCCCGCCCGCAGAGAGTGGCCGGCGAAGGCCAGAGCCCGCTCGCCCTCCGGCAGATCGCCGCGCAGGCCCGCCGCCAAAGCCGTGCGCTTGACCAGCCGCACCACGTGCTTGTCGGACAGCCGGGCCGCCGACACCGTGCCCTTCGGCCCGGCGATCGATCGGAACACCGGCCCGTGGGCGATCCGTCCCAGCCGCAGCCACATCTCCAGCGCCGCCACCGGGCAGCTGCGCTCCGACGAGCCGCGCCCGACCTCGACCGTACGCCAGCCCGTCTTGCCGCGCACCGTCAACAGCGCGCCCTCGGTCAGGATCTCGATCCAGCCCGCACCGTCCGTCGTCTGCCCCGGGCCGCAATCGAGCCCGACGATCTCCGAGCGGCGCAAGCCGCCCGCGAAACCGACGAGCAGGATCGCCTTGTCGCGCAGGCCGCGCAGGTCGGCCTCGAGCGTCGCCACCATGGCGAGCAGGTCGTCGCCGAGCACCGCCTCCTTCTGGCGCGGCGGGCGGGCATGGCTGCGGCGGATGCCGGCCATGACGTCGGTGATGTGGCGGTCGTCGCGCGCGAGCGGCGTTCCGGCCGAGCGGTAGCGGGTGGTGAGGGCGGCGAGCCGGCGCTCGAGGGTGGCGACGCTCACCTTTTGCAGGCCGTGGCCGTCGGCGGCGGCGGCGAGGAACAGCCCGACGGTGCGGGGATCGGGGACGAGGGGATCGAGGCCCTGGCGCAGGCACCAGCGCTCGAACAGGCGCCAGTCGGCGGCGTAGGCGCGGCGGGTGTTGGGGCTGTCCTTGCGGGCGGCGTAGGCGCGTGCCGCCTCGGCGAGCGGCTGGAGCATCGGCAGCAGCGATCCGGTGCGCCCGGCCGGCTCGGTCGTGCCCGACACCCCGTCCGCCGTGACAGAAACGACAGGCAGGCAGGCTGCCTCCTCCGGGGCGGGTGCAGCGGTGTGTGGCGGGTGCGGGGAGAGGGAATCGGTCATGGCGGCGGGAGCCTGCCAAGCTATGTCCGATAATGCAATCTTACCGGACACGGCAGGGGGCCCGACACCCGCGGCGGTTTGAGCGCTGTCGGAGCTGACAAAGCGCCGTGCGAAGGATAGCGTGGTGCATGGACCAAGCCGCCTCCGTCCCCGTCAGACCAGATCGCCGCGCGTCCAGGATGGCAGCTGGTCCCGCCGCCAACCCGTTGATCCCAAACGCCTTGCCGGCCTGGGTCCGCGTCGGCCGGGGGGAGGGCGGGGCAGCCCTCGCGGCCGGCGCCGCCCTCCTCGCCCTCGATCAGGTCGTGCGCGCCGCACCGCCCTGGCTCGGCACCCTGCGCCACCGCCAAGCCCTCCTCGCCGCCGGCGCGACCGGCCGCCTGCTCCGCCTGCGCGAGGACCTCGCCGCGTTCCGCGACGCCCACCACCTCACCCGGCCCGCCGACGATCCCGGCCCCGCCGGCCACCTCCATCGCGCCTGGCGCGGCCTCGCCTCGCAGCCCACGCGGCTCGACTCAGGCAGTCTCGCCCGCCTCGGCCGCCTGATGGCGCCCACCGTTGCTCCCGAAGTCCTCCTTGCCGCGGCCGGCGACCACGATTCCGGCGATCCCGTCACCGCCGCCGCACGTGCCGCCGCATGCCTGCGGGCCGGGATGCCGGGTCCAGACGGCGAGCTCCTCGGCCTGATGCTCGCCGACCTCGTCCTCGCCGCCCGCCTCGGCTGGGCCACCCCGGTCCCGCTGCTGGCCACCGCCTTCGCGCAGCCCGCACTCCGTGCCCGGCTCGATCACCGCCGTGCATCCGCGAGCGACCCGGACTGGATCGCCGCCTGCCAGACCGGCTACGCCACGGCGGCGGCCGAGACCCATGCCCGCGCCCTCGACCTCGCCCGGCGCGCGGACGCGCTGACGAGTGCGATGCGGGTCGTTCGCACCAAGGGCGCCGGCCACGGCCTCGCCGCCCTGCTCGCCGACGACGTCGTCGCGGCGACCCACCTCACCGACCTCGGCTCCGAGCGGGCCGCCCGGCGCTTCCTCGACCGCCTGGTCACCCTCGGGGTCGTGCGCGAGCACACCGGACGGGCGACGTTCCGCCTGTACGGGCTCTGACGTGGCCCGCGCGCGATCCCGCCCGTTCGATCCCGCTCTCGCCGGCCTGCCGCCCGAGGCGCGCTGGCGCGCCTGGATGGGCCACGTCGAGGCCGTGCTGTTCGCCTCGCCCGCGCCGGTCCCGCGCGAGGCTCTGGCCCGGGTCGTTGGCCCGGAATGCCGGCTCGACGCGCTGATCGCCGACATCGGCGACGCGTTGCGCGACCGGCCCTACGAGCTCGTCGCGGTCGCCGGCGGCTGGCAGTTGCGCACGCGGGCAGAGTTCGCTTCCGCCATCCGGGCCGCTGCTGCCGTCCCGGAGGAGGCGAGGGGAGGCGCGCTGACGGCGGGCGAGCAGCTGGTGCTCGCTGCCATCGCCTACCTGCAGCCGGTGACCCGGCTGGCGCTCTCCCGGATGCTTGCCAAGGAGGTGAGCCGGGACGTGATCGCGCGGTTGAAGCGGCTCGACCTCGTCGGGGCCGGGCCGCGCGCGCCAGAGCCCGGCGCGCCGCTGACCTATGTCACCACCCCGGCGTTCCTGGCCCGGTTCGGCCTCGCCTCGCTGCGCGACCTGCCCGACATCGAGGCGCTCGAGGAGGCGGGGCTGCTCGATCCGAACGGGACCGCCGATACGCCCTCCGATCCCTTCGACGCGATGCTGGGGCTGTCCGGCGAGGAAGCCTGATGGCCCTCGCCGCGCGGCTTCAGGAGACCAGCGGTTCGCCCGCCACTGTCCGGGAGCGTTCGTGCCGAGTATGGGTCGTGTCGGCAACCCCGGACGGGACCGCGTCCAGCAGCGACGCCGTATAGGGGTGATGCGGGCCGTCGAAAACGTCCAGGACCAGACTCGGATCGGCGGCCAGAAGTTCACGGAGATCCTTCAATATCTGGCAAGCCATCCGAGAGGTGACAGCCGGCATATCAAATCCCATTTCCGGCAACATCGAAGGCTGAATTATGCATTTTTTCTAATGCAACAATGACTCTTTTGATTTTTTCAAGGTATCTCCTCCCGTATTTTTCGGTTATATTCCCTGGAAGATTCTTGCATTTGCTATGTTGTTGGCGTCCCGATGGCGCGTCTCTTTTGAGATGAGCTCAGCGGGCCGCCGTTCGACGAGCCCGCCGCCACGCTGACCAAGCGATCGCGAGAGCCGGTTCAATGCGTTGTTGCGCGAGGCGGATCGCAATCCGCCGAATCTCCTGGAGTGACCAGGGCACGGGAGACGGACGCGCGCACCGCCGTCGCCATCACTGCCCTTCGCCACTCTGCTCGCTCCGCGAGCCCCCAAGGGAATTGCCATGTCAAATCAGTTTACTTGCTAATGCATATAGCATAATTTAAATTTAAATCGGTAAATTCCTTCGAAGTTGAATTCATGATCGCCAGCAACACGACAAAATCACCATCCACGTCGGGCGCGCGCCGTCTGCAAGGCTGCCTGAATGACCAAAGCCGAGCGAAATGTCTCTCACAAGACTCCCCATCACCGTCGTCGCTCGCTGCGCCGGCGTCAGCGCAGCGGGAGTTCTAAGTTGCGCCCATGCTCGGCACCTGAGCCAACCGGCGGCTCACCGTCCGATCCAGGTTCGCCGCTGCCAGACGTCGAGATGTGTGAAGCTGTCGTAGAGGCCGATGCCGCCCTCGGAGAAGAACGAGGCCGCAAGCCCCACTGCGCGGGGCGGATAGCCCGGGACCTTGATGTCGGCGGCGTAGCCGTAGAGATGCATCGAGTTGCGCGCGGCCGATTCCAGGGCGGCGTTGTGACCGGGTGTGCGATAGCCGCTCGTCACCATCAGGGGGAGGGCGCCCCCGTGCACCGCCGACATGCTGGCCTGCACGCCCGCCAGGAGATCGAACAAGGCCGGCTCCATCCAGACGGCCCGGCCGTCGTCGCGGATGTCGCGCATGAACCAGGACAGGAGCAGGATCTGCGTGCGGTCGTGGCCGCCCTCGGTGCGGAAGCGTGAGCGCAGCTCCGAGCCGTCCGGCCGTTTGAGCCAGAGCCGGTCGCGTCCGGTCGGAACCGCGGTCAGGGACTCGGCCGCGCGCACCAACGCCACATCGAGCCCGGCGGCGAGTCCCGTGGCGGCACCGAGGAGCGAGCGGCGGGTGAGGCCGCTCACCGGAAGGCGGCCGGTGGGGCGGCCCGGAACTTCGGGCTCACGACGAGGCTGATGGTCCGCTCGCCGACGAAGGCCCGCTCGCCGCCGGCGGCGATCCGCACCGGGCGGGCCGTGCGGGCGACCACCGGCAGGCTCACCGCGCCGCTGCGGGCGAGCTCGTGGTAGCGGGCCATGCCTGCGAAGTCCCGGTCGAGCCGGTTGAAGTTCGCCGCGAAGCTCGCCCGCGCCTCGGCGATGCCGACCGCGATCCCCGCCTCGAGAGCGACGCTCCAGACGCCCTCCTCGGTCGAATCCTCCGGCCGCAGGTCCGCCGCCGGCCCCGGGGGGGCCGAGGGGATGCCGGTATTGTAGAGGTAGTCGCGCCAGTCCGGCGGGCGCAGGCTCAGGCGCGCCGGCCGCACGATCTCGAAGGCGCCGAGCGTCAGGTAGAGAGTCCGCTCGCCGACGCGCTCGGCGAGCTTGTGCAGCTCGGTGATCACCGGCGGCACCAGGGTGCGGTCGATCATCAGCGGCCCGAAATCGTAGGCCCGGTCGAGCTGCGCCCCGTAGGCGCCGTCGAGCTCGGCGTTGAGGCGCGCTGTCTCCTCGGCGAAGCCTTGCCGGATCCCGGTGCCGCGGGCGGCCTGGGCCAGCACCTGCTGGCGGATGTCGCCGTTCTTCGATTGCAGCCCGCCGTAGCGGCCGAAGACCGGAGAGCCCGGATCCTGCAGAAGCTCGTAGCTCGTGGCGGGGTTGGGCGTCGGCAGGGCCGCGCCGCCGCCTCCGCCGGGACCACTCCCTGACCCGCCGCCTTGCCCCGCCCCGCCGCCGAGGAGCCCTTGCATCGGCGTCGCGCCCGCGCGGCTGGGAATATTGGGGCTGTTCTGCCCCTGGGTGAGGGCGTTCAGCCCGGGATTCTGGGTCGCGTAGGGCGGATAGGCGCTGCCGTAGCCGTAGGGCACGCCGTATGGAGAAGGCACGCCGTACGGATAGGCCGGGGCGCCCGGAGCCTGGGTGGCGGCGACGATCGGGTTCAGTTGAGCCAGGGCCGGCCCACCCGCGAGAGTTGCAAGCAGGCCGGCGAGGGCCATGATCCTCACAGGCCGCGCCGCGCCATCTGGTCCTTGAGGAATGTTTTCGTACTTTCCGGCGAGCCGGGGCCGCTGCCCGTGAGGGAGCAGGCCTGCAGGCACGCCGCACAGGAAAGAACGAGAAGCAGCCATAACAACTTCATGTCCGATCGTCCGCCCACCGGGGGATTCGTCTTCGTCGTTCCGCCTTTTCCCGTCAATCGCTTCGGGCATCCGCCGCCGGGTCGGTCCCCAACTGTTGCGGCGTGGGCACAGGTTCACGACCATTTTCCGCGATGAACGATGCTTGTCACGGCGAAAGGTCGCGCTATTGGCGGGGTGTGCTACGGGCGTGCTACGGGATATCCCGGGATGCCGAGCGAAGACCATTGCCATCGAGATGTTCCTTACGGCACATTGGGTGTGGCGCGAAAGCACGATCCCGGAAAAGGTGAGGCCGGCAGGATGGCGGGACGGATCTGGGCGGCGGGGTTGACGGCCCTGGCTGCGGCGTCATGCGGAGGGCAGCGGGCGCTCGCGCAACCGTTGCGCATCGCGCAGCAGGGCGGCGTCACCGCGCCGGCCGCGCAGACCCCGCCGCCGGACCAGGCGACCGCGCCCGGCCAGAGCCCCGCATCCGGCCAGGCCCCTGCATCGGCCCCCGCGTTTCCCCAGGCACAGGCGCAGCTCCCGGCCCAGCCGCCCGCACCGCAGGCTGCGGAAGGCCGGCGCGCCGCCTCGCCGCCGCCGCCGCCGCGCGAGCTGACGCCGGCCGAGATATCGGCGCTGCAGAGCGTGATGACTGACCGCTCCGGCAGCGCGATCCTGACGCCGGGCAATGTCGGGGCGATCCGCAATCGCGTCATCGACGCCCAGAGCGCGGCCCATGCCGCCGGCTACTCGGACGAGGCGGCGCCGAAGATCCGGCCGCGGCTGATGAGCGTACAACCGCAGGTCGATATGGCGATGCCCCAGACCGTCCACCTCGCCTTCGGCATGGTGACGCCGATCACGATCCTCGATGCCGGCGGCCGGCCCTGGCCGATCACCGCCTCCGCCTACGACCCGCGCATGTTCGCGGTCGACGGCGGCGGCTGCGGCGGGCAGGCCGCGGCGCCGGCCGAGCGGCCGACCACGATCCACATCATGCCGTGCCGGGTCGCGACCTACGGCAACATCTCGATCACCCTCGAGAACTACCCGCTGCCGATCGTCCTGATCGTCAAGAGCGGCGGCCGCGGCGTCGAGGCGGTCGACCTGCCGGTGACGATCGAGGTGCGCGGCCGCGCCGCGCCCGCCGCCACCCGCTCGGCCGACGCCGTCGTCCCGGCGACCACGCCCGCCAACGCCGCGGCGAGCGCGGCGGCGATCCGGCCGCCGGAGGCGATCCCCGTCCCGCCGGGCCGGCACACCGCCCTCGCCGCCGCCCCGGCGGGACCGGTCCGGACGATCGCCGCCCGGACCGGGCGGGCGAGGGCCGTCCGCCACCTGCCCGAGGGGCTGCCGGACCGGCTGATGGACGATTTCGGCCTCGGCACGCCGCCGCGCGGCGCGGTGCGGCTGCGGGTCGACGATCCGGCCGTCTCGGCCTGGACCTTCGGAGGGCGGCTCTACGTGCGCGGGCCGGTGGTGGTGGTCAACCCGGTGCAGGACGCGATGGCCCAGACGACCGAGGGCATGCGGGTCTGGCGCTTCGACCGCCCGGTGCCGCGCCTCCTCGTCACGGATGCGGACGGGCGCGAGCGCGCCGTCACGCTCGAAGACTAGCGCCGCCGGAGGAGAGGGGACCGCCATGCCGATCACCGCACTGATCCTCGCCACCGCGCTCGCCGGCTCGCCGCTCGTCCGGGTCCAGGCCGACGGGCAAGCGAGCGGACAAGGGGGCGGGCCGACGAGCGCCGCCCCGGTCCAGCCGTCGCCGCAGGCGACCCTGCCCTTCGTGCAGCCGCCGCTTCCCGGCCAGGCCCCGGCGGCGCCGAGCGTGGTCTACCAGGGCCCGCCGGGCCAGGCCCTGTCCGATCCGGCGATCGAGGCCCGCATCAACGCGCAGATCGAGGCGCTGATGAACCCGCCGAGCGGCGGCTTCACGGTGCAGCGCTACGCACGGCCGGCGGAGCCGCCCACAGCGAATGCCGGCGGCCCCGGCGCCCGCCCGCCCGCCCCGCTCC
>NZ_LABZ01000268.1 GCF_001043955.1 Methylobacterium tarhaniae | reverse complement strand
CGCCGGCACCGCCTTCCAGGGCTACGGCCCCTCCGCCCTCGCCCTCACCGGCGTCCTGGCGCTCGGCACCGCGGGCCTGCAAGCCTTCCTCCTCGACGATCCGACGGCCGAGCCCCTCACCTTCCTCGCCGGCTGGATCGCCACCGCCTTCCTCTCGGTGGGGCTGATCGGGGCCGAGATGCGGGCGCGCAGCCGCCGGCACCATTCGGGCCTCGCCGACGCGATGGTCCTCAACGCCGTCGAGGCCTTCCTGCCCGCCGGCGCCGCCGGGGCGCTGCTGCTCCTGGTCCTGGCGCGCCTCGCGCCGGATTCCCTCTGGCTTCTGCCGGGCCTGTGGCAGATGCTGGTCGGCCTCGGGCTGTTCGCTTCCTTGCGCGCCCTGCCGCGGCCGGTGGCCTGGGCGGCGGGCTGGTACCTCGTCGCCGGCCTCGGCGTCATCGCGGCCTCGGCCGAGGGGCACGCGCTGTCGCCCTGGACCATGGGCCTGCCCTTCGCGATCGGCCAGGGCCTGCTCGCCCTCATCCTCCACCTCGCACCGGGAGGCGACCATGCCTGAGCCGGCCCCTTTCGCCTATGACGGGCTCGACCGGGTGATGCACGAGCGGGCGCGCCTCAGCCTGCTCACCTCGCTCGCCTCCCACCCGAAGCCCCTGGCCTTCTCCGACCTCAAGCAGCTCTGCGGCCTGACCGACGGCAATCTCAGCCGCCACCTCCAGGTGCTGGAGGAGGCCGGGCTGGTCGAGATCCGCAAGGGCTACGAGGGGCGCCGCCCGCTGACCACATGCCGTCTCACCCAAGCCGGGCGGCAGCGTTTCGTCGCGTATCTCGCCGTGCTGGAGCAGGTGGTCCGCGACGCCGCCGAGGCCGCCCGCCAGGGTGAGGGCGACCCCGAGCCCCGCCCCGCCTGACCTTTCCCCTTTTTTGCCCGGAGACTTTGCCATGCAAAGCACTTCAGTTCAGGAAGCGACAATTCATGTCGGCCTCATCATGGACGGTAACGGCCGCTGGGCCGAGGCCCGCGGCCTGCCCCGGGGTGTCGGGCACGAGGCCGGGGTCGCGACGGTGCGGCGGGGGGGG
>NZ_LABZ01000267.1 GCF_001043955.1 Methylobacterium tarhaniae | reverse complement strand
GCCCGCCGCCAGGAAGGCCGCGACGCCGTCCTCGGTGGCAAAGCCCGCATCGACCCATAGCTCCACCCCCGGGCAGGACGCCGCGATCGCCCGAAGGGCGCCGAGGTCGGGCGGCGCCCCGTCCATGATCGCGTCGAGGTCGGCGACGTAGAGCCGGCGCGCCGGCCAGGCCGAGAGGAGGCCGCGCGCCACGTCGGCGGGGGCGGGGCCGGGGCTGAGCGGGGTGACGATCGGCGCGTAGCGCGCGCGGTCGCCGGCCCGGGCTCGCACCACGACGCCACCGCGCAGATCGAGGACCGGCACCACCTCGGTCCGGGTTGCGGAGCCGGGGCCGCTCATGCCACCCCGCCCCCACCTGCCTCACGTGAGACCTGACCGTGACCCATTTCCATCCCTCCGCCTCGCTCCGTCGCGTCATCGGCTGGGACCTCGGCGGGATCCATGTCAAGGCGGCACTGGTCGAGGAGGGCCGCGTGCGGACGGTGGTGCAGGCGCCGTGCCCGCTCTGGAACGGATTGCCGGCCCTCGACGCCACCTTTGCCGCCCTGCCGGCCTGGGCCCACGAACCCGCCCGCCACGCCGTCACGATGACGGGCGAGCTGACCGACTGCTTCGCCGACCGCGCCGACGGCGTGGCGCAGCTCGCCGGCTGGGCAGCCAGGAACCTCGCCGGCGAGGTGGCGATCTATGCCGGGCGGGCCGGTCTCGTCGCGCCCGAGGCGGCGGCACCTCACGCGCCCGACGTCGCCAGCGCCAACTGGCATGCCACCGCCGCCCTGGTCGGCACCCTGCGGCCGGATGCGCTTCTCGTCGATGTCGGCTCGACCACCGCCGACCTGATCCCGGTCCGGGACGGCCAGCCTCGCGCCATCGGCTACAGCGATGCCGAGCGGCTCGAGACGGGGGAGCTGGTCTATACCGGGGTGGTGCGCACGCCGCTCCTCGCCCTGTCCCGGACCGCGCCCTTCCGCGGCCGGCGCACGGCGCTGATGGCCGAGTGCTTCGCCACCACGGCCGATGCCTACCGCCTGCTCAGTCAGCTGCCGGAGGCGGAGGACCAGCAGGACACCGCCGACCTCAAGGGCAAGTCGATCCCCGAGACCGAGATCCGCCTCGCCCGGATGATCGGCCGCGACCGGCACGAAGGCTCGGGGGACGACTGGGCGCGGCTCGCCGGCTTCTTCGCCGAGGCGCAGCTGCGCCTGCTGCACGACGCCGCCGGCCTCATCCTGTCCCGCGGCGACCTGTCCGACGCGGCGCCGATCGTGATCTGCGGCGCCGGCCGCTTCGTGGCCGCGCGCCTCGCCGCGCGCCTCGGGCGTCCGGCCGAGGACTTGTCCGACCTGATCGCGCCGCGCCTCACCCCCGAGGCTGCCGCCTTCGCGTCGACCTGCGGCCCGGCGGTGGCGGTGGCGGTCCTGGCAGCGGCGGGATGACCGCCGGACCGGGCCTTCAGGACCGCCGCGCGAGGGCGGGCCCGAGCCCATCGTCGAGCGCCCCGTGCGCACCGAGCCACGGCATGCTGATCGGACTGTCGACGAGGAGCAGCAGGGTCCGGCGCAGGAGCTGGTGCTGGGCCTCCGGGTGGCCCGCTGTGCCGAGGCCGGTGCCGTTGTTGAGCCGGTCGTCGAGATCCCGCGTGGTGCCGAGGAAGCCCATGCTCCAGCCAGCGAAGCGGCGCTCGGCCACGAAGTCCATCTCGATCACCGACAGGGTGTGGTGGCGCCGGTCGACCAGGATCGATTCGAAGATCGGCTGGACGCCGGCCCGCGGCCCTTCCAGCACCTGGAAGAAGCCGAGGCCGGTATAGACCAGAACGCCGGAGACCGCGGCCGCCTGGTTGCGCCGCCGGGCCGTCGCCAGCAGGGTCGCGATGTGGCCATGACCCAGCATCACCTCCGCGGGATGCGCGGCCTTGCTCTTGTAGATAATGCGGAAGATGTCCTCGGACATCCGAATCTCCGGGGCAGCGAATCAGCCTGAATAGGCTGAGCGGAGCGGGTCGCGATAGCGCCCAGATGCACGTCCACGCAGATTCTGCGTTAGCACCGCCAAGTAGGACGGAATTCCGGGACCGGATTCAGCTGCGCCAGCGCAGCTCCCGCGGCTCGAGAGGATTGACGAACGCGGCGCCGGCCTCGCGGGCGCGCAGGAACTCGCGCTTGAGGCTGAAGTACCATTGCGATTGCACGTCGCTCTCGCCCATCAGCACCATCGCGGGCTTCCGGTCGAGGCCGCGCTGGGCGATCTGCAGCACGTCGCGGTCCTGGCCGAGGAACTGGCGCATCAGCGGCCGGGCGACCGGCTTGAGCAGGTTGAGGCCTGAGATGTTCCAGTACATCGCGTTGATGAGCGCGGTGCGCCCGTTCGCCAGCGGCGACGCGAAGGTGTAGTTCGCCAGGCGCTTCTCGCCGGCGGTGATCCGTTCGAGCCGCACGCCCGGCAGCCGGAACTCGATCTCGACCTCCGGGATCGAGCCGAGCAGGCGGTAGGCGAGGGAGGCGGTCTTCGCGGTGTGGCTCGTCATGGTGAAGCCGAAGGGCGAGGGCGCGAAGTGCTTCACCTTCTCCTTCATCGTCTTCGACGGGCGCCACCACCAGGAATCGTGCACGTAGGCGACGTGGGCGGGATCGACGAAGCTCAGCGCCACGAGGTCGAACGAGGCCTCGACCTCCAGGATCTCGACCAGTTGGCCGCAATAGTCGAAATCGACCTCCGGGATCGGCGGCGCCGCGTCCGGATTCGCGCTGGCCGGATTCGCGCTGGCATGGACCCAGATCAGGCCGGACTTCTCCGCCACCGCGAAGCGGACGAGGCGGACCGAGGCGAAGTTGGCGTCGTCCCGGCGGGCAAGCGCCGGGATCGCCGCGCAGACGCCGTCGGGCCGGAACTGCCAGCCGTGGAACGGGCAGACGAGGTTGCCCTCGACGATGCGGCCGGCCGAGAGCGCCATGCCGCGATGGGGGCAGCGATCGCGCAGCGCGAACAGCGCCCCCGATTCCTCGCGCCCGACCACGACGGCCTCCTCGCCGAGGCTGAACGACCGCATCCCCCCGGGCCGGACGCTGCGGCTCTCGCCGACGCAGTACCAGACGTCGTCGAGCGCCCGGCGGATCGGATCCCCTGTCATGCCTCTTCCACGGTCCTCGCGCCTCATCGGCCCGTTCGGGGCCGGCGCACGTCCTTACCCCATCCAGCCGGCCCGTGAAGCGACAGGATGCGCGCAGCTGCCCGGAACGGCGAGCGGAGCCGTTCGTTACCGTGCCGGCAATGCCGCAGGGCCGGTGCGCCCTCCATTCCCCCGCGGCCGCACGCTCGCGGGCCCCACACGAAGCCCCTGACGGAGGATGACACGATGAGCCTGCTCGGGACGATCGTCAGCAAGATCCTGCACCCCTTCGGCGGCGGCGAGGCCCAGGCCCAGACGCCCGGCGAAACCTCCACCACCGGCGGCGCTTCGTCCGGCGGGTCGGGCGCGGCCTCCGGCGGCAGCGTGCCCAAGGTCGACGGCAAGGTCGATGTCGAGGCGGTGCTCAACGACCTCGCCTCAAAGGCCGGCCAGCCGCTCAACTGGCGCACCTCGATCGTCGACCTGATGAAGCTGCTCCACCTCGACAGCAGCCTGTCGGCCCGCAAGGAGCTCGCCAAGGAGCTGAACTACAGCGGCGACACCGAGGATTCGGCCACGATGAACATGTGGCTGCACAAGCAGGTCATCAAGAAGCTCGAGGAGAACGGCGGCAAGGTGCCGGACGACCTGAAGGACTGAGACCCGGCCAGCCGGCCCGTCCCGGGAAGGGATGGGCCGGCCTCATGCGAACGGCCTCGTCCAGGCGCTCGCGGCGCTCGGGGAACCGCCGTCCGGATCGCCATCCACCCCCCGGCAGCAGACCAGCCGGCAGGGGAGTGCCGGCCCTTCGGCCTCAGCGCCCGGTGCGCACGCGGGTCCAGAGCCGGGTCAGCACCCGCTGGGTGCGGTCGTCGTAAGCCGTGCTGGTGAACAGCCGGCGGAAGGTGGCCTCGTCCGGATAGATGCCGGGATCGGACAGGATCTCGGGCTTGACCAGGGCCTTCGCCGCCAGGTTGCCGCTGGCATAGGAGACGAAGTTGGTGTTGGCCGCCGCCACCTCGGGCCGCATCATGAAGTCGATGAAGGCGTGGGCCTCCGCGGCGTGGGGCGCATCCTTGGGGATCGCGAAGGCGTCGAGCCACATCAGGGCGCCCTGCTGCGGGATGTAGTAGGCGATGTCGACGTCGTTCTTGGCCTCGCGGGCGCGCCGGCGCGCCTGCAGCACGTCGCCCGAATAGCCGACCGAGAGGCAGACGTCGCCGTTGGCGAGCTGGTTGATGTACTCGGAGGAATGGAACTTCTGCACCGCGCCGCGGATGCGGAAGAGCGCGTCGCCCGCCTTGTCGAGGTCGTCGATGCGGCGCGAATCCGGCTTCAGACCCAACGCCTGGAGGACGCTCGGAACGATGTCGTCGGGCGAGTCCACCATCGTGACGCCGCAATCCTTGAGCTTGGCGACCAGCTCCGGGCGCAGGACGATGTCCCAGGTGTTGAGCGGCTGGTTGGGGCCGAGGCGCTCGCGCACGAGCGCGGTGTTCACCCCGATCCCGGTGGTGCCCCACATGTAGTCGACGGCGTAGACGTTGCCCGGGTCGTAGGCCGCGAGCCGCGCCGTCACCTCGGGCCAGGCGTGTTTGAGGTTCGGCAGCTTGGCCTTGTCGAGGGGCTGGAAGGCCCCGGCCTTAATCAGGCGCTGCAGGAAGGGGCCCGTCGGGACGACGATGTCGTAGCCCGAGCGGCCGGCGAGCAGCTTGGTCTCGAGGATCTCGTTGGTGTCGTAGGTGTCGTAGACGACCTTGATGCCCGTCTCGCGCGTGAAGGCGTCGAGCATCTTGGGATCGACGTAATCCGACCAGTTGTAGATGTTGACGACCCGCTCCGGCGCGGCCGACGCGGTGCCGGCAGGCACCGCCGCGAGGGCGAGGAGGCAGGCCGCGGCCCCCAGGAGACTGCGCCGGAGCGGCTTCATGCTCAGGCTCCGGTCGCGGCGATGACCGAGATCTCGACCCGGTATTGCGGGCCCGCGAGCTTCGCCTCGACGGTGGCGCGGGCCGGGGCATGGCCGGCGGCGACCCAGCCGTCCCAGGCCCGGTTCATCTCGGCGAAGGTCGACATGTCGGCGAGGTAGATCGTGGCCGAGAGCAGCCGGGTCTTGTCGCTGCCGACGCTGGCCAGCAGCGCGTCGATCTGGGCCAGGATGTCCTTGGTCTGCGCCTCGACGCCCTCATTGTTCGAGACGTGGTCCGCGACCTGGCCGGCCAGGTAGACGGTGCCGTTATGCACCACCGCCTGGCTCATCCGGGTGCCGGTCTCGAAACGCGTGATGGTCATCGGGAACTCCTGGGGGCTCTGAACGGAGGCTCTGAATGGCGCTCCGGCGCCTTGTGCCGTCGAAGCCGGGGGCGCGTAAAGGGCCCGCGTCGCGTGCGGGGTTCCGACGCGTGACGTTCGGCGCAACCACGGCCGGATCTCGTGCGTTTGCCCTGCATCGAAGCGGAGCCGAAGGGCAGACCCCAATGCTTGCGATCCTGTGGACCATCATCATCGGCTTCGTCGCCGGTGTCATCGCCAAGTTCATCATGCCCGGCTCGGCCAACGAGCCGAGCGGCTTCATCATGACCACCCTGCTCGGCATCGTCGGTGCCTTCGTGGCGACGTTCCTGGGCCAGATCACCGGCTGGTACCCGCCGAACGAGGGCGCGGGCCTGATCGCCTCGGTCGTCGGCGCCGTGATCGTGCTGGCGATCTACGGCTTCATCCAGGGCCGCCGCCACACCACGGCCCTCTGAGGTCCGGGCCGGCGGGATCCCGCCGGCTCTTTTCCCGACATGACGAGGCCCGCGCCGGGATGCCGGCGCGGGCCTTTTTGCCTTGCATGGGATCGTCACCGGGAGGACGGGGCGCGCCGTGGGCGCCCCGCCGGTCCGTCAGATCCGCGCCGGGGTGTGGGAGCCGCCACTCATCAGCGACTTCGCCGCGCAATGGCCGGTGGCGCCGCGGATCGCCAGGAGCGAGCCGGCGACCAGGGCCGCGAGGCTCAGGAACTTGTTCGGCCGGGGCTGCGCCGCCGCGGCGGCGAGGCCGAGACCGAGCACGACCGAGATGGTCCGCTCCTTGGTGGTCAGGTTGCGCTCGCCGCTGAACACGTCGTGGATCAGGTCGCTGGCCATGGGGTCTCCATCGAGGGTCGGTCGCGGAAGAATTCCGCTGCGTCGCGGTGCGAACGCGGCCGGAAGCCGGACGTTCCCTGAAGCGGACCGCCTTCAGCCTTGCGACGCTTCCGCCACCAGCCGGTCGTCGATGTCCCGGGCCCGCAGAGCCGCCGGGCGGTCGGCGAGGCGCGCCACGTAGGCCTCGTAGGCCGGGCGCGTCTCGATCGAGCCGAACTGCATCCCCCACATCAGGTGCGAGCCGACATAGAGGTCGGCGGCCGAGAAGCGCCCGCCGGCGAGGTATTCGCGGCCCGAGACGGCGCCCTCCAGCGCATCCAGGACCTCCGCCAGGCTGCCGTAGCCGACCATGGCGCGCATGCGCGGATCGTCCGGCACCTCGACGCCGAGCGCCTTGTTGGTCACCGCCGCCTCGACCGGGCCGGCACCGAAGAACAGCCAGCGGTAATAGGCGCCGCGCTCCGGATCCCCCGGAGCCGGGGCGAGGCCCGCTTCCGGGAAGGCATCGGCCAGGTAGGCGCAGATCGCCGCCGTCTCGGTCACGGTGACGCCGCGATGCACCAGGGACGGCACCTTGGCGAGAGGGTTGATGGCGCGGTAACCCGGCTCCTTCATCGCCGGGCCGTAGCCCATGATCTCGGTGCGGTAGGTCGTCCCGACCTCCTCCAGCATCCAGCGGACGATGCGGCCGCGGGACATCGGGTGGGTGTAGAAGACGAGATCGTCGCTCATGCGCTGCCTCCCCGGGCGGGCGAATCGGCTCTCGCCCGCGACAGACCTTGGCGGAGGCGGGGCCGGTCGGGAAGGTACACGGGGGCCCAGAGCGGACTTTACTGCTCCAGGAACGCCTGCGCGGGGAAACCGAGCCGATCTGCGAGCGCCCGCGCCTGACGCCGATTGATCCGCCGCTTCCGGCTCAAGGATCTCGGAGGCGACCGGCTGTGCCCCGCCTGCGCCAAGATCTGCGGGCCAGAGCCGGCACCTCCTCCGCGGTCGGCTTGATGAGCGATGGCCCGGACGGTATGGCGCCACCTTCGGCGGCAGGCACAAAAAAGCGCGGTCCCGCGGGACCGCGCTTCAGAGTCATGCGGTGGAGACCGGTCCGGCCTCCACCGATCGGCAGGCGATCACTCGCCGGCGCGGGACTGCTTCTCGCGGGTGCGGTCGGCGTCGCGCTGGGCCTTCAGCTTCTCGGTGAGGTCCTCGCCGGTCGCCTGGTCGACGACCTTCATCGAGAGGCGGATCTTGCCGCGCTCGTCCTGGCCGAGGAACTTCACCTTCACCTTGTCGCCTTCCTTCACCACGTCGGTGACCTTGGCGACGCGCTGCGCGGCGAGCTCGGAGATGTGGACGAGGCCGTCCTTGGCGCCGAAGAAGTTGACGAAGGCGCCGAACTCCATCGTCTTCACGACGGTGCCCTCGTAGATCATGCCGACCTCGGCCTCGGCTACGATCGAGCGGATCCAGTTGTAGGCCGCCTTGATCGCCTTGCCGTCCGACGAGGCGATCTTGATGATGCCGGTATCCTGGATGTCGATCTTGGCGCCGGTCTTCTCGACGATCTCGCGGATCACCTTGCCGCCGGTGCCGATCACTTCGCGGATCTTGTCGGTCGGGATCTGCATCGTCTCGATGCGCGGCGCGTGCTCGCCGAGCTCGGGACGGGCGGCGGTGAGGGCCTTCGCCATCTCGCCGAGGATGGTGGCGCGGCCGTCCTTCGCCTGGGCGAGGGCGACGCGCATGATCTCCTCGGTGATGCCGGCGATCTTGATGTCCATCTGGAGCGAGGTGATGCCCTCCTCCGTGCCGGCCACCTTGAAGTCCATGTCGCCGAGATGGTCCTCGTCGCCGAGGATGTCGGACAGGACCGCGTAGCGCTCACCCTCGAGGATGAGGCCCATGGCGATGCCGGCCACCGGACGGCGCAGGGGCACGCCCGCATCCATCAGCGACAGCGAGGCGCCGCAGACCGAGGCCATCGAGGACGAGCCGTTCGACTCGGTGATCTCCGACACGACGCGGATCGTGTAGGGGAACTCGTGGGCCGGCGGCAGCATCGGGTGCACGGCGCGCCAGGCGAGCTTGCCGTGGCCGATCTCGCGGCGGCCCGGGGAGCCCATGCGGCCGGTCTCGCCCACCGAATAGGGCGGGAAGTTGTAGTGAAGGAGGAACGTCTCCTTGTAGGTGCCCTCGAGCGCGTCGATGAACTGTTCGTCGTCGCCGGTGCCGAGGGTCGCCACCACCAGCGCCTGGGTCTCGCCGCGGGTGAACAGAGCCGAGCCGTGGGTGCGGGGCAGCACGCCGACCTCGGACACGATCGGACGCACGGTCTTCACGTCGCGGCCGTCGATGCGCGAGCCGGTGTCGAGGATGTTCCAGCGGACCACCTTCGACTGGGCCTCCTTGAAGGCGGCCTTGATCTTCTCGGCCTCGAAGCGGGCCTCGCCCTCGGGCGGCGCCAGGGCGGCCATCACCTTCGCCTTCACGGCGTCGACGGCGGCGTAACGCTCCTGCTTGACGGTCTTCTTGTAGGCCTCGCGCAGCTCGGCCTCGCCGACCTCGAGCACGGCCTTCTCGACCTCGGAGTTATCCGCGGGCTGGAAGTCGCGCGGCTCCTTGGCGGCCTTCTCGGCCAGGCGGATGATCGCCTCGATGACCGGCTGGAAATGCTTGTGGCCGAACATCACGGCCCCGAGCATCACGTCCTCGGGCAGCTCCTTGGCCTCGGACTCGACCATCAGCACGGCGTCCTGGGTGCCGGCGACGACGAGGTCGAGGGTCGAGCCCTCCATCTCCTGGATGGGCGGGTTGAGCTTGTACTGGCCGCCGACATAGCCGACGCGCGCGGCGCCGATCGGGCCCATGAACGGCACGCCCGAGAGGGTCAGGGCCGCCGAGGCCGCCACCATGGCGAGCACGTCGGGATCGGTCTCGAGGTCGTGCGAGAGCACGGTGACGACGACCTGGGTGTCGTTGCGCCAGCCCTCGACGAAGAGGGGGCGGATCGGCCGGTCGATCAGGCGGGAGACCAGGGTCTCCTTCTCGGAGGGACGGCCCTCGCGCTTGAAGTAGCCGCCCGGGATGCGGCCGGCGGCGTAGGTGCGCTCCTGGTAGTTCACCGTGAGCGGCAGGAAGTCGATGCCGGGCTTCGGCTCTTTCATCGACACCACGGTGGCGAGCACCGAGGTCTCGCCGTAGGTGGCGACCACGGCGCCGTCGGCCTGGCGGGCGACCTTGCCGGTCTCGAGCACGAGCTTGCGCCCGCCCCACAGCAGCTCTTCGCGTTGAACGTCGAACATGTTCGTCATGCCTTCCTGCGGTCCGGGAGGGCGGCGCCAGCGCAAGACGGCGAGGGGCTCAACGATGAGCCACCGGCGATCCTGCCCTGGCGGTCGCGGCCCGCGTTCTGTCGTGCGGGTCCCGGAGACTGGGGCGGCCGGACCCATTCCGGCCCACCCGGGACGAAGGAGCCATGGCTCCTTCGCAAAACGCGGCCCGGACCGGTGCCCGAACCGCGTGAAACTTAACCTAGCGGCGGATGCCGAGGCGCTCGATGAGGGCGCGGTAGCGCGCCTCGTCCTTGCGCTTCAGGTAGTCGAGGAGCGACCGGCGCTGCGAGACCAGCTTGAGCAGGCCGCGGCGCGAGTGGTTGTCCTTGGTGTGGGTCTTGAAGTGCCCGGTGAGGTTCTGGATCCGCTCGGTGAGGATCGCGACCTGCACCTCCGGCGAGCCGGTGTCGCTACCGCCGCGGGCATGTTCCTTGATGAGCGCGGTCTTGCGCTCCGCCGTGATCGACATCGCGTGTCCTTTCAGGGTTACGGGTTCACGAGGTGCGCGGACTCCCTTGAGGAGGCCGCCTTCCGCACGGGGCTCGGCCGGGCCGGGATGTCGTCCAGCGCGGTCTGCCAAGGCGAAAAACCTCGCCGTGTGAGGGCGAGGGTGGCGCAGCCTATACACGATCCGCCGGGCCTTGCCACTCCCCCTGGGCGATTCGGGCGACGCGCGGTTTCGTCACGCCCGGAGGAGGGGGCTCGAAGCATCGTCGAGAACGGCCGAGGTCGAACCCAATATACTCCCAAGCAGTTTGCCCGCCATTCAACACGCCACGAGAGGCTTCTCGATGACCACCATTGCGACCGCGGGCAAGGCCGGCACGGCTGCCAACGAGACCGTGCAGTCGATCTACGTCACGGCCCTGCGCAACACCCATGCCCTGGAGAAGCAGGCCGCGCAGATGATCCAGCGCCAGATCGAGCGCTACGAGCATTATCCGGAGCTGACCCAGGCCCTGCGGCTGCACAAGAGCGAGACCGACCAGCAGGTCACCCGCCTTTCCGACCTGCTGCACGGCCACGGCGAGGAGAGCTCCCTCCTCAAGGATGTGGTGACACAGACGGTGGGCAACGTCGCGGCGCTCGTCCACAGCGTGACCGGCGACGAGGTCTTGAAGAACCTCTACACCGACTACTCGGTCGAGACCTACGAGATCGCCGCCTATACCTCGCTGATCGCGCTCGCCGAGGAGGCCGGGCACCAGCGGGACATCGAGACCCTGCGCCTGTCGCTTCGGGAAGAGGAGCGCATGGCCGAAGCGGTGTTCGGGCAGATCGTGCCGGTGACGAAGGGGTATGTCGAGCGGGAGGTGAGGGGCGAGAAGGCGGACCGATGAGCCGTTGGCGATAAGCAGTTGGCAAGAGGCCGCCGAGTGCGCTTTCGCGCCTCGTGGCCTCGCGCCGTTCGACGTCGAACCAACGTCGAACCAACATGGAGGCGGCTCTCGCGCCGAGCTTCTACAGCTCCAGCTCCACCGTCACCGGCACATGGTCCGACGGCTTCTCCCAGGCCCGCGTGTGCCGCGCCACCGTCACCGACTTCACGGTGTCGGCGAGGTCCGGGGTGACCCAGATGTGGTCGAGGCGCCGGCCCTTGTCGGCGGCCGCCCAGTCGGGGGAACGGTAGCTCCACCAGGTGTAGATCTTCTCCGGCGGCGGGCGCAGGTGGCGCATCGTGTCGATCCAGCCGGCCTCGCCGCGCAGGGATTCCAGGCGCTCGGTCTCGATCGGGGTGTGGCTCACCACGTCGAGGAGCTGCTTGTGCGACCAGACGTCGTGCTCCAGCGGCGCCACGTTGAGGTCGCCGACGAGGATCGCCGGGCCCGACGGCCGCCGGCCGCCCCAGGCGCGCAGCTCGTCCATGAAGGAGAGCTTGTGGGCGAACTTGTCGTTGAGCTTGGCGTCCGGCACGTCGCCGCCGGCCGGCACGTAGAAGTCGTGGATCGCGATGCCGGCGGCGGCACCGGCCTCGGGGCCGATCACCGCCGAGATGTGGCGCGCATCCTGGCGCTCGCAGAAGCTCATCACCTCGCGGGTGACGAGCGGCAGGCGCGAGAGGATCGCGACGCCGTTATATCCCTTCTGCCCCGCGAAGACGACGTGCGGGTAGCCGAAGCCCTGCAGTTCCTTCAAGGGGAAGCGGTCGTCCGGGCACTTGGTCTCCTGGAGGCAGAGCACGTCGGGCTTGGCCTCGTCGAGGAAGCGGCGCACGAGGTCGATGCGCAGGCGGACCGAGTTGATGTTCCAGGTGCTGACGGTGAGGCGCAACGGTCGGGGTCTCGCAAAAAATCAGTTGGGGCGGGCCTGCTGCATCTTGGCTTCCAGCTCCTTGTCGACCGCGCGGCCGTAATTGATGACGAACAGCATGCCGTCGACGGCGCGGCCGCGCTGGAGATTGGAGAGCAGCACGGTGGTCTGGTAGCCCTGCGGGTCGGTGATCCGCCACTGGCTCAAGCTCTTCATCGCGTCGTCGAAGTAGAGCGCGATGCGGGAGGTGCCCCCCAGCGTCGAGCGGTCGTCGAGCACGATGCGGATGCCGCCGGGCTCGGCCGCGATGTCGGTGACGGTCAGGTCGCGGGCGAGGTCGATCTTGTCGCGCAGCAGGAATTTCAGCGGCGTCTGCGAGATGAAGTAGAGATCCTGGGTCGCCAGCTTGCGGTCGCGCACCGCCACCGAGGTCCCGTCGGCGATCACCTCCAGCGTCGAGGGCTGGTCGTAGTCGAAGCGCAGGCGGCCGGGCTTGGCGAGGGTGAGCTTGCCGCCGATCTTGCGCCCGTCGGCGCCGATCTGGACGAAGTTGCCGGTGAGCGTCGTGACGCTGTTGAAGTAGGCGTTGGCCCGCTCGATCACCGCCGCCGGGTTGGCGGGATCGACCGCCGTCGCGGTGGTGACGGCGGCGACCTGCTGGGCCGGCCGTCCCCCCTCGGCGGCGGCCGGGACGGCGGCGGTCTCGACGGGTTCGGGCGCCGTGGCCTTGCCGCCGCCGAGGGAGTTGGGCCGGCGCGGCGGCAGGGGCGCCCTGGCGGTGGAGGGGCCGGCCGGGGCCGCCTGGCTCGGGGCGGCCGCCTCGGGCTGCGCCTCGGGCGCCGGATCCTTGCGGCCGAACAGGCCGTCGAGGAACGACGACACCTGCGCCTCGGCGGGCGCCGCGCTCAGGAGGGCGGCGACCGAGAGAGCGGCGCCGAGGGACACCGCGCGGAGCGGGCCGGAGCGGGGACGGCCGGTCATCGGCAGGGTTCTCCGTGTGGGCGAAGGAGGGGCAGGCCCGCGTCGGCACGCCTGCCCGGGATTCTGGTGTGCCGCAGAGGCCGGTCCGGCCATAGAGCCGTCCCCTGTGGCGAATATGCGACGGCGGGGCGGCTCACGCCTCCTCCGCCCCGGGCTGGGGCGCGGGCTCGATCAGGATCTCGCGCTTGCCGGCATGGTTGGCGGGGCCGACGATGCCCTCGCGCTCCATCCGCTCCATCAGCGAGGCCGCCCGGTTGTAGCCGATCTGCAACCGCCGCTGGATGTAGCTCGTCGATGCCTTCTTGTCCCGCAGCACCACCGCCACCGCCTGGTCGTAGAGGTCGGCGGTCGGATCGCCGAAGCTGCCCTGGTCCATGACCGGGGTATCCTGCGCGGCGGCGGCGGCCGCCTCCTCGGCCTCCTCGTCCGCCGTGACGGCGTCGAGGTAGGAGGGCCGGCCCTGGCGCTTGAGATGGGCCACCACCTGCTCGACCTCGTCGTCCGAGCAGAACGGCCCGTGCACCCGGGTCGTCCGGCCGCCGCCCGCCATGAA
>NZ_LABZ01000266.1 GCF_001043955.1 Methylobacterium tarhaniae | reverse complement strand
GGGTTGATGCCGGTGACCCAGCCGATGATGCACAGGATCACGATGGTGCCGGGGGACTGGGCATCGGCACCATCGTGATCCTGTGCATCATCGGCTGGGTCACCGGCATCAACCCGGCGATCCTGATCGGCGGTGCCGAGACGGTCACGCGCCAGCGCGCGCCGCAGGAGCAGCAGGGCCAGCAGCCCGACCGGCGCACCGGCGCCCCCTCCGACCAGACCGGCAAGTTCGCCGCCGCGATCCTCGGCAATACCGAGGATGTGTGGAAGACGGTGCTGCCGAACCAGACCGGCCGCCAATACACCCCGACCACGATGGTGCTCTATACCGGCGGCACCCGCAGCGGCTGCGGCCAGGCCCGGGCCGCCATGGGGCCGTTCTACTGCCCGCTCGACAAGAAGGTCTATCTCGACACCTCCTTCTTCAAGGAGATGGAGCAGAAGTTCCGGGTGAAGGGCGATTTCGCCTATGCCTACGTCATCGCCCACGAGGTCGGCCATCACGTCCAGGACGTGCTCGGCATCCTGCCCAAGGTGCAGCGGAAGCAGCAGCAGGTCGGCGAGCGCGAGGCGAACGCCCTCTCGGTCCGCGTCGAGCTGATGGCCGATTGCCTCGCCGGCGTCTGGGCGAAGAACTCGAACGACCGCTTCAACGCCCTCGAGCCCGGCGACATCGAGGAGGCGATGCAGGCGGCGAGCGCCATCGGCGACGACAAGCTCCAGAAGCAGAGCCAGGGCTACGTCGTGCCGGATTCCTTCACCCACGGCTCCTCGGCCCAGCGCATGCGCTGGTTCCAGACCGGCTATCGCAGTGGCCAGACCCAGTCCTGCGATACCTTCCGGGCCGCGCAGCTCTGATGGCCGGTCTCGACCAAGCCCGCCTCGACACCGCCCGGGCCTTCGTGCCGCTGACTATCGCGGTGCTCACCGTCTCGGACACCCGCACCCTGGCGGACGACCGGTCGGGCGATACCCTGGTGGAGCGGCTGGAAAAGGCGGGCCACCGCCTCGCCGCCCGGGCGATCGTGCCGGACGAGGTCGAGGCGATCCGGGCCCAGGTGAAGGCCTGGGCGGCGGATCCGGGGGTGGACGTGGTCATCACCACGGGCGGCACCGGCTTCACCGGCCGCGACGTGACGCCGGAGGCCGTGGAGCCCCTGTTCGAGAAGCGGATGGACGGGTTCTCGGCGATCTTCCACCGCATCTCCTACGACAAGATCGGCACCTCGACGCTGCAGTCGCGGGCCACCGCCGGGGTGGTGAACGCCACCTACGTGTTCGTGCTGCCGGGCTCGCCCGGGGCCTGCCGGGACGCTTGGGACGGCATCCTGGCGGCGCAGCTCGATTACCGGCACCGGCCGTGCAACTTCGTCGAGATCATGCCGCGCCTCGACGAGCACCTGAAGCGCGGGGCGGCGACTAGCTCCGCAGCAGCGCCCCCCGCAGGGGCCTGACCGGCAGGCGGGTCCGCAGCGGCAGGCCCGCCCCGAGGGCCTGGACCCGCACGAGGTCGCCGGCCCGCACCTGGCGCGTCCCGGTCAGCGCCTCGCGCCGGCCGGCGATCCGCTCGAAGAGCGGCGCGTGCGGGCGGCGCAGGCGGCCGACCGCCTCAGGATTCGTCGTGGCGCCGAACCGGTCGAGCACCCGGATCCAGCCCTCCGCCGGCACGTCGCCGGCCTCCAGGCACAGCATCCAGGGCCGGCGCGCCAGCCCGGCCGCCGCCACCCACGGGCTGCGGCCCCTCGCCACCAGGGCCGCACCGGTGCTCTCCGCCATGGTGGCGATCTCCGGATCGTCCGGATGCGCCGCCGCGATCACCGCATCGCCCACCACGCCAGCCGCGACGCCGGCCACGAGAGCCGCCAGGGTGTCGGCGAGGGCATCGATGCGCTCCGGATCGATCGCGCCCGGAAGATGGATGGCAGCCGTGAACATGATTGCGCCATAGCTTATGGGAAGCGGCGCGTCTTGCCTCGATCGTTGGCACTTGCGTCTGTTCCCGTTTTGTTCAAAGCTCGGCCGCGATCGGTGCGGAGGCGGAGATGGATTCGGGATGCGGGCGGGAGGCGGGCCGCCGCCTCGCCGGATCGACCCCGGCGGCGGAGAGCCGCCGCGGGCGTGGCGCCACCGCCAACCCGACCGGCCGGTTCGAGGCCGCCGAGCGCGAGGCCTTCGCGGATGGCTGGGACCGCGACGACGACCTGCCGCCGCTGCGCACCGAGGTGACGCTGGAGCGGGCGCGCACGCTCATCACCCGCAACGATTCGCCGGATATCGGCTTCGACCGCTCGATCAACCCGTATCGCGGCTGCGAGCATGGCTGCGTCTACTGCTTCGCCCGGCCGAACCACGCCTATGCGGGCCTGTCGCCGGGGCTCGACTTCGAGACCAAGCTGTTCGCCAAGCCCGACGCGGCCTCGCTGCTGGAGCGGGAGCTCTCGGCCCGCGGCTACGAGGCCCGCACCATCGCGCTCGGTACCGCCACCGATCCCTACCAGCCGATCGAGCGGCGCTACCGCCTGACCCGGCAGATCCTGGATGTGCTGGCGCGCTTCCGCCATCCGGTCGGCCTCGTCACCAAGTCCGACCTCGTGCTGCGCGACCTCGACATCCTGGCGCCGATGGCGGCGCAGGGCCTGGTGAAGGTCGCCCTCTCGGTCACCACCCTCGATCCCGGCCTCGCCCGCCGGATGGAGCCCCGCGCCTCGCGGCCCGAGAAGCGCCTCGCCGCGATCCGGGCCCTGGCCGAGGCCGGCGTGCCGGTGATGGTGCTGGTGGCGCCGCTGATCCCGGGCCTCAACGACCACGAGATCGAGGCCGTGCTCGCCCGCGCCCGCGAGGCGGGGGCGCGCGAGGCCGGCGGCGTCCTCCTGCGCCTGCCGCACGAGCTCGCCGACCTGATGCGCGACTGGTTTTCCGAGCATTATCCCGACCGGGCCGCGCGCACCTTTTCGCTCCTCGCCCAGGCCCGCGGCGGCAAGGTCTACGACGCCGCTTACGGCCGGCGCTTCACCGGGACCGGTCCTTACGCGGACCTCCTGGACCAGCGGATGCGCGTGGCGATGACCCGCCTCGGCTACCCGCCCGAGCGGCTGCGGCTGCGGGCCGACCTGTTCCGGGTGCCGGTGCGGGCGGGCGGGCAGTACAGCCTGTTCTGACGCGCAGGTGCGCCGTGGGGAGGGG
>NZ_LABZ01000265.1 GCF_001043955.1 Methylobacterium tarhaniae | reverse complement strand
CGCCAACACCACGCCCGCCCCCGCCACCACTCCCCTCGCCGACGCGGCCACCTCGGTGGAGGGCACCGCCCCGACCAAAGAACAAGTCGTCTCCGTCAATACGGTGACCGGCGGCACCGTGTCGGTCGGCACGTCCGGCGCCGGCACCGCCTTCAGCACCCTCCAGCCCTCGCTGGCGCTGAACTTCATCATCACGATGTCCGGCCTCTACCCGTCGAAGCCGGATTGATGGCTGCCTCGCTCAGCGCCCTGTCCGCCGGGCTCTTCACCCCCGTCCTGGGGGAGGCGTTCGCCTTTCGCGATGTGGACGGCCACATGCTGGCGGTGACGCTGGCGCGGTGCGACGAGCATCCGCGGGCGACCATGCCGGGCAGCCCCCGCACGGCGTTCGGCCTCGTCTTCACCTGCCCGGCAGACGTCGCCGGGGCCTATCGGGGCGGCCACGGCGTGCTGTCGCATCCCGCCCTCGGCGGGATCGGGCCGCTCTACGTCGAGCGCATCCTGCCCCTCGGCTTCCCGGCGGGCACGGCCGCCTACGAGGCCGCCTTCTCCTGAGCGACGACGGGCGGCCCGGGCCGGGTGCGGCGGGGCCGCCCTTCCCCGTCTTTCCACCGACAGGACATCCGCCGCATGGTCGCCTATGCCGGTTCCATCCCGCTGCACGCAGGCCTGGGGCTGCGCCCCCTCCGCCCGACGGACCAGGACTTCCTGCTGCAGCTCTTCGTCGAATCGCGCCCCTGGCTCTCCTGGGCCGCGGCAGACCGCGACGTGCTGCACACGCTCTACGAGCAGCAGTTCCGGGCCCTGCGGGCGGGGCTGGAGACGATGTATCCCGAGCACCTCGACTTCATCGTCGAGCGCACGGGCCAGGCGGTGGGGCGCCTCGCCGTCGATCTCGGCTACCGCGACTGGCACATCTCCGAGCTGGCGATCGTCGCCGCGGCCCGCGGCAAGGGCATCGGCACCGACCTCGTGCGCAGCCTCCAGGCGGCGGCCGGGCAGGTGCGGCTGCCGCTCACCCTCTCCACCCCGATGGTCGGCGCCAGCGACGGGCGGGGCCTGTACGAGCGCCTGGGCTTTCGCGTCACCGCCCTGCGCCCGCCGCTCTACGACATGGCCTGGTACCCGCCCGGCTTCCCGGTGCCGCAGCCGGCGGGGGCGGGCGGCGTTCCGGCGTGAGGCGGCGCGGCATCCGCCCGCTCCCGCAGGGCCGTCCGGCGCAAGGACGCCCGCGCCTCCTGCGCCGACGCGCAGCAATGCCGCAGGAGCGTCCCGTCCGGCCACCGCAAGATCATCCCCGGTCCGCGGGCGACGATCGCCCGCCCCGCGGCCTGCGGCGACCGGCCGCGCCGCGCGGGCCAAGCAGACGGATCGTCCAGGCCAAGATCACGCCCCCGGCTCGACTGGGCCGGCGCCCCGCGACGGCCGGGCGAACGAAGACCGGCACTCACCCCTGCGCGCGCGAGAAACCTTGTGATCGCCGCGCCGGATCGCGTCGCTATTTCCGCTCGTCTTGAGCATCTATACTGTTCATGTCGCCGACAACAGGGCGGATTTTCAGTATCCGTTTTCAACAAATGTTATTACAACGCTGATACATGAGCAAAAACAATGCGTTGAGCTAGTTTGACGCTAACAGTATTTGCAATTATTATGAAGTCGTTCAAGCAGGGCAAACCTCTCGCCGATGGAGGTGTGCTTGTGGAATCGTGCGCCCGGCCGTCTTCGCGCAAGGCGGATTGCCGTACTGCTCTTGGGCATGTCCGCCGCGACAGTGATCGCGGGCTGCGATGCACCGCCTCCCGCCGTGCCGCCGGCGCCCCGGGTCACCGCTGCTCTGCCGCTGACCGCGCCGTTGCAGGACGAGATCGTGGTGACCGGGCAGACCGCCGCCGTCGCGACGGTGGATCTGGTCGCCCGCGTGCCCGGCTTCCTGCGCGAGGTCGGCTTCGCCGACGGCGCCGACGTGCCGAAGGGGCAGGTCCTGTTCCGGATCGAGGACGAGGCCTATGCGGCGCAGGTCGCCCTGGCACAGGCCTCCCTCGACCAGCAGGAGGCCGCCCTCAAGAGCGCCGAGGCGGAGTTCACGCGCCAGGACGCCCTGCGCAAGCAGTATGTCGCGACGCAGACGAGCTACGACACGGCCCTCGCCGCCCGCGATACCGGGCGCAGCGCCGTCGCGGCGGCGCAGGCCAACCTGAAGACCGCGCAGATCAACCTCTCCTACACGCGGATCGAGGCGCCCTTCGCCGGGCGGATGGGGCGCCGCCTCGTCGATCCGGGCAACCTGGTCGGGGCCGGCACGCCGACGAAGCTCGCCACCCTGTCGCGGATCGACGCGCTCTACGCCACCGTCACCCTCAACGAGCGCGACCTGCGCCACCTCCAGACGATCGTGCGGGACCGCGGCCTGACCCGCGAGGCGCTGCGGCGCGTGCCGGTCCGGGCCGGCCTGTCCGACGAGCCGGACCTGCCCCATCCCGGCCGTCTCGACTTCGTCGATGCCGGGCTCGACGCGGCCACCGGCACGCTCCAGGCCCGCGCCATCCTCGACAATCCCGGGACGCGCCTCGCCCCTGGGCTGTTCGTGCGCCTGCGGATCCCGCTCGGTCCCCCGGCACCGGCCCTGTGGGTGCCGGCCTCGGCGATCGGCCGGGACCAGGGCGGGCCGACCCTGCTGGTGGTCGACGAGGCCGGCACCGTGGCCCTGCGCCGGGTCGCCCTCGGCCCGCCGCGGGGGAGCCTGCAGGTGATCGCCGCCGGCCTCGGGCCGTCGGACCGGGTGGTGACCGAGGGGCTGCAGCACGCCCTGCCCGGGCGGGCCGTCACGGTCTCGCCCGGCACCATCGCCGCACCGGCCGCCCTCGCCAGGGCGGAGTGAGGGCGCATGGATACCGCCACCTTCATCGCCAGGCCGGTCCTCGCCAACGTCATCGCGCTCCTCGTCTGCGTCGCCGGGGGCGTGGCGATCCTCTTCCTGCCCGTGGCGCAGTATCCGCCGATCACGCCCCCCACCGTCCAGGTCACGGCGCGGTTTCCCGGCGCCGACGCCCAGACGGTGATCGACACCGTGGCCCTGCCGATCGAGCAGCAGGTCAACGGTGTCGAGGACATGCTGTACATGCAGTCGAGCTCGGCCAATGACGGCAGCTACGCGCTGGTCGTCACCTTCGCGGTCGGCACCGACCTCGACGTGGCGCAGGTCCAGGTGCAGAACCGCCTCGCGGCGGCGATGGCCCTGCTGCCCCAGGCGGTGCAGGCCCAGGGCGTCACGACCAAGAAGAAGAGCACGGCGATCCTGCAGATCGTCGCGCTCACCTCGCCGGACCGCTCGCGCGACGGCCTCTTCCTCAGCAACTACGCGGTGATCGGCCTGAAGGACCGGCTCGCCCGCATCCCCGGCGTCGCCGACGTCACGGTGTTCGGCGCCGGGCCGTACGGGATGCGGATCTGGCTCGACGCCGACGCGATGCGGGCGCGCGGGCTGATGCCGGGCGACGTGGTGGGGGCGGTCCAGCAGCAGAGCCAGGCGGTGGCCGCGGGCCAAGTCGGCGCCCCGCCCTCCCCCGGCACGCCGCCCTTCCAGGTGACCCTCGACCTGCGGGGGCGCTTCGCCGAGGCGGCGGAATTCTCGGAGATCGCCCTCAAGACCGGGCCGGACGGCGCCGTCACCCGCGTCCGGGACGTCGGGCGGGTCGAGCTCGGCGCGCAGACCTACAGCCAGTTCCTCACCCTCGACGGCGCGCCCGCCGCCGGCCTCGCGATCTTCCAGCTGCCCGATGCCAACGCGCTCGCGGTCGCGGCGGCGGTCCGGGCCGAGATGGCGCGGCTCTCGGGCGGGTTCCCCTCCGGCGTCGCGTCCGGCATCCCGTTCGACACCACCCGCTTCGTCGAGGCCTCCATCCGCGAGGTCTACTGGACCCTCGCGGAGGCGGCCGTGCTGGTCCTCCTCGTCATCCTGGCCTTCCTGCACGACTGGCGCGCGACCCTGGTGCCGGCCACCACCGTCCCGGTGACCCTCATCGGGGCCTTCGCGGGGCTGGCGCTCCTCGGCTTCGGCATCAACCTCCTGACCCTGTTCGGCCTCGTCCTCGCCGTCGGCATCGTGGTCGACGACGCCATCATGGTGGTGGAGGCCGCCGCCCACCACGTCGAGGGCGGGCTCCCGCCGCGGGAGGCGGCGGTCACGGCGATGGGCGAGCTGATGCGCCCGATCCTCGCCATCACCCTGGTGCTGCTCTGCGTCTTCCTGCCGGCGTCGCTCCTGCCCGGCATCGTCGGCCAGCTCTACCGGCAATTCGCCCTGGTCATCGCGGCGACCGCCGTGCTGAGCGCCCTCAACGCCGCGACGCTCAAGCCGGTCCAGTGCGCCCGCTGGCTGCGGCCCCGGCCGGCGGGCCCCGGAGGCGCCTTCCGGCGCGGCTTCGAGGCGGGCTACGGCCGGCTGGAGGCGGCCTATCTCGGGGTGACGGCACGCCTCGTGCGGCACGCCCCCGCATCCTGCCTCGCCGTCCTCGCCCTGGTGGGGCTCGCCATCTGGGGCCTCGCGCGGCTGCCGACGGCCTTCATCCCGACCGAGGACCAGGGCTACCTGATGGTGGCGGCCCAGCTCCCGGACGGGGCGTCGCTCGCCCGCACCGCGCAGGTGATGGAGCAGGCGACGGAGGCCGCCCGGGCGGTGCCGGGGGTCGAGCAGGTCGTCGCCATCGGGGGCGTCTCCCTCCTCGATTCCAACGCCTCGCTGGCGAATGCGGGCGTCGCCTACGTGATCCTGCGGGACTGGAGCCGGCGCGGCGCCGGGGAGGACCTGCGGTCGGTCTATGCCGGGCTCCAGGCGCGGCTCGCCGCCCTGCCCCAGGCCCGCTTCACCGTGGTGCCGCCGCCGCCGATCCAGGGGCTCGGCCTCGTCGGCGGCTTCCAGATGCAGGTGCAGCTCGCCGACGGCAGCTTCGACTACGGCAAGCTCCAGCAGGCCGCGGACGGGCTGGTGGCGCAGGCCGGCAGCGAGCCGGGCCTCGCGCGGGTGACGACCCCGTTCCGGGCCAGCGCGCCGCACCTGCGGATCGAGCTCGACCGGCGCAAGGCCGAGACCCTCGGGGTCGCCGTCGGCGACGCGCTCCAGACCGTCCAGACCTATGTCGGCTCGACCTATGCGGGTCAGATCACCCGCTTCGGCCACACCTTCCCGATCTTCATCCAGGCCGACGCGGCGTTCCGTGCCTCGCCGGAGGCCGTCGCGACCCTGACCGTGCGCAATGCCGGCGGCGGCGCGGTGCCGCTCGGGGGGTTGGCGGGGCTCACGCCGGGCCTCGGCCCGGCGCTGGTGCCGCTCTTCAACCTCGCCCCCACGGCGACGGTGAGCGGCGCGGCTTCGCCCGGCTTCAGCTCCGGCGAGGCCCTCGACCTGATGGCGCGGCTGGCGCGGGACACCCTGCCGCCGGGCACCCGCTTCGACTGGTCCGGCATCTCCTATCAGGAGGCGCAGCTCGGCCACCAGGCCTGGGGCGTGTTCGGCCTCGCCCTGCTCCTGGTCTTCCTGGTCCTGGCCGGCCAGTACGAGAGCTGGACGGCGCCGCTCGCGGTGATCCTCGCCGTGCCGATGGCGCTCCTCGGCACCGTAGCGGCGCTCGCCGCCGCGGGGGCCGACAACAACATCTACACCCAGGTCGGCGTCGTGCTGCTGATCGCGCTCGCCGCCAAGAACGCCATCCTGGTCGTCGCCTTCGCGCGCGACCTGCGGCTCGGGCAAGGGGTCGGCATCGAGGAGGCCGCGCTCGCCGCGGCGCGCCTGCGCCTGCGCCCGATCCTGATGACCTCGCTCGCCTTCGTGCTCGGCGTCCTGCCCCTGGTCTTCGCCACCGGGGCGGGGGCGGCGGCGCGGCGCTCGGTCGGCCTCACCGTGTGCAGCGGGATGCTGGCCTCGACCTTCGTGGCGGTGCTGTTCGTGCCGCCGCTCGTCGTGGTGCTCCAGCGCTGGTCCGAGCGTGGGCAGCCGGCCGGCGCGCCGGCACCTGGGGAGCCGGCACCGAGGGAGCCGGCCGAATGAGATGGCGCCGGCTCCTCGTGCCGGTGCGGGAACGAGACGGGAGGAGACACGCGATGACGCGACGCGCCCTGGCGGCCGGGCTGCCCCTGGCCCCCCTCACGGCTTCCCTCATGGCTTCCCTCCTGGGCGCCGCCCAGATTCCGCTCCAGGCCCAAGCCCAAGCCCAAGGCCAAGGCCAAGCAACGGCTGAAGCGACGGCTCGAGCCCAGACCCGGGCCGCGGCGGTCGATCCGGCCGCCCTCGCCCTGCTGCGCGGGGCCGGCGCGACGCTCGCGGCGGCGCAATCCCTGAGCTTCACCGCCACGGCGCTGCACGACGTGCCGAGCGCGGAGGGACAGTCGGTGCTCTACACGGTGCAGAGCCGCGTGTCCTTAAGCCGCCCGGACCGGCTGCGCATCGAGACGGTGGGGGACGGCGCGCCTGCGCTCTTCGTCAGCGACGGGCGCACCATGACGCTGTTCCGGCCCCTCGCCCACACGGTCGCGACGGCGCCCGCCCCGGCCGGACTCGAGGCGGTGCTGAGGGCCGAGACGGCGGCGGCGGGCCAGAGCCAGGCCTTCGCCGACATGCTGCTCGCCGATCCCGTCCAGGGCCTGACGGCCGGGCTGACCCGGGCCTTCGTGGTCGGCGCGTCGCGGCTCGTGGGCGGGGTCGAGACCGAGGTGGTCGCCTTCGCCGGCCCGGACGCGCAGGGCCAGATCTGGATCGGCGCGCAGGACCGGCTGCCGCGCCAGCTCTGGGTGACCGAGACCAACGCCCCCGGCAGGCCCCGCAGCGGCGTGGCCTTCGGCGACTGGCGCCTCGACGCGCCCCTCGACGACCAGACCTTCACGGCGACCGGCGCGGCCGGCGCCGCACCGGTGCCTTTCGCGAAGCCAGGGCTCTGAAAGCCCGGGCCTCCGAGCAAGCTCCCGGCGGAGCGGCCGCCGCGAGATCCGACGACCGAGGGAGGATCAGATGACACGGATCGGCATGAGCCTGCTGGCGGCGGCCGTCGGCCTCGGGGCCGCGTGGCCCGCCGAGGCGTTCTGGGTCGCGCGCGACTGGCGCGGCATCGCGGTCGGCGGGATCCGGGCGCCCCTCGTGGCCCGCGAGGCGTTCGTGGGCCGGTGCTGGCGCTGCGCCCCTTTCCTCGCCGCCGCCCCGGCCTTGGCCGCGGCGGCCGTCGGCACGGGCGCCGCCGTGGCGGCCGCGCCGGCCCCGGCAGCCGCCCCCGCGGCGGTGCCCGCTGCTCCCGCCCCGGCGGCCGGAGCGGCGGGCAAGCCGGCCGCTCCCACGCAGGTGGCGCAGGCCAACAGCGCCTCGACCCACTGCGCCGCCGGCCTGCCGGCCGACTCGAAGATGATCTACGACGCCTCGATCCGGAACATGAAGAGCCTGGAGACGCTGCGCGACACCGTCGTGGCCGAGACGCGCTCCCTGGTCGAGGCCGGCCGGCTCAGCGAGGCCGAGGCCCGCCCGGCCGCCGAGAAGGCCGGCACCTGCCTCCGGCTGCTGGCCCATCCGTGACCCACCCCGCTCACGAAGGAGAATCCGTCATGACGCACATCCGCATCCCGAGGCCCGTCCTGCTGCTCGTCGCCGGCCTCGTCGCCTCCCTCACCGCCGGTATCGTCACCCTCGCGCCGAGCCCGGCGGAGGCCGTGGTCTGCGCCCGGGGCGTCTACCGGGCCGGCTGCGTCGGCCCGCGCGGCGCCGTGGGCGTCCGCCGGGGCTATTACGGCCCGCGGCGCGCGGTGGTGGTGCGCCGGGGCTATTACGGGCCGCGCGGCGTGGTGGTCCGGCGCGGCTACCGCCGCTGGTGAGGCGGGCGCCGCCATGATCCTTCGGGCGACCGCCGGGCTTCTCGGTCTCGCGGGCCTGACCGTGGCGGCGCTCTATGTCGGGCTCGCCCATGCGGAGCTGCGCGTCACCACCGGCCCGCCCGGCAGCGCGCTCCACCGCCTGATCGCCGCCTTCGCGGCGGCGAATGCCCGGCTGCATCCGCGGGTGCGGCTCCTCCCGGTGGAGGAGCCGAGCCTGGCCGAGAACGCCCGGGCGCTGGAGGCCGGCCGCGTCGACCTCGCGGTGATCCGCAGCGACCTGCCCCCGCCCGCCAACGGCCAGACCGTCGCGGTCCTGCGCCGCGACGTGGTCGCCGTCGTGCTGCCGCCGCACAGCCCGGTCACCCATCTCAGCCAGCTCGCCGGCCGGGCGGTGGCGATCCCGGCGGGCCCGTTCCAGGCCGACGACGCCCGTCTCCTCGCCCTCCTGCTCGACTATGTCGGCGTGCCGGGCACCCGGGTCGAGACGCTCTTCCTCGACCCGCCCGCCCTCGGCCGGGCGATCCGGGACCAGCGGGCGGCCGCGATCTTCGCGGTCGGGCCGATCGGCCCGGGGCAGGCGGTCGACGCCGTGGCGGCGGTCGCGCGGGCGAGCCGGGGCACCCCGACCCTGCTCGCCTTCGACGAGGGCGAGGCGATCCATCGCCGCCATCCGGGCCTGGAAACGATCGAGGTGCCGGTCGGCGCGTTCCGCGGCCAGCCGGCCGTGCCGGCCGCCAGCGTCGACAGCCTGGTTGTGACCTACCGGCTCGTCGTCGGGCGGTCGATGCTCGACATCGTGGCGGCGGCGGTCGCCCGCTCGGTCTTCACCGCCCGCGGGATGCTGACCGCCGCGACCCCCTTCGCCGACCAGATCGAGGCGCCGGACCTCGACGAGAAGGCGCCGCTCCTGCCCGTCCATCCCGGCGTGGCCGCCTACCTCAACAACGGCGACCAGAGCTTCTTCGATACGTCGCAGAACTACCTCTATCTCGGCGGGATCGGCTTAAGCCTCGCCGGCTCGGCCCTGGCCCTGGCGGTGAGCCACGGCCATCGCCGCCGCGTGGCGCGGGAGCGGCGCCTGGTCAAGCGCCTGGTCGCCCTCGCGGACCAGGCCGGCAGTGCCGACCGGGCCGGGCTCGAGGCGCTGACGCGCGACCTGCGCCGCCTCGTCGGCGCGGCCCTGCGCGACGAGACCGTCACCGAGGGCGGCGCGGCCGCCCTGACCGGCACCGCCATTGCGCATGCCCGCGAGGCGATCCAGGACCGGCTGGGCGCACTGGACCGCGGCGAGATCCGGTCCGGCCGCCCCGGCGACCGGCCCGGCGCAGGACCTTGACATCGCCGGCGCGCCACCGATGCTCCCCGCCACGGACCGGGATGCCGAGGAGTGGGACACCGATGGACTGGGCAGCCGCGGCCTACAGGGCGCGCCGGCAGATCGGGGCCCGCAAGCGGACTTTTCCGGAGGACCGGTCCCTCGCGCTGATCGACGTCTTCGCCGAGCGCGGAACGATGACGGCGGCCGAGTTGCGGCAGCACGGCCCGGCCGATGTCGTCGCCACCATCCTGGGCCACGTGACGACGGCTGTTCACGGCAAGGGCCACGTGCCGACGCGGAACGGCTGGTACCGGCGTGACGAAACCGGGACGGCCTACGTCATCGATGCCGGCTTCGCCGTCGCCTGGAAGGGCGCGCGGGCCTGCGAGGGACCGCCGATCGCGGGTGCGCACCGATGAGCCTGCGGGATCGCTACGAGGAGGCCGTGCGCGGCCTGCGCGCCCGCGTCGACGCGATGCGCCGCGACGGCCACCCACCCGAGGCCATCGCCCGGGACGTCCACGCGGAACGCCGCCGCCTGGCCGTGCATTACAAGGGTCTGACGCCGGAGCCGCACCGGACCCTCATCGAGGAGCGGACGGTCCGGGTCTACGGCAACCCGCAGGGTCCGACGATCGATTTCCTGCGGGCGCAGGGAAAGTCCTGGGAGGCCATCATCGACGGCGCCACGCGCCCGGGCCCTCCGATCGGCCCGATCCCGGGGCCGGAGGATGGCCGGACCTGAGCGCCGCATGCGGCGGTGCGAGCGGGCGAGCCCGTCCGCCAGGACGTGACAGGCGGGCGATCCGGGCGGCCTGCCCGGCGGTGGACCGGAATGCGCGCCCAGACCATAGGCCCGCTTGGGGGCCAGGCCGACGGAACCGGTTGCGCGGGATCGATCCCATATTTAAATCCATCCGCATGGATTGAAAGGAAGCGCCGGATGGGTCGTCCGAGGACCATCGACCGGGAGAAGGTGCTGGACGCCGCCGAGGTGATCGTGCGGCGCGACGGCGCCACCGCGCTGACCTTCGAGGCGGTGGCCAAGGCCGCCGGCATCACCAAGGGCGGCCTGCAATATTGCTTCGGCAGCAAGGACGATCTCGTCGCCGCGATGATCGAGCGCTGGATGACGGCCTTCGACGCCGAGCTCGCCCGGGCCCTGCCGCCGGAGGCCGGCACCCTGGAGCACACGCGCGGCTACGTCGCCGCCCTGGGCCGGCTCGACGAGGCAACCCAGACCAAGATGGCCGGCATGCTCGTGACCCTGCTGCAATCGCCCGAGCACCTGCATCGCGTCCGCGCCTGGTATGCCGAATGGACCGGCCGGTTCGATCCCGCCTCCGAGGCGGGGCGCCGGGCGCAGGTGGCCTTCTTCGCCGCCGAGGGCGCCTTCTTCCTGCGCAGCCTCGGCCTGGTCGAGATGGACGGGGCGGCATGGCACCGCCTGTTCGCGGACATCCTCGCGCTGCCTTAGACCTCGCCCTCCCGTCGAACCAGACGATCCGTTCCCCGCACGAACGGAGCGGTCGACGGCCACGGAGCCTCGCTTCTCCGCGCTCGAGACCCTGCGCGCCATCGCGGGCGCCGGCCGTCAGGCGTTCGCGCGGCACGCGGTCGAGCGGGCCCCGGCTCCCGCGGACGGATCCGGACGGAACCTCACCGCCCGGCCGCTCCGGCGCCCCGCCCCGCACCGGTGCGGACGCGCCGTTCCGGAACCGGCCGGAAGGTGGGCGAAGCGTCCCGTGGCGGCGATTCCCCGCCCGGGCGAGCCTCCGGGTCGGCCGGCCCTGCGCCGGCGCAGACCCCCAGGGAGGCTCCCCGTGTCCCGATGCTCCAGCCGCAACCCGCTGCCCCGCAACCTCCTCATCGGCCCGCTGATCGCGGCCCTCTTCGCGATGCTCGGCGCACCGCCGGCCCGGTCCGAGGAGGGCGGCGGCACCCTGCTCCTGCGCCATGGCGCCGCCGCCCCGGTCGAGGCGCCGCGGCTCGCCGCCGACGCGGCCATCGCGGTCAGCGGCCCGACGGCGCGGGCCACGATCACCCAGGCCTTCCGCAACACCACCGCGGAGTGGGTCGAGGGCACCTACCTGTTCCCCCTGCCGGAGGATGCCGCCGTCGACGCGATGCGGCTCGTCGTCGGCGACCGGGTGATCGTCGCCGACATCCGCGAGCGGCAGGCGGCGCGGCGCGACTACGAGGCGGCCCGGGCCGAGGGCAAGGCGGCGGCGCTGACCGAGCAGCAGCGGCCGAACCTGTTCACCAACGCGGTCGCCAATATCGGCCCCGGCGAGACCGTGCTGGTCCAGATCCAGTACCAGCAGGGCGTGCGGCGCTCCGGCGACACCTATTCCCTGCGCCTGCCGACCGTCGCGGGCCCGCGCTACAGCCCGGCCCCGCCGGCCGTCATGCCCGCCGCGGACGGCCCGCACGATCCCGGCACCATGCCCGACCCCGTGCCCGACCGGCACGCCATCGCGGCGCCGGTGCTCGATCCGGCGCGCCACGCGCCGGTCAACCCGCTGACGCTCTCGATCGACCTCAAGGCCGGCTTCGCCCTCGGCGCGGTCTCGAGCGCCACCCACGCGATCACCGTCGAGGCTCCCTCGGAGAGCGAGCGCCGCATCGCCCTGCGCGACGGCGCCACCGCGGCCGACCGGGATTTCGAGCTGACCTGGACGCCCGCCCCCGGGGCGGGCCCGGCCGTCGGCCTGTTCCGCGAACGGGCCGACGGGACGGATGCCGTGCTCGCCGTCGTGACCCCGCCCGTGACGGCGATCCCGGCCGCCCCGATGCCGCGGGACGTGATCTTCGTCATCGACAATTCGGGCTCGATGGGCGGCACCTCGATCCGTCAGGCCAAGGCGAGCCTGCTCGTCGGCCTCGACCGGCTGCGCCCGGGCGACCGGTTCAACGTGATCCGCTTCGACGACACGATGGAGACGGTCTTTCCCGATCTCGTGGCCGCCGACGAGAACCGTCTCGCCGAGGCGAAACGCTTCGTCGCCGGGCTGGAGGCGCGCGGCGGCACCGAGATGCTGGCGCCGCTCCAGGCGGCCCTGCGGGACGCCGATCCGGAGGAGACGGGCCGGGTGCGGCAGGTCGTGTTCCTCACCGACGGCGCGATCGGCGACGAGGCGCGGATCTTCTCCGCCATCGCGGAGGGGCGCGGGCGCACGCGGTTGTTCATGGTCGGGATCGGCTCGGCCCCGAACGGCCACCTGATGCGCCACGCCGCCGAGCTCGGCCGCGGCACCTTCACCCAGATCTCGACGGCCGACCAGGTCGCCGACCGCATGCGCGACCTCCTGGTCAAGCTCGAGAGCCCGGTCGTCACGGACCTGGCCGCGACCTTTTCGGAGGAGGCCGAGGCCAGCCCCGCGGAGCTGCCGGACCTCTATCGCGGCGAGCCGGTGACGGTCGCCGCGCGGATGCGGGAGGCCAAGGGCACCTTGACCCTCACCGGGCGGATCGGCGGCCGGCCCTGGCGCAGGGTGCTGACCCTCGACGGGGCGCAGGACGGCGCCGGCATCGGCAAGGTCTGGGCCCGGGCCCGGATCGGCGAGGCCGAGACCGCGCGGATCACCGGGCGGATGACCCCGGAGGCCGCCGACGCCGCGATCCTGCGCCTCGCCCTCGCCCACGGGCTGACGACGCGCCTGACCTCCCTCGTCGCCATCGATGCCACGCCGCGCCGGCCCGCGGGCGCGCGCCTCGCGCGCACCGACCTGCCGCTCAACCTGCCGGCCGGCTGGGACTTCGCGGCCCTGTTCGGACAGGACCTCCCGCCGGCCCCCGCCGCGATTCCGCCCGGGCGCAGGGCCGGGCTGGACCCGGCCGAGCTGGTCCCGGCGGCCTCCCGCGCGATCGCCCTGCCGCAGACCGGCACGGAATCCGGGATCCGGCTGATGCTCGGGGCGGCTCTCCTCGGCCTCGCCCTGCTCGCGTGGTCCCGTGGACGGCGGGTCGCGCGGTGAGGGCGCTCGCCCCGCTCCTCGCGGCCTGCGGCCTCGCCCTCGTGGCGCAGGGGGCCTGGATCCCCGCCAAGGCCGCCCTGGCGCAGGCGCTGCTCGCCCGCGCCTTCGACCGCAGCCTCGCGGAGGGCGGGCCGGTCCGCCCCTGGCCCTGGGCCGACACGGTGCCGGTCGCCCGGCTCGCCCTCCCCAGCCTCGGCGAGACCTATCTGGTGCTGGCCGGGGCGAGCGGGCAGGCCCTGGCCTTCGGGCCGGGCCAGGTCGAGGGCACGCCGGACGCCGGCGAGCCCGGAACCGCAATCTATGCCGCCCACCGCGACACCCAGTTCCGCAACCTCGGCCGCCTCCGCCCCGGCGATCCCGTCGAGGTGCGGCGCCGGGACGGCACCACCATCCGCTTCCGGGTCACCGGGTCCCGGATCGCGCGCTGGGACCAATCCGGCCTCGATCCGGACGCGCCGGGGCGGCGCCTCGTCCTCGCCACCTGCTGGCCGCTCGACGCCCTCGTCCCGGGTCCCGAGCGCCTGCTGGTGGAGGCGGTGGCCGATGCACCGCGAGACTGAGCGGATCCGCGCCGGCAGGCCGCTCGCGTCGCCCGCCTGGCATCTCGATGCCCCGCGGGCTCTCAGCGGAACCGGCGGCCGCCCCGGCGAACCCGGTCCGGCGCCTCGCCTCCGGATCGGTCGCGCGCACCGTCTCAGGTCGCGGGCTGCCACGGGTTGATCGTGGGCAACCCGGCGGCCTCGAAATGGCGGGTGTCGCGGGTGGCGACCAGCAAGCCCCGCGACGCCGCCGTGGCGGCGATGTAGCCGTCCGCCGTGCCGATCGCCCGGCCAGCCTCCCTCGCGCAGGCCATGAGGTCGGCATAGGCCTGCGCGGCAGCCATGTCGAAGGCCAGGACCCGGTTCTCGAACAGCGGCAGCACCTCGACCTCCAGACGTCGGCGCAGGGTGTCGCGCCGTTTGCCCGACGGCATGGCGGCGACTCCGAACCGGAGTTCGGCCACGGTGACCGCCGACAGGAAAAGCGTGTCGATCGCCTGGGCATCGATCCAGGCGAGCACGTGCGGATCGGGTGCGGGCTTCAGGGGTTCGGACACGAGGTCGGTATCGAGCAGGATCACCGGAGCTTCACCGGCTCGGCCGGGGTCTTGTCCCGGAGCCGGTCGAAATGCTCCGCCTCCGACTCCGTCAGGTCCGCCTCGCGGCCGATCGAGGCCAGCAACGAGCCGAGCTTGACGCGATGGGGCGGACGCACGGCCGCTTCCAGGATGTCGCGCATCTCGGCTTCCGTACTGCGCCCGTGCTGTGCGGCGCGGACCTTCAGGGCGCGGTGCGCTTCCGCGGAGAGTTTGCGGATGGTGACGGCGGGCATGACGGCAGACCTCGATAGCCTGAGGTCATTGATAGCAAGTTGCTCGATCTGCCAGCAACCGCGAACCGGCGAGGTCGGGATCCCGGACCGGAATCCGCACCCCGAATGGTCGGGCGGTCGCGGGCTTGGCCGGCCGCTCGTCTCCGGTCACGGAGCACCCTCGACCCGGGCGCGAACCTCCGGCGGCTCAAGGCCGAACCTTGACGCCGGAGGAGCTGTGCGGTTTCGTGCGGATCCGTCCGGACCCGCACGGGTTCCCTCCGAATCCCGCCGAATGCCGCCCTTCGAGACAGTGCCCGAGACCGACGAAGCCGCCCTGACCGAGGGGCAGAGCCGGGCGGTGGCCGATGCGGTGCGGGAGGCCCTGGCCCGCCGGCGCCTGTCGCGCCAGGCCCTGGCGGATGCGGCGCGCATCAGCATCTCGACCCTGGAGAAGGCCCTGTCCGGCCGCCGGCCGTTCACGCTGGCGACGACGGTCCGCCTCGAGGAGGCCCTGGGCCTGCCCCTGAGGCGGCCCGCGCCGCGCCGGGAGGCGGCGCCCCGCCAGGCCCCGGAGGCCTTCGGCTCCTATACCCGCGCGGCGGTGGCCTTCCTCGAAGGGCGCTACCTCACGCTCCGGCCCTCCTTCGGGCAGGCCGGCGCGATCTTCGCCTACCGGACCGAGATCGCCTGGGACGACGAGGGCGCCCGGCTGGTCTTCCGCGAGGCGGAGCGCCTGGACGCGCCCTTCGCCCAGACCGGCACCGTCTCGGTGCCCAACCAGTCGGGCCACATCTATCTCGTCACCGAGTTCCAGGGGCAGTACCGGCTCGCCATGCTCGGCCGGCCGACCATCCAGGGCGAGCTGTTCGGCATCCTGACCACCCTGGTGTCGGGCCGAGGCGCACAGCTCACCCCCGCCGCGACGCCCCTCGCCCTGGTGCCGGAGCGCGGCGCCCCGGACGGCTTGCAATACGGACGGATCGCGGCCGGCATGCCGTGCGAGCCGGCCTATCGCCGGATCCTCGACCGGGTGCAGGAGGACGGTTTCGCGGTGTTCCCCGCCTGAGCCCCGGCTCGGCCGGCCCGGCCTTTCCCCCTCCGCCATTCGCGCGCAGTATGGGCGAAAAGGTCGGGGAGGACACGATGCGGCCTGCCGTGATGGCCCACATCGACGAGCTCGTCCGGGCGGCGAGCGGCGGCGGCGGGGCGCGCGACCCGCTGATCAGCCAGTCGTGGCAGCGGTGCCTGGGCGAGTACCGGCTCGACCCCGCCGCGCCGCGTCGCGCCTACATCCACACCCATCAGCGCCTGCGCGAGCATCGCGACGCCCTCGACGACCTGATCCGCGTGGCGCGGTTCGGCGTCGAGGCGCTCTACCGGCAGGTCTCGGGCCTCGGCTACGTGCTGATCCTGGCCGATGCTCGCGGCGTCGCCGTCGACTTCATCGGCGATTCCGGCCGCGACGGCGAGCTGCGCCGCGCCGGGCTGTATCGCGGCTCGGACTGGAACGAGCACCTCGCCGGCACCTGCGCGGTGGGCACCTGCATCGCCACCGGCGAGGCGCTGTCGGTGCATCTCGACGACCATTTCGCCGGCGACCATATCGGGCTCACCTGCACCGCGGCGCCGGTCTACGCCGCCGACGGTACGCTCGCCGCGGTGCTCGACATCTCGGCGCTGCAGGCGCCGGCGCCGAAGGCCAGCCAGCACCTCGCGCTCCAGCTCGTCACCTCCTTCGCGCACCGGATCGAGACCGCGAGCCTGCATAACGGCTTCCGGCGCGAGTGGATCCTCCACCTGTCGCGCTCGCCCGAATTCGCCGACATCGAGCCCGAGCTGGCCCTGGCGGTGGATGCGGGCGGCCGCATCCTCGGCTTCAACAGCCGGGCGCGGGCGCTGATCGACCGCGCCCTGCACCACCCGCGCGGGGCGGCGAACCTGCGCGCGGCCTCTGGCGGCCATGCCGGGCTCGGCCTGCGCCTCGACGCGCTGTTCGAGGTCTCGGTGGACGACCTGCCGCGCTTCACCCGGGCGGTCCCGGTCGAGCGGCGGGTGCTGCGCTTGCGCGGGGGCGAGCGCTTCTACGCCCTGGCGCTGGAGCCGGCGGCCGCCCCCGCCCGGACGACGCGCCCCGCGGCCGCTCCGCCGCCCGACCTCGCCGGCGGCGACCCCGCCCTCGCCCTGATGGCGGGCCAAGCCTCGCGCCTCTTCGCGGCGGGGGTGAGCCTCCTGATCGGCGGCGAGACCGGCAGCGGCAAGGAGTTCTTCGCCAAGTCGCTGCACCGGGCCTCGGCCCGCGCGGGGAAGCCCTTCGTGGCGGTCAACTGCGCCGCCCTGCCCGAGAGCCTGATCGAGTCCGAGCTGTTCGGCCACGAGGCGGGCGCCTTCACGGGCGCGGCGGCCAGGGGCAAGACCGGCCTGGTGCAGCAGGCCGATGGCGGCACGCTGTTCCTCGACGAGATCGGCGACATGCCGCTCGCCGCGCAGACGCGGCTCCTGCGGGTTCTGGCCGAGCGCGAGGTGACGGCGCTCGGCGCGACGATGCCGCAGGCGGTCGACATCCGGGTGATCGCGGCGACGCATCGCGACCTCGCCGCTCTGGTGCGCGAGGGCCGCTTCCGCGACGACCTCCTGTACCGCCTGGCCGGCGCCCGCTTCGTCC
>NZ_LABZ01000264.1 GCF_001043955.1 Methylobacterium tarhaniae | reverse complement strand
GTGGGGGCGGGTGTCAAGTTGGGGGCGGTCCGGCCGCAGGTCGAGCGGTTCGGCGGCGGCTGGTTCGGTGGCGACGAGCCTGAATGCCGATCTGTCCCGGCTCTGAAAATCGGCCGATAATTCCAGCTTTCATCGATGAGTGTCGAACTCGATCATGCCAGAACGATGAAGATCTAACATTAATAATTGGAAATTTCGTTCGTGTTCTTGTTGACGCGCATCGTATGACGATTTCATATCGATCGCGGATTGTCGCAAGGAGATATGCCGAAAATACGGTGAGATCATCGACTTGATTCAGATCATTGCCTTCTGATAAGGCGTCGTGAAATGTCGCGGTTCTCATCGCGGTCATGTCGTTTTGCGATATGCCTGCAAGTTCCGCTGCGATATGCGAGGACTTGATCTCACGTGTGCGGCGGGCATCGCGGCAAGATCGCCGGGAGATATCGGGGCATATAAGAATAAGGGTTCGTGGTGGCTATACGAGAGCATCCGGCACTTGGTGCCGTCGTGATGTGCGATTTCAACGTAGGCTTCAAGGTGCCGGAAATGGTCAAGCGCCGGCCCTGCGTGGTCATCAGCCCGAAAATCGCAGCGCGTCCGGGATTATGCACGGTCGTCGCACTGAGCACGGATGCCCCCGATCCGGTTATGCCCTATCATAAGCAGATCAACCTGCGGCCTCAGCTTCCTGAGCCGTGGGACAGCGATGGCGTCTGGGTCAAGGGCGACAGGGTGAACACCGTCGCCTTCCATCGCCTGGATTTTATCAGGACCGGGAAGTCGGCGACCGGCAATCGCACATATCTCTATACTCCCCTGGATGGCGAAACCATCAAGATCATTCGTGGCTATGTCTTGAAGGCGATGGGCCTTTCGGTGTTGTTGAGACACCTGTGATGTCCCATATACCTCGTCGTTAGCGGATCTCGGCAACGATCCGCGTCTAAGATCCCGCGAGGGGCCGTCGTAGCGCCGGGTGATACCAAGCCCATGCTACGACGCAGATCTTAAAGACAGAGGTTCGAAGCCCCGTGGTCTCCAAGAGGGGGCCATAGCCGGGCGGGAAAGCGTTCGGTAGGGATCAGGGGGCCTTCGCGGGCCCCCTTGCTCGTTCCGGTCTGGTACCACGATCCCAATGCCCGTGATCGGACGGGCGGGACTGCCCACGATCCTCACGCCCGCGCCAGCCCCTCGGCCAGCCGCCGGAAGGCCTCGAGCGCCTTGCCCAGGGTCGCTTCCGGCGCGTCCGACGCCGCGACCCAGAGGGCGGCATGGAGCGAGGCGCCGTTGAGGAGCCGGGCGGCGGCCTCCGCATCCACCGGGGGGATCGCCCCGTCCTCGACCAGGATCCGGATGCGCCGGGTCGTCTCGGCGAGGCAGGCATTCTGGCTCGGCCAGCGCGAGGGATCGCCCAGCACCGCCGGGCCGTCGAGGAGCAGGATGCGCTGGATCTCCGGCTCCAGCGCCATCTCGATATAGGCCCGGTACTCGTCGAGGAGCCCGCGCCACGGGTGCGAGGCCCGCTCGCCGATCACGGCCAAGCGCGCCGCCATCTCGGCGTCGATCTGCTCGATGACCGCCTGGAGCAGGCCCTTCTTGTCGCCGAAATTGTGATAGAGCGCGCCCCGCGTCAGCCCGGCCTCGGCGGTCAGGTCGTCCATCGAGGCGGCGGCATAGCCCTTCTCCGCGAAGGCCGTCCGGGCGGCCCGGATCAGCTTGGCTCGCGTCTCCTCCATCATCTGCGCGCGTCGTCCGGCCACCCTGTCCCACTCCTTCCACATACGGACCGTATGCGATTTGACATACGCCGCGTATCCGTGCTCAATCGCATACGAGCCGTATATCAACGTGAGGACCAGGGGAGCAAACCATGACGCAGGCTCGTTCCAGGCGCGACGCCGTGTTTCCGCCCGGCCGCCAGGCCCTCTACGAGAAGCACCGCTACTCGGCGGCGATCCGCTCCGGCGACCTCCTGTTCGTCTCGGGGCAGGTCGGCAGCCGCGAGGACGGTTCGCCGGAGCCCGAGTTCGAGGCCCAGGTTGCCCGGGCCTTCGCCCGGCTCGCGGCGGTGCTGGAGGCGGCGGGTTGCACCTTCGACGACGTCGTCGACGTGACGACCTTCCACACCGATCCGGCGGCGCAGTTCGATACGGTGATGCGGGTGCGCGACACGGTAATCGGCGCGGCGCCCTATCCGAACTGGACGGCGGTCGGCGTGACCTGGCTCGCGGGCTTCGACTTCGAGATCAAGGTGATCGCGCGCATTCCGGGCGGTCATTGACCGGCCGGTCCTCTCTCGCCGGAGAGCGGGGGAGGCGAGGGCGCCATGACCGTCGATCATCGCCGCGGCGGGTCCTCTCGATCGGAGGAGGGGATCCAGGCCGACAAGGCCTCCAGGATTGCGGCCACCGTTCCGGGATGGTCCATGAGACGCGTGTGGTCGCCCGGCACCGCGTGCCAGCGCTCGCCGGCGCCGAGCCGGGCGCGCTCCAGGCTGACCAGGCCGTCATGCGGCTTCGGGATCCGGCGGCGGAAGAACGGGATGAGCGCCCGCGTGCCGGCGACGACCGCCATCGGGCAGGTCGGCACCGGGATCGCCCCGGCGGCGTCGACCCGCAGGTCGTGGAGGGCCGGACCGAGCACCGCCCGCCCGAGCCGGGTGGCCGAGACCAGATCGGCCGCCTCGCTGCCGCGGTTCGGCGTGCCGAGCATCACGAGGCCGGCCGCCAGGTCGGGATCCGCGGCAGCGAGATGCCGGGCGACGAGGCCGCCCATGGAATGCCCGACGAGCACGATCGGGGCTCCGGCCCGAAGCCGGATCGCCGACACGGACGGCCGCAGGTGCTCGGCGCAAGCCGCGATGCCGAGGCGGCCGGAGGGGTAACCGAGGGTCTCGACGCGGTAGCCGGCCGCCCCGAGGCGCGCCGCGAGCCGCGCCATGCTGCGTCGCGTCCGTCCCAACCCGTGCAGCAGCACGACCGTCACGGTCGCCTCGGGATGGGGTCTTGCCGCGTCGCGAGGATGGAAACCTCGCCCTGCCGGGCTCGATTGACTGTCGGGATTGGGAAGAATGGTGGGCGCACTAGGGCTCGAACCTAGGACCCGCTGATTAAGAGTCAGCTGCTCTACCAACTGAGCTATGCGCCCGTCGCCCGCGAGAGCGAAAGGGGAACGGCCACCAACCGCTCCTCTGGTGCCGCCAATCCGAAGGATTGTCGGTACAAGTCACCCTGAGAGTAACTTGATTGTGTGGTGGGCGCACTAGGGCTCGAACCTAGGACCCGCTGATTAAGAGTCAGCTGCTCTACCAACTGAGCTATGCGCCCGCTCTCACAAGAGCGCCTCCGGGGAAGCCACCAAACCGCCCCGGCGGTGAGGGTCGTTTAATGGGCCGGCGGGGGGCTGTCCAGTCCCGATCCTGCCGGCCGCTCGATTTTTTGCCGGCTGGGGTCTTACACCCGCGCGCCGATGCATCAGCGCCTGCGGCGCAGACCGTTCGGGCTCGGCCGGCGCCTTCGAACGCGTCGGTTCGAAGGCGCCGCGGTCTTACTCCGCGGCGGCGTGCTGGGCGTGCAGGCGGCTGGCGCCGGCCATCAGCTTGTTCAGCGCGGCGAGGTAGGCCTTGGCCGAGGCGACCAGGGTGTCCGGGTCGGCGCCGCGGGCGGTGACGATGCGGTCGTCCTGGCGCAGGCGCACCGAGACCTCGGCCTGGGCGTCGCTGCCGCCGGTCACCGCGTGGACGTCGTAGAGCTCCAGCGCGGCCTCGTGCGGCACCAGGGCCTGGATGGCGTTGAACACCGCGTCGACCGGGCCGTTGCCGTCGACCTCCTCGGTGACCGTGCGGCCCTCGATGTCGAGCTTCATCGTCGCCCGCTGCGGGCCGCGGGTGCCGGCGACCACCGTCAGGGAGACGAGCTTGATGCGGTCGTGGGCGGTGGCCAGGTTCTCGTCGACCAGGGCCTCGATGTCCTCGTCGTAGACGTGCTTCTTGCGGTCGGCCAGCGCCTTGAACCGTTCGAACGCGTCCTGGAACTGGTTGTCGGACAGGCGGTAGCCCATGTCGTCGAGCTTCGAGCGGAAGGCGGCGCGGCCCGAATGCTTGCCCATCACCAGGGAGGTCTTGTGCACGCCGACCGATTCCGGCGTCATGATCTCGTAGGTGGTCTGGTTCTTCAGCATCCCGTCCTGGTGGATGCCGCTCTCGTGGGCGAAGGCGTTCCGGCCGACGATCGCCTTGTTGTACTGGACCGGGAAGTGGGTGGCGCCGGCCACCAGCTTCGAGGCGCGCACCAGCTGGGTGGTGTCGATGCCGGTGGCGTAGGGCAGCACGTCGGCGCGGGTCTTGATCGCCATCACGATCTCCTCCAGCGCGGCGTTGCCGGCCCGCTCGCCGATGCCGTTGATGGTGCACTCGATCTGGCGCGCGCCGCCCTCGATGCCGGCCAGCGAGTTGGCCACCGCCAGGCCCAGATCGTTGTGGCAATGGACCGAGAACACCGCCTTGTCGGAATTCGGCACCCGCTCGCGGACGGCGCGGAACATCGCCCGGTACTCGTCGGGGGTGGCGTAGCCGACCGTGTCGGGCAGGTTGATGGTGGTGGCGCCGGCCCGGATCGCCGCCTCGACGCAGCGGCACAGGTAATCGATCGGCGTGCGGGTCGCGTCCATCGCCGACCACTCGACGTCCTCGACCAGGTCGCGGGCCTGGGCCACGGTCTTCAGGACGATCTCCAGGACCTCGTCCTCTGTCTTGCGCATCTGGTGCGCCAGATGGATCGGCGAGGTCGACACAAAGGTGTGGATGCGCCCGCGACGCGCGAAGCGCACCGCCTCGCCGGCGCGCGCGATGTCGGCCGGGATCGCCCGGGCCAAGCCGGCGATCACCGCGGACTTGGAGCGGCGGGCGATCTCCGCCACCGCCTCGAAATCGCCGTTGGAGGCGATCGGGAAGCCGGCCTCGATGATGTCGACGCCCATCGCGTCGAGCATCTCGGCCACCGCCAGCTTCTCCTCAAGCGTCATGGTGGCACCGGGGCACTGCTCGCCATCGCGCAGGGTGGTGTCGAAGATCAGCACGCGCTCGGCGGACGAGGGGGTGCGGGCAGCTTGGTCGGTCATGGTCTGGAATCCTGGTTCGCCCGGGATCGGAGGTCGCGCGGGCGCGGCGTGCAAGAAGTCTCTCGGTCTCAGACCCCCCAAGGGCCCAGGCGCGCGCCCGGACGGCCCTCAGGGGCTGGTAAGGAGAAGAAGGCCGCCGAGGAGGAGCGCGCGCGCCCGCGCCGCCGAGAGGGCGGTCGTCGGAAGCGTCAGCGGGGAGCCGGCATGAGCCACGGCTCGCGTCTCCTGAAGGGTGCTGGACCCGGTGCGAGGATGGTCTGTGTACCGGGAGGCGAGCGCGATGACAAGCCGCGGCCGTCACCGCGTCGGCCTGCGATTGACCGGTCCGGTCACGCTTGCCACAAGCTCGGCCTTACGTGCTCAATCACAAGGTGGAGCTTTCCCCGTGTCGCACTTGAAGCCCGGGCTCGCCCTCGCGGCCCTCCTCGCCCTCGCCGCCTGCCAGTCGAAGCCGGCCGTCCCGCCGCCCGCCGCCGCGCTCGGCCCGGTCGCCGCGGCTCCGGCCGGTGCGCTGCCCGCCGGCACCGGCTGCGGCCCGGCCATCGCCCGCACCCAGGCCATCGTGGACAGCGACGTCGCCACCGGCAATCTCAACGCCCCGGTCGGCAAGCGCTTCTCGGCCGACCTCGCCAACGCCTCCGCCGCCTGCGCGGCCGGCCGGGACGGCGAGGCCCTGCACCTGCTGGCCGCCGCGAAGGCCCGCTTCGGTTACCCGTAGGCCCTCAGGGCAGGGCGGCCCGGGCGGCCTGATCGAGGTCGGCGATCAGGTCGTCGGCCTCCTCCAGGCCGGCATTGAAGCGGAACATCGCGCCTTTCGGCAGGCTGGCCGGATCACGGCGCGGATGGACCGGCAGCACCAGCGAGACGTGGCCGCCCCAGCTCTCGGCGACGCGGAACAGCAGGAGCGCATCGACGAAGGCGTGGATCCGCCCGACCGGGAGTCCCTCGTCGAACACGACCGTGAACAGGCTGTTGCCGGCGCCGAAATACTGCCGGAAGCGGGCGTGGTGCGGGCTCGCCGCCCGGGCCGGGCTCAGGATGTCGGCCGTGACGGCTTTGCCCTCGAACCACCGCATCAGCGAGGCGGCGGCGGCCTCGTGCCGCGCCAGACGGCTTTCCGCGCTGTCGACCCGGTGGAACAGGCGGGTGCAGGTCTGGGGCGACACCGCCCCGTGGCCGCCGATCCGGAGCTGCCGGCGCAGGCGGGCGAGGTCGGCCTCGTCGCGCGCGACCGCGACGCCGCTCGGCGTGTCGCCGTAGCCGCCCTCGTACTTCGTCGTCGCCTGGATCGCGATCCCGATGCCGTGGTCGAGGGGCCGGAAGCGCACGTGGCTGCCCCAGGTGTTGTCCATCACGGTGCGGATGCCCGCCCGCCGCGCCTCGTCGACGATGCCGGCGATGTCCGGGATCTCGAACGTGCCGCTCGCCGGCGCCTCGAGGTAGATCATCGTCTCGCCGGGCGCGAAAGTCCGGCCGGCCTCCCGGATGAGGGCGCCGACCTCCGCGCCCGAGGCTCCGGCCGGGTAGGTCAGGAGCGCGGCCCGGCCGGTTTCCGCCAGATTCGCCTCGGACATGTAGCGCCAGGCCGGGAAGTAGATCCCGTCCGGAATCAGGATCACCTTCGGGGCGAAGGCGTCGAGCACCGTCGCGATCGCCGCGAGGCCGGACCCGCACACGATCGCCCCGACGCCGCCATGCAGGCGCGCGAACTTCGTGCAGACCGCTTCGGCCTCCGGCGACTGGACGACCCCGTACTCGGCGCCGCCATAGGGCGCGCGGCCCGCCTCGTCGGCCGCTTCGTAATCGGCGAGGGTGTCGAAGCCGACGCTGCTCTGGCCGAGCGAGCCGAGATCGGAGAAGGCGCGGGCATGCCCGAGGCCGCGGGGATTGAGGTGGCCGCGCGCTCCCGTGAGATCGACGATCGGCGCGTGGATGCGGCGCGTCGCCGGCCGGCACTCGGCCAGGAAGGCCCTGCGCCGCTCGACCTTGCTGCCGGCGTCGACCGGTGACGGGGCGGATGGGGAATGCGGCACGGCGGCTCGTCCTCCTGGAGCGGGTGCCCGCCGTATAGGCCCGTCCCGCCCCGCAGGTCACGCGGCGCTCACGCGAGCCACCCGACCCGGCGGCCGAGGCGGAGCGTGACGGTGATGCCGACGAGCATCGCGATCCCGAACACCCAGCCCGACAGCGCCCCGGCCATGATGCCCGAGAGCAGCGTGCCGATGCTGCAGCCGAGCCCGGTCATCGCCCCCCAGCCGAGCAGGACCCCGCCGGCGAGCCCGCGCAGGACGTGGCCGCGCCCGGGCCGGACCGGCCGGAACTGGCCGGCGGCGAGCGCCGCCGCGAAGGACGCCACCACCAGCCCGCCGACGAAGAGGCCGTTCGGGGTGAGGAGCCCGTCCCGGAGCGCCGTGGCGCAGCCGCGGAACCCGTCGAGCCCTTCCAGGCGGTCGGGCAGCAGCCCGAGGGCGGAGGCGGCCTGCCGGCTGCGCCCGCCGAGTTCTGCCGTGACCCCGAGGGGCCCGAGGCGCAGGTAGGCCAGCGTCCCGATCGCCCCGACCGCGAGGCCGCCGAGCCAGGTCGGCCAGCGCGCCACGAACACCGCCCGCAGCGGATCCGTGTCGGCCGGCGCCGAACGGGGTGGGAGCGGCCGCCGCAGCAGCCACAGGGTGAGGCCCCCCACGACCGCGAGCCCGGCCACGAGGCTGCCGGCATAGCCGAGATGGCGCGGCAGCCAGGTCACCGGCGCCTCGGCGATGCCCGCGAGGTAGAGCGGGTTCCAGGTCGCGAAGCCGAGGACGAAGCCGAGGGCGGCGCCGAGGAGCGCGAAGGGCGCGGCCGGCGCGCCCTCGCCGAGGCGGTAGAGGTGGGCGCTCAGGCACGAGCCCGACACGACCATGCCGGCCCCGAAGGCGAGGCCGGCCAGAGCCAGGACCGGCCCGACCGGCCCGATATGGGCGCCGGGCGGCAGCCGCGTCCCCGAAGGGTCCGGCAGCCAGGCGCCGAACACCACGGTGTAGCCGGCCATCCCCGCCGCGAGGGCGGCGAGAAGGCCGAGCACCCCGCGCGGGTCGCCGTGGTCGAGGAAGTCGCGCCACACGCACAGGAAGCAGAAGCGCGAGCGCTGCAGCACGAAGCCGAACAGGGCCCCGAATACCAGCGAGAGGGCGAGCCGGCTCCCGCCGGCCTCGCCCGAGAGGTGCCAGGCGCTCCCCGCCAGGAGCCCGGCGAGGCCGACGGCGATGCCGGCGCGCAAGGCCGCGCCGGCGGGGGCGGCCGGCAGGGCCGCCGGGACGCCGCTCACTTGTACGCCGCTCACTTGTACGCCGCTCACTTGGACGCCGCTCACTTGCCGCCCCAGACCGTGCCGGCGAGGTTGACGACCGGCACGCCGACGGCGTTGCCGTACTCGGTCCACGAGCCGTCGTAGTTGCGGGCGGAGTAGCCGAGCACCCGGCTCAGCACGAACCAGGAATGGCTCGACCGCTCGCCGATGCGGCAGGAGGTGATGACCGGCTTCGACCCGTCGATGCCGGCCTCCGCGTAGAGCTTCTTCAGCTCCTCGACGGATTTGAGGGTGCCGTCCGGGTTCACGGCCTTGGCCCAGGGCACGTTGACCGAGCCCGGGATGTGGCCGGCCCGCACCGCCAGTTCCGCCACGCCGGCCGGGGCGATCACCTTGCCGGAGAACTCGTCGGGCGAGCGGATGTCGAGGATCTTCTCGTCCCGCTCCTTGCGCGCCACCGCCAGCACGTCGGTGAAGCGGGCCCGCAAGGAGGTGGAGGCCGGGGTGACCGGGAACTTGGAGGCGGCGACCTCCGGCGTGCGGGTGTCGAGCGGGCGCTTCTCGGCCTCCCACTTCTTGCGTCCGCCATCGAGCAGCTTGACGTTGTCGACGAGGCCGTATTGCGCGAAGACCCAGGCGCCCCAGGCGGCGAACCAGTTGTTGTTGTCGCCGTAGAGCACCACGGTGGTGTCGCGGTCGATGCCGAGGCGGCGCGCCAGCGCCGCGAACTTCTCCGGGCCGGCGATGTCGCGGCTCACCGTCTCGACGAGGTCGGTGTGCCAGGCGACGTTGTGGGCGCCCGGGATGTGGCCGCGCTCGTAGACGCCCGGATCGACGCTGACCTCGACGATGCGCAGCTTCGGCTGGTCGATGTTCTTCTCCAGCCACTCGGTCGAGACGAGCGGGCTCTTCGCCGCGTCGCGCAGCGGAACCGGCGTGGCGCTCGCGCCGGCATTGGCCAGGGCGGGGATCGAGGGCAGCAGCAGGGCCGCCAGGGCGGCCCCGGCCAGGGCCGGGCGGAGAATCGTCGATATGCGCAAGTCGGTCCCCCACAGGTCGTCCGGGCGTGCCGGCACGCTGTCTCTGATCTTGTCCGAAGACGCCGTATGCTTGGCGATGTCGGATGGCAGATAATTTCCAGAGTATTTCCCGGGGGTCAATTGAGGAGATATTTTTAATTTACGGTGAGGCGGAGAATGTTCGTTGCGTCAGAGCGGGGGCGTGCGATGAGGATTATCCCGGTCGTTCGCACGTGGGTGGATGTCACCGGCCGACCTGCCGAGGGGAGCGGCGTTGGTCGCGCGCCTGGTCGATCCTGCGGGCACGTGACGGGGCGAAGACAGGCTCCCGACGCGGAGCCCGGGCTCTCCCCGGCCGGCCCGCCATCCCCTTCGCCCGCCGGAGCCCTAGATCGCCCGGACACGCCCGACCGGAGCCCCCGATGCAATCCCCGCCCGACAACCTCGACGCCCACGCCCTCGGCCGTGCCGCTCCCGAGAAGGGCCTCGCCCGGGAGGCCTGTCCCTATGCCGAGGGCACCGAGGCCCGGGAGCGCTGGCTCTCCGGCTACGATGCCGCCGTGGCGGAGGGGGTCGAGCCGGTGGCCGGCGGCATCAAGCGCGAACCGGGCCGCTGATCCCGCGAGAGGGATGCACGTCTTCCGGTCCACCCGGACCCGCCGGCGCCCGACCGCAAGGCGGTCGGCGCCGGGGTGCTCGGCAACGCGCTCGAATTCTACGACGTCACCGTCGACGCCTTCTTCGCCATGACACGCTCCACGTCATTCCGGGGCCGCGCAGCGGAACCCGAGATGACGTGGAGAAGTGTTGATAGTCGCGTCAGATGACTGGCGTGACGAGTCGGGCAGGCTCTGAAACTTCATCTTACAACCGCCGCCGTCCCCCCAAACCCCCGAGCAACACAGCCGCCGTCGCGGCCAGTCCCGCGGCGAGGCCGACGCTCGCCAGCGGGTGCAGGCTCGCCCGCGTATAGGCGCTGGTGCGCATGACGTAGACCGGCGGGTCGCCGCGCTCGGCGCCGGCCTTGACGGGAGCGTGGAGGGCGCCCGCCGGGTCGCGGGGCGGCTCGCCGCGCTTCTGGAGCGCGATGATGGCGGGGGCGAGCTCGTCATAGGCGCCCGGCGCGAACTCCTTGCCCATCACAAACAGCTTGCCGCCGCCGCCCACGAAGATGTCGCGCTGCGGATGCACGGCGGCGTGCAGGATGGCGTTGGCCACCTCCTCGGGCGGGTAGATCGGCGGCGGCAGGGTCGGCTGGCGGTCCATGTAGTTGCGGGCCCGGTTCGGCAGCGGCGTGTCGACCGAGGCGGGCTTGACCAGCGTGACCGAGACCGGGGCGCCCTCGGCGATCAGCTCCATGCGCAACGTGTCGGTAAAGCCCTTCACCGCGTGCTTGGAGGCGGCGTAGAGGCCCTGGAACGGGAAGGCGAGGTCGGAGGCGATGCTGCCGACATTGATCAGCGCGCCGCCGCGCCGGCGCAGGTGCTCGGCGGCGGCGAGGGAGCCGTTCACCGTGCCCCAGAAATTGGTCCGGATCAGCCGCTCGTGATCCTCCTGGGTGATCTCGCGCAGCGGCCCGTAGACCGTCAGGCCCGCGACGTTGACCCAGCTATCGAAGCCGCCGAACGTCGCGACCGCGGTGTCGGCGATCGCCTGCACCTGCGCCCGGTCCCCCACATCCGCCGTGACGGCGACCGCCCGGGCACCGAGTTCGGCGGCCAGCCCGGCGAGCACGTCCGCGCTGCGGGCGGCCAGCACCACCCGGGCGCCGCGCTCGGCGGCCATGCGGGCGGTGGCGAGCCCGATGCCGCTCGACGCGCCCGTGACCACGATGACCTGCTCGCGCAGCGGCTTGTGTCGCATCGTCCTACTCCCTCCCAGTTTCTCTCCTCGGGTGGCGCCGGGGTGACGTGCGAGGGGGCGAAGTGTTGCAACCTGTGCGACTTTCGCGCACCCGGGCCGGGCTCCTCCGCGGCGGCGCATCCGGCGGCAGCGCGCATCGATGGTGCCCTAGGCTTTTGATTCTGCCGCATTTTCCGTGACCGGCCGGCCTCCCTTTCGCCGGAGGATGCACTAGCTCCGGCTCCGTCGGTCGGGGCGACGCGCAAGCGGCCGGCATGCAGAATACGGGTGACATGAGCATCAAGACCGCCTCCACGCAGCGCTGGCGCTTCCTCGCCCCGGGCCGGCGCCTCCCGGGATCGCCGCTGGCCTTCCTCCTCCTCGCCCTCGCGGTCGCGACCGGCGGCTGGAACTACGTCGAGGGCGTTCGCAGCCGGGCCGAGGCCGAGCGGCTGGCCCGGGTGCTGGCACTCAGCGAGCGGGTGCTGTCGAGCGTGAAGGACCTCGAGACCGGTCAGCGCGGCTACGTGCTGACCGGCCGCGACGACTATCTCGACCCCTACGAGGCGGCGCTCGCCCGGCTCGACGGCGAAGAGTCCGCCCTCGACGCCGTCACGCCCGACCGGGCCACGCGCGAGCGGCGCCGGGCGGCGATCGCCGCCGAGACGGACTATGCCCGCCGGGTCGTGGCCCTGCGGCGGTCGCAGGGCCAGCAGGCCGCCCTCGACCTGATCCAGACCGGCGAGGGCAAGCGCGCCATGGACGCCGTGCGCGAGGTGACCCGGGAGGTGCAGGACCGCGCCACCGCCGACCTGCGGCACCTCGCCGAGGCCGACGCCCTGCGCTCGCCGCTCCTGCCGCTCGTCACCCTGGTCTCGGCGCTGGCGGCGGCGGCGCTCCTCGCGCGCCTCGCCCTGGTGCGCCGGCGCGAGAGCCAGCGCATGGCCGACCTGCTCGAGAGCGTCCTGGAGAACGCGCCCGTCGGTCTCGGCTTCCTCGACCGCGACCTGAACCTCCGCCACATGAACCGGGCGCTCGGCAACATGAGCGAGCGCGGCTTCGGCGCCGATCTCGGCGCGCCGATCTGGGCCCTCCTGCCGTCCCTGCGCGACGCGCTCGCCCCCAAGCTCGCGGCGGCCCGCGACCGCGGGCTCGTGACCGCCAACATCGAGGTCGGGGTGCCGGCCCCGAGCGCGCCGGGCGGGATCCGCCACTTCGAGGTCAGCTTCTTCCCCCTGCGCCGCCGCGGCCGCGGCCCCGAGAGCGAGCGGGCCGACGGCGTCGGCATCGTCATGGACGACGTGACCCTGGGGAAGATCGCCGAGCGCCGCCGGGCCGACAGCGAGGAGCGGTTCCGCTCGCTCACCGAAGCCACCTCGGCCATCGTCTGGACCACCACGCCGGAGGGCGAGTTCCGGCCGGTCGCCTCGGAATGGACCCGCTTCACCGGACAGGCGCCCACCGAGGCCGCCGGGCAGGGCTTCCTGGAGGCGGTCCATCCCGACGACCGGGAGGCGACGCGGGCGGCCTGGGCGCAGGCGGTGGCGTCCCGCACGCTCTACACGATCGAGCACCGCCTGCGCCGCCACGACGGCGTCTGGCGCCACATGGAGGGCAGGGGCGTCCCGATCCTGGAGGAGGACGGCCGCGTGCGCGAATGGGTCGGCGCGCATGCCGACGTCACCGCCCGCAAGGAGGCCGAGCTGCAGCTGGAGGCCGCCAAGGAGGCGGCGGAGGAGGCCAACCGCGCCAAGAGCCAGTTCCTCGCCAACATGAGCCACGAGCTGCGCACGCCGCTCTCGGCGGTGATCGGCTATGCCGAGATGCTGCAGGAGGAGATGGAGGATCTCGGCGAGGAGAGCCTGCTCGCCGACATGCGCAAGATCGAGGCGAATGCCCGCCACCTGCTCGGCCTCATCAACGACGTGCTCGACCTCTCGAAGATCGAGGCCGAGCGGATGGAGGTCTTCGCCGAGGACCTCGACGTGGCCGAGACGGTGCGGGACGTCGCCACCACGGTCGACGCCCTGGTGGTGAAGAAGGGCAATGCCCTGACCCTGCGGCTCGGCGAGAGCCTCGGGCACGCCCATACCGACGCGACCAAGCTCCGGCAGTGCCTGATCAACCTCCTGAGCAACGCGGCCAAGTTCACCGAGGGCGGCACCATCACGCTCGCCGTCGCGCGCGAATCCCGGGACGGGGGCGACCGGCTCCGCTTCACCGTGTCGGATACCGGGATCGGCATGAGCGAGGAGCAGCTGGCGCGGCTGTTCCAGCGCTTCACCCAGGCCGACGCCTCGACCACCCGCCGCTTCGGCGGCACCGGCCTCGGGCTCGCCATCACCCGCGCCTTCGCCCACATGCTCGGCGGCGAGATCACCGTCGCGAGCCGGCTCGGCGAGGGCACGACCTTCACGCTGGACCTGCCGGCCCTCTACGAGGAGCGCGACCCGGCCGAGCCCGCGCGTGACGCCCCGTCCGTCGAGCCCCGGGCCGCGCCGGAGGCCGGCTCGCCGCCCGGCTCCAACCTCGTCCTCGTCGTCGACGACGACCCGGCGACCCGCGACCTCCTCGCCCGCTTCCTGCGCCGGGACGGGTTCACGGTCGCGACCGCCCCGGACGGCCGCGCCGGCCTCGAGCAGGCGCGGCGCCTGCGCCCCCGCGTCGTCCTCCTCGACGTGACGATGCCGCGCATGGACGGCTGGGCGGTGCTGCGGGCCCTGCGCGCCGATCCCGAATTCGGGGCGACGCCGGTGATCATGGTCACCGTGCTCGACGAGCAGAACCTCGCCTTCTCGCTCGGGGCGACCGACTACCTGCACAAGCCGGTCGAATGGGGCGCGCTGAGGGAGGCGATGGAGCGTTTCCGGCCCGCCATCCACGAGGGGCCGGTCCTGGTGGTCGACGACGACCCGGACGTGCGCGAGCGCATGACCACCATGCTGACCCGGGAGGGCTGGCGGGTGGCGACGGCCGAGAACGGCCTCGCGGGGATCGAGGCCGTCGGCGTGCGCAAGCCGGGCCTGATCCTCCTCGACCTGATGATGCCGGAGATGGACGGCTTCGGCTTCCTGCGCGCCTTGCGCGACCGGCCGGACTGGCGCGACATCCCGGTCGTCGTGCTGACCGCCAAGGACGTCACGGCGGAGGACCGGCGCCGCCTCGCCGGCCAGGCCGACCGCATCCTGCCGAAGGCGGGCCTCGGCATGGCCGACCTCGCGGCGACCCTGCGGGAACTGACGAGCCCGGGGGTGGAGGGCGAGGCGCCGGTGCCGGATGCGCCGGATCGGGCGGTGGCGCCGTGAGGGCGCCAGGGAGAGCCATCAGGGAATAGCCACCAGGGAACAGGCACGGAGAACGCTTCCGATCATGCTCGTCTACGGCGACGTTCGACGCCAGGCCGATCCCCGCAACGAGGCCTCCCGCCTCGCGGACGCCCTCGCGTCGGCGCGAAGCCTCGGTCCCGGCCTGGACCGCCACGCCGCCCTCGTCGGTGCGCTGATCGCCGCGGGCGAGCTGACGCAGGGCGTGGCCGACGCGGCGTTCCGGGAGGCCGGCCTCGACGGGCAGGACGACGTGACGGGCCGGCTGACCGGCTGGCTGGTCCGGCTCGCCGGCGCGGTCTGGGCCTCGTGGCGGAGCGGCTTTACGGCGGGCGCGATCCCGGACCGCTCCGAGACCGCGCGGGCCTGCGCGGGCCTTCCGCCCGGCCCCCTGGAGATCCGCCTGCCCGAGGGCTTCGCCTTCTATGCCGTCTATCCGGAGGCCTACGCCCTGGCCGCCGCCGCCTCCGGGCTGGAGCCGGGCGCGACGGTAATCGGCCTGCGCAGCATCGGCACGAGCCTCGGCGCGATGGTGGCGGCCGGCCTCGGGGCGGCCGGGCTGGTGACCGTCCGGCCGACCGGCCACCCGTTCCGGCGCGAGCTGCGCCTGTCGGCGCCTCTGCGCGACCGGCTCGGCTCCGCGCCTGCCGTCGCGGTCGCGGATGAGGGGCCGGGCCTGTCGGGCAGCTCCTTCGGCGCGGTGCTCGGTCTGCTGGAAGAGCGGGGGAGACCGGCGGAGCGCGTCGCCCTGTTCCCGAGCCATGCCGGCGAGCCCGGTCACGCGGCGGCGGAGGAGACCCGCCGGCGCTACGGGCAGGCCCGGCGCCACGTCCGGACCTTCGACGACCTCGTCCTCCACGCCGAGCGGCCGGAGCATCGCCTGGAGGCCTGGCTCGCCCCGCTCGTCGGGCCGCTGACGGCGCCGCTCGATGAGGTCTCGGGGGGAGCCTGGCGGGCCCGTCAGGCGGGTGACCGGGCCGCCTGGCCGCCGGCCAACCCGATGCAGGAGCGCCGCAAGTTCCTGGCCCGGACCGCAAGCGGGACCTGGCTGGCGAAGTTCGTCGGCCTCGGCGAGGAGGGGGAGCGCAAGGTCCGGCGCGCCCGGGCCCTGCACGCGGCCGGCTTCGCCCCGGAAGTGGCCGGGTTCCGCCACGGCTTCCTGGTCGAACGCTGGATCGGGGCGGCGACGCCGCTCGCCCGCGGCCGCATCGACCCCCTCCGCCTCGCCGAGCGGGTCGGCGACTATCTCGGGTATCGGGCCGCGGCCTTCGCCTGCGCCCCCGGGCGCGGCGCGCCCCTCGACGGCTTGTGGGAGATGGCGCGGCACAACGCGGCCGAGGCCCTTGGCGACGCGGCGTCCCGGGCCGTCGACGGCTGGTGCGGTGCTCTCGCGGGGTTCGCCGCGCGGATGCGGCCGGTCGAGACCGACAACCGCCTGCACCTGTGGGAATGGCTCGTCCTGCCGGACGGCACGATCCTGAAGACCGATGCGGTCGACCACCATGCCGCCCACGACCTCGTCGGCTGCCAGGACGTCGCCTGGGACATCGCCGGGGCCGCGATCGAGCTCGGCCTGGAAGGGGCGGCGGGCCGGCGCCTGTGCGAGGTCGTCGCCCGGAGGGCCGGCCGGGAGCCGGATCCGGCCTTCGTCGCCTGGCTGGAGATCGCCTACGCCGCCTTCCAGCTCGGCGCCGCGACGATGGCCGGCCATGCCGCCGAGGCGGAGGAGCGGGGCCGGCTCCAGGCCGAGGTCGCGCGCTACCGCGCGCATCTCGCCGCGCGGCTCCGCGTCGCGAGCCCGCGCGGGCCCTGTGCCCTACCTTGAGACGCCATGATCCTGCTTCGCCACGGCCAGAGCCAATTCAATCTGCATTTCCATGCCACGGGCCTCGATCCCGGCATCGTCGATGCGCCCCTGACGCCGCTCGGGCACGAGCAGGCGGAGGCCGCCTCCCGCGCCCTCGCGGGGGAGGGCCTGCGGCGCATCCTGTGCTCGCCCCTGACCCGCGCCCTGCAGACCGCCGCCCCGGTCGCGTCCCGCCTCGACCTCCCGGTCCTGGTCACGCCGGCGGTGCGGGAGCGGCGCGCCGCGAGCTGCGACATCGGCACCTGCTGCACCGATCTCGCCCGCGCCTGGCCGCATCTCGACCTGAGCCACATGGACGAGGTCTGGTGGCGCGAGGAGGGGGATGCGGACGAGGAGCCCGAGCACGCCTTCCGGGCGCGGGCCGCGTCCTTCGGCGCCACGATGGCGGGCGATCCCGACTGGGCCCACACCCTGGTCGTGTGCCACTGGGGGTTCATCATGGCGGTCACCGGCCGCAGCCTCGCCAACGGCGACTGGGTCCGCTGCCGGATGGACGAGGGCGGGCGGCTGGTGGCGGTGGAGGGGTGACGGGGAGGCCCCCGGTCAGCCCCGCCGCACCCGGCGCCGGACCGTGCGGCGCGCCACGGCGCCCCAGCGGTACTTGTACGGCTCCTCGCCGCGCAGGAAATGGAACTCGCCCGCACCGCTCGCGGCCGCCGCCTCGATGAGGCGGGCGAAGGCGAGGGTGCCGAAGCTCTGGCCGGGCACGCCCATGTCGACGGCGTTGATGTAGGAGTGCCAGCGCGCGCCGTCGGCGAGGCCGTACAGCACCGCCACGGTCGCGTCCCGATGGCGCACGACCGAGATCCGCAGGAGCCCGGCCTCCGCCAGGGCGGGCGCGGCGGCGCGGTGGAAGGCCTGGACGCGCGGATCCGCGAGGACGCCGGGCTGCCCGTCCCGCGCCCACCGGGCCCGGTGCAGCGCGAACAAGGCCTCCAGGGCGCCGCCGATCTCCTCGCGCCCGACCAGCGCCTCGGTCACGCCGCCGAGCGCCTCGGCGCGGTGGCGGTCATGCACCACCTTGCGGCGCTGGCTGCGGGTGAGGCCGTCGAGGGGCGAGCCCTCGGCCGGCAGGACCAGGACCGGGCAGGTCTCCGCCTCGTCGTCATGCGCCGTCCAGCCTTCGGGCAGCGGGCCGAGGAGAGGGGAATCCGGGCGCAGGTCGGGCAGCAGCACCTCGTCCCAGGAAGCGGACGACCCGAGGATCGCGTCCCACAGCCGCCCCGGCGGCGTGCCGGGGGCGAGGAGCGCGTCGCAATAGTCGCTGTGGCCCGCCCCGACCGGCACCAGCCGGCGCGTGCCGGCATCGTGCCAGACGAAGAGCGACAAGGCCGCGACGGGCCGGCCACCCGCGTCGCGGACCTCCGCATCGTGCCGCTCGCCGCCGCCGAGATGGGTCCACCAGGCGTCGAGCCAGGCCGGCGACTGGAACGGGGTCGCCCGGGGATCGCTCCGCCACAGGCTCCAATGCTCCTGCGGCGTCACGCGGCCCGCCTCAGCTGGAAGCCGGACGCGTCCCAGATCGTGAACGGCCGCTCGCCGGCGCGCAGCACCGCGAAGCCGAAGGCGGCCGCCAGGGTTTGCGCCTCCTCCGCGTCCAGCCCCGGATCGCCCCGATACGACCAGTTGAACACGACGAGGTCGCCGCCGGGCGCGAGCACCCGCGCTGCCTCCGCCAGGAAGGGCGCGACGGTGCCGGCGCTGACGAGGTAGGGCAGGCTGTCGGCCGCCACGACGAGATCGATCGCACCGTCGGCGGCGGGCAGCCGATGCCCGTCGCCCTGCACGAACCGGACGGCGTCACGCCCGGCCGCCCGGCGCCGCGCCTCGGCGATCATGCCCGCCGAGAGGTCGAGGCCGAGGATCGAGGCGGCCCCGTCGGCGAGCGCGAGGGCGACCCGGCCGAAGCCGCAGCCGAAATCCAGGATCCGCCCCGCCGTGCCCGGCGACCAGGCGCGCAGGACCCGGACCAGCTCCGCCGTCGCGGCGGCGAGCTCGTCCGGGTCGCCGAGGGAGTAGAAGGCGACCGCCGCCTCCGGCGCCTCGGTGGCGAGGCGGTCGAACAGGATGGCGGTGGCGGCGGGAAAATCCTCGCCGCCCGGCCACAGCCCGGCGCGGGCCAGGCGGGCGAGTTCCGGCAGGCGATCGCTGTGCCGCGCCGCCAGCCGCGCCAGGGCGGCGAGCCGATCCGAACCGGGACGCGAGGCGGCGACCCGGGCGAGGTGGCCGGCATCGACCTCTCCGCCCGCGAGCAGCAGGCGGGAGAGCGCGATCTGCGGCGAGATCTCGCCCCGCCCGCACGCGTCGAGGATCGCCTGATCGGTCATGCCGCCTGCTCCGCACGGGAGGGGAGATAGGCGGCAGCGCCCTAGTGTACAGGGTGGGAGTAATATCGCCCCACCCCCCGACCTGTGCCGCATTGGCCGGGAACCGCGGCCTTGCCCCGTGCATGACGACGGCGCGGGCTCGCCGCCCGCGCTTCCATCCCCACGCTCACCCGGACGCCATGACCGAGCCTTCCTTCCCCGACCGATCGAACCCGGACGCGCGGCCCGCGCGCGACACCGTCCTCGTCCTGGCCGGGGGCAACGCCCTCGGGGCCTATCACGCCGGCGGCTACGAGGTGCTGCAGGCGCGCGGGATCGAGCCGGGCTGGGTCGTCGGCGCCTCGATCGGTGCGGTCACGGCCGCCCTCATCGCCGGCAACCCGCCCGAAGAGCGGGCCGCCCGGCTGCGCCGGTTCTGGGACGAGGCGACCCAGCACACCGCGCCGAGCGCCACCGAGATGCTCAAGCCGCGTCAGGTCTACAACGCCCTCCACGCCCTGCTGACCCTGGCCTGGGGCCGTCCCAACATCTTCCGCCACCGCCTGCCCGGACTGTGGTCGGCGCTGCCCTGGGTGCCGAACGACGTGGCGTTGTTCGACCACTCGCCCCTGCGCGACACGCTCGAGCGGCTCGTCGATTTCGAGCGGCTGAACCGGGGCGACATCCGCGTCACGATCGGATGCGTCGACGTCACCACCGGCGAGGAGGTCTACTTCGACAGCGCCCACCAGATCCTTCGCCCCGAGCACATCCTGGCCAGCACGGCGATCATCCCGGCCTTCGCGCCGGTGGAGGTGGAGGGGCGGCTGCTCTGCGACGCCGGCTATACCAGCAACCTGCCCCTCGACCCGGTCTTCGCCGCCGAGCCGTCGCGGGACCTGCTCTGCATCGCCCTCGACCTGTTCGGCCTCCAGGCGCCCCGCCCGGCCTCGCTCGACGCCGTGCTGGAACGGGCCAACGACCTGATCTTCGCCAGTGCCGGCCGGCGGACCATCGCGGCGCTGGAGCGGGAATATGCCCTGCGCCAGCGACTCGACCCGCATGGGCCGGCGGTCACGCTGCTGCACCTCGTCTACCGGGCGGAGGCCGACCAGCTCGCGGCCAAGAGCTTCGACTTCTCGCCCTCCTCGATCCGGGACCGCTGGCAATCCGGCAGCCGCGACGCAGGCCGGGGCGCCGACTGGCTCGCCGGCCGCGCCCCGGCGGAGCGGCGCTTCACCTATGCCAGGCTCTGACATTCCGGCCGGTCGCGACTCCCGTGCATCGTCCGAACGGTGGAGCGGCCGCCCGCGCCTGCATCTCTTTCGGTGGCGGCACGTAATACTGGCGCAACAAACCTCAGCCAATGTGAGTGCCGGAACGCGTTATCTCGGATTTTCCTCCTATTCGACGCACTCGCAGTGTATCATTGTGATGAGCGCGATCCGTTCCTGTGCTGTATCGATGGCGTAGACGTAAGGCTCCCCCGGTATCGAGAAGGGTCAACGCGATGACGGTTCAGGCGCGGCGCATGTTCGACTTCTCGGAGAGCGTGACAGTACAATCCGGAGAGGAGATCCGGGCGCATATCCGATTGCAACTGGAAAAACTCCTCGCCGCGCGCAAGGCGGGCGGGACGAGGATCCGGGTCGAGGCGGAGTGTTGTGAATTCCGGGCGTGAATTCCCGGGATTCGCGACACCAGCCCGCGCGGTGGAGCCGGAGGCTCCGCACATCTGGGCGAAGCCGGCTTCCGCCTGGCGAGAGCGATCCATCGGACCTCGCATGACGCCGGCCTCGGCTCAGGCCGTGCCGAGGAGATCCAGGATGGCGCGCCGGTCGGCGACGACGCCCGGATCCTCGCGGTGGCGCGGATAGGGCCGGTCGCACGGGATGTCGGCCCGGATCCGCGCCGGCCGGTCCGAGAAGACCAGGATGCGCTGGGCCAGCATCAGGGCCTCCTCGACGTCGTGGGTCACCAGCAGGGCGGTGAAGCCCTTGTCCTGCCACAGCCGCACCAGCTCGGCCTGCATCGTCAGGCGGGTGAGCGAGTCGAGCTTGCCCAGCGGCTCGTCGAGGAGCAGCAGCGGCGGCGCGTTGACGAGGGCGCGGGCCAGCGCCACCCGCTGGGCCATGCCGCCCGAGAGCTGGTGCGGGAAGGCGTCGGCGAAGCCCGACAGCCCGACCAGGGCCAAAGCCTCCTCGACGCGGCCGCGTTCCGCCCGTAATCGCCCGCGGGCCTCCGGGCCGACCGCGACGTTGCCGATGACGCTGCGCCAGGGATAGAGCGTCGGGTCCTGGAACACGAGGCCGCGGGACGGGTGCGGGCCGCGTAGGGGAGCGCCGTCGACGCTGATCCGGCCCTCGTTGGGCGGCTCCAGCCCGGCGACGAGGCGCAGCAGGGTCGACTTCCCGCAGCCCGACGGCCCGAGCAGGGCCACGAAGGCGCCGGGCTCGACGTCGAACGAGACGCCGTCGAGGACCGGGAGCGGCGCCTTCTTCAGCGCGAAGGCGTGGCGCACGTCGCGCAGCGACAGGGCGGCGCCGGAGGCCGGCGCGGGATTCCCCGCGGGGATCGGGGCGGGCACCGCGGAGGCGGGGGTTTGGGACGGCGCGGTCAGGCCGGCTACCATTGGACGAGGCCCTTCTGCCAGGACAGGAGACGGTCGCGCACCCGGAACAGCAGGGTGATCAGGCCCGAGCAGGCCAGCGCCATCACGGCGAGCGCCGCGTACATGTTGGCGTAGGCCGCCCAGCCTTGCGCCCATTGCAGGTACCAGCCGAGGCCGGCCTTCACGCCCAGCATCTCGGCCACCACCAGCACCGCGAAGGAGCTGCCGAGCCCCATGAACAGCCCGACGAAGACGTGCGGCAGGGCCGCCGGGATCGCCACCTTGAGGATCAGGAAGTCCTCGCGGGCGCCGAGCGTGCGGGCGACGTCGTAATAGGCCTTGTTGACCCCGGCGATGCCCGACCAGGTCAGCACCGTGACCGGAAAGCCGGTGGCGAGGGCGACCAGGAAGGTCGAGGCGGCGCCGCTCGACGGGAAGACGAAGAAGGCGAGCGGCAGCCAGGCGGTGGCCGGCAGCGGCCCGACGAAGCGCAGCACCGGATGCACCCAGTAGCCGACGCCCCGCGACCAGCCGATGGCGACGCCGAGGGTGAAGCCGGCGAGCGCCCCGAGGGCGTAGCCCCCGGCCAGCAGCCGCAAGGAATGCCAGACGCTGTCGGCGAGCCGCGCGTAATCCTCGACGAAGACCTCCACGATCGATTGCGGCGGCGGGAAGAACGGCATCGGCAGCCAGCCGCGCTTGGCGGTCGCCACCTCCCACAGGCCGAGGAGGCCGGCGAGCACGATCAGCCAGGGCGACCAGCCCTGGATCCGGCGGACCGGGCCCGCCTCGCCGGGGCGCAGGAAGCCGGCCGCCAGGACCAGGGCGCCGAGGCCTGCAAAGCCGATGGCGAGTTCGCGGGTGAACCCGAAATCGCCGAGGTCGGGCGGCAGGGCGACGAGGGCGGACAGCCCGATCCAGGCGGCCGCCGCCGCGACGGAAGCCGGGGCGGGCAGGAAGGCGGGGCGCCGGATGGCGCCCTCCGTCCGGGCAAGGGCGATGTCGCTCGCGATCTCGCTCATGGGCGCCGCCTCAGCTCAGGACGTCGGCATAGACGCGCTCGGCGAATTGCTTCGCGTCGGTGCGGGCGCGGATCACCTTCACGGTCTTCAGCTCGTCGACGTAAGCCGCGATCTGCTGCTTCAGCTCGGCCCCGAGGGGGTGGTGATGGTGGGTGTGGCTGCGCAGCATGGCGGCCAGGTCCTCGACCGAGCCCTTGCCGCCGTAGCCGGCATAGACCTTGGCGGCGTAATCGGGATCGTGCGCGACCCTGTTGCCGGCCTCGAGCAGCGCCCGGGTGAGGGCGGCGGCCACCGGGCGCTCGTCGCGCACCAGCGAGCCGCGCAGGGCCAGGATGCAGCAGGTCCGGTCGTGGTACTCGGCCGAGAGGTTGTTGGCGACCTCGGTCAGGCGGGCGTCCTTCGCCCACAGGAAGGTGCGCGGATCGCCGTCGGCCAGCGCCTGGGCCTCGCCCTTCTCGACCGCGAGGTTGAGGAGATCCATCGGATAGACCCGCCACTCGACCTCGCGCTCGGGATCGATGCCGCGCTTGGCGAGCAGCAGGCTGAAGAAGTTCTTGGCCGGGGAGGCCTGGTCGCTCACCGCGATCACCTTGCCCTTCAGCGCCTCCAGGCTGGTCGCCCCGGCCGACCGGGCGCCGAGCAGCCGCATGCAGCCGCCATGGATGCCGGCCGTAACCTTGACGTCGAAGCCCTGCTCCAGGGGCTTGAGCCAGCGCAGGGCCATGCCGATGCCGGCATCGGCCTTGCCGGTGGCGATCGCCTCCAGCAGCTGCTCGGTCGAGCCACCGAAATTGACGAACTCCACGTCGAGGCCGTGGCGGGCGAAGATCCCGCTCTCCTTGGCGACGGGGGCCGCCGCGGTGCAGATCGCCGAGGCGTTCCAGGCGAGCTTGATCGGCCGGGGCGCCCCGGTCGGCGCCGGCCCCTCGGCGGCGACCCGGCAGATCGGGCCCGGCCAGAGGTCCGGCACCGGCAGGAGCCCGGCCGAGGAGGGCGAGCCGATGAGGCCGAGCGGCGTCGCGAGGCCCAAAGCCGCGGCGCGGGTGAGGAAGCGGCGGCGGGAAGGAGATTGTGTGGGGTCGGGGAGCGTCATCGTCCAGGGG
>NZ_LABZ01000263.1 GCF_001043955.1 Methylobacterium tarhaniae | reverse complement strand
CACCAGGGAAGCGCCCCATGCCCGCACGCCCCCGCCCGCCCGAAGCGGGAGCCCGCCCGTGAAGTCCGAGGGCGGGCACGCGACCGTGCCGGTGGATCTCCGTCTCTACGGCCTCCTCGATGTCGGGGTCTGCGGCGGCGACGCCGATCACCTCGCCCGGATGGCGGCGGAGGCCGCGGCGGGGGGCTGCACCCTGCTGCAATACCGCGAGAAGACGATCTCCAACGCCCGCGAGACCGTCGCCCGCCTGCGCCGGATCCACGCGGCGCTCCAGGGCACCGGCGTGCCGCTCCTCATGAACGACCGGATCGACCTGGCGCTCGCGGCCGGCGTCGAGGGCGTGCATCTCGGCCAGGAGGACCTGCACCCGGCCGACGCCAAGCGCCTCCTGCCGCGCGGCGCGATCGTCGGGCTCACCGTCAAGAACGCCGCGCAGGCCGACGAACTCTACCGCCTGCCGGTGGATTACGCCTGCATCGGCGGCGTCTTTTCCACCACCAGCAAGGACAACCCGGACCCGCCGGTCGGGCTCGACGGACTCAACCGCATCGTCTTCCGGGCGCGGCTCGCCCGCGGCGCCGGCCTGCCCGTCGGGGCGATCGCCGGGATCGACCGCAGCAACGCCGCCGCGACGATCGGGGCCGGAGCGGACGGGATCGCGCTGATTTCGGCCCTGTTCGGCACCGGGCGCGACGTCGAGGCCCGCGCGCGGGACCTGCGCGGCGTGATCGACGGGGCGCTCGCCGCCAGGGGTTCGGCATGAATGGGCTTTGCACGATCGGAGATCAGCCATGATCGCCGTCACGATCGCGGGCTCGGATTCCGGCGGCGGCGCCGGCATCCAGGCCGACCTCAAGACCTTCTCGGCGCTCGGCGTCTACGGCGCCAGCGTGGTGACCGCGCTCACCGCCCAGAACACCCGCGGCGTGCAGGCGATCCACGACGTCGAGCCGGACTTCGTGGCCCGCCAGATCGAGAGCGTCTTCACCGACCTCGACGTGAAGGCGTTGAAGATCGGCATGCTCGCGCGCTCAGCCGTGATCGCCGCCGTGGCCGAGGGCCTCGCCCGCCACGCCGCCGGCCTGCCCCTGGTGCTCGACCCCGTGATGGTGGCGACGAGCGGCGACCGGCTCCTCGCCGACGACGCGGTCGATGCCCTGCGCGGCAAGCTCGTGCCCCACGCCGCCCTGCTCACGCCGAACCTGCCCGAAGCCGCGGTGCTGCTGGGGGAGGGGATCGCCCAGGACGAAGCCGCGATGCTCGACCAGGGCCGGCGCCTGCTGGCGCTCGGGCCCCGCGCGGTGCTGATGAAGGGCGGCCACGCGGCCGGGCCGGAGAGCGTCGACCTTCTGATCGGGCCGGACGACCGCATCCTGCGCCTCGAAGGCCCCCGCATCGAGACCCGCAACACCCACGGCACCGGCTGCACCCTGTCGGCGGCGGTCGCCGCCGGGCTCGCCCGCGGCCTGCCCCTGCCGGAGGCCGCGGGCGCCGCCAAAGCCTATTTGAGCGCGGCGCTCGCCGCCTCGGACCGGATCCGGATCGGGCACGGCAACGGCCCGGTGCACCACTTCCACGCGTGGTGGGCCTGACGCGTCATCCGTGATCGCCCGGCGATGCGGAACGCGGCTCCGCTCAGGCGTGTGGAGCGGTGATCGGCGCGACGTCCGGAGGATTTTCCCGGAAGGGCACCATCCCCCCTGAATCCGCCCGCGCGGCCGCATGAACCCTTGCGCGCTCCCCCCGATTGCGTTTGATGGAGCGTACGGGCGTTCGGAATGCGGAACGCCGCGTGTGATCCAGCGGGGTTCAAGGGCGGGCGATGGGCGTCGAGCGGGGGCGGGAGCGCACCAAGGACCTGGTGACGGGGGCGCAGGTACTGTCGGGGCAGCTCGGCAAGACCATTCAGCGCCTGCGCAAGGCCTATAACCTGTCGCTCTCCGAGCTGGCCGAGCAATCCGGCGTCGCGAAGTCGATCATCAGCCAGATCGAGCGCAACGAGACCAACCCGACCCTGGCGACGATCTGGCGCCTGAGCCAAGCCCTCGACGTCTCGATCGAGCGGGTCCTGGCGACCGGCGACGAGGAACCCTTCATCGAGAAGTCGTCCCGGGCCGATACGCCGATTCTGGTCTCCGACGACGGCCGGATGCGTCTCGCCATCATCGGCTGGATCAAGACCGTCGAGTGGCTGCAATGGTACGACCTCTCCGCCGATTCCGGCGGCGTGCTCGACTCCGATGCGCATCAGCGCGGCTCGGTCGAGTGCCTGTCGGTCACCGAGGGCGAATTCGAGGTCGACGTGGCCGGCGCGGTGCAGCGGGCCCGGGCCGGCGAGACGCTGCGCTACCGATGCGACCGGCCCCACACCGTGCGCTGCGTCAGCGAGAGCACGGGGCGCGCCATCATGGTGGTCATCATGAAGGCGGCGGTGATGGAGTGAGGGCTCGATCCCTCAGGCGGCCCGGCCCATCGTGACGCCGACTTGGGCCTGACGCCGACTTGGGCCTGACGCCGTTTTGGACCGGATCGAACGGGAAGCTGATCCGCTCCTCCGGTTCCGTCTCGATGACACCGGCCATCCGCAACGCATGGAGGTCAGACCCCGCGTCGCGGCCGACCGAGGCACGCCGCGATTCCCATCGACGCGGCGTCATCACGGTCCAGAGCGGCTCGACCGAGGCGAAGGAGATGAACGCGCCCTGCGGCTCCCCGCGGAACGCTGCGCTCGACCGGGCGTGAACCTCCGCGATCCCGGAGACACCGATGGCCACGGTCCTCATGCCGGCGACGGTGCCGCTATGGCATCGAAGGGGCCATCCGCGCCGTGGACGGGCCTCCGCCGCTACCCCCCGGCATTGATCCACCGCACCATATCGGCCAGCACCAGCGACAGCGCCCGGTCGAGGCCGCTCGCCGCCGCCGGGGCGCTCACCTGCGCGACCGGGACCCGGGCCTGGAAGACCTTGGCCGCCACCACGGTGCCGCTGCTCTCCTGGACCAGCTTGGCAGAGAGGTCGACCACCGCCTCGCGGGTGCCGGCATTGATGTCGAAGGCGCGCAGCTCGGTGATCAGCACCGTGTCGGCCGCGACCTTGTCGCCGGGACGGCTGACGGATTTCAGCCGGTTGGCGTTCTCGAGGCTCTGGATCAGCCGGGTCTGGACCAGCCGCGGCAGACGGTCGGCCCACTGGCCGCCGCCGAGATAGGAGACCGCGCCGCCCGGCTCCCGCACGATGATCCGGTCGGCCTCGAAGGGCTGCAGGCCGACCGGCTCCGCCACCACGATCGAGCGCCGCGCCGCGCCGCTGCGGGCGGCCCCCGGCAGGGCGGTGAGGTCGAAGGTGGTCGGCACCGCGCCGCTGCCGCAGGCACCGAGGAGCAGGGCCAGACAGCCCACGGCCAGGAGGCCGGAAGCGTGACGCAGGGAAGAGACCGGGAGGAGCATGGGAGCAGGCGGACCGGAAGGCGGGGCCGGGACGGACCCGGAAGCTTGACCAGAGACGGACGGACAACGCTCCGCCCGGCGCGCGGGAGCAACCGCCGCGGAGCTGCGCTGCAACATGATCAGCGACCGTTGTATTCGGGCAACGACGGCTTGCCGCCGAAGATCACCTGGGACGGGTCGCGTTCGATCTTGCGCACCGCGCTGTTGAGGCTGTTGAGGGTGCGCTGACCGTCGGTCGACAGGGTCTGCACCTCGCGCCGGCCGGCGCCGCTGAGACGGCTGACGCTCTGGGTCAGGGTGGCGGTGCGCTTGTCGAGGTTCTCCGACATGGTGCGGAAGGCCCGGCCCGCCTCGCGGATCGAGACGGCGGCGTCGCGCACCTCCGCGAAGGTGCTCTTGCCGGCATCGCCCGAGGCGGAGCCGAGGAAGCCCTCGGCGCCCTTCAGCACCGCGTCGAGCCGGTCGGCGGAGGCGTTGAGCTTGCCCGCCAGCATCCTCGCATCGTGGATTCCGGCCTGGACGTCCGGCGAGGCGGCGGCCAGAGCCGCCGAGAACGTGTCGGCGTTGTCGATCAGGCTCGCGAGCTTGCGCCCGTCCACCGCCCTGGTCAGGGCGTCGAGGGCCGGCGCGCTGTCGCCCAGCGTCTTGGAGAAGCGCTCGACATTGGCGAGCGTGCGGTTGATCGCCCCCTCGTTGCCGGCGACCACCCGGTCGAGGCGCTGCAGCATGTCGTCGGCGCGCTGCGCGATGGTGCGGGCGGCCGCCATCAGGTCCTGGATGTCGGAGGCGTCGGCGAAGATGGTGGGGACCGGGTCGTTGCCGGTCGGCGCCAGTGGCGGGGCATCGGCGCTGCCGCCGACGAGCGCGATCGAGGCGACGCCGGTCAGCATCGTCATGTCGAGGCGCGCCCGCGTGTCGGCGCGCAAGGGGGTGCCGCGGTTGACCTTGACGATCGCCGTCACCCGGCGCGGATCCTGCGGCAGCAGCCGCACGTCGGTCGCCTCGCCGACCCGGATGCCGTTGAAGGTGACCACCGCCCCCTTGGCGAGCCCGCCGACGCCGCCCGAGAACACGATGCGCACCGGCATGCTTGCCTGGTTCGAGGAGCTGCCGCGCAGCCAGAACGCGAAGGCGAAGCCGAGCGCGATCACCGCCAGCGTGAAGGCGCCGATCAGGACGTTGTTGGCGCGGGTTTCCATGCCTTAACGGTTTCCGTGCTCGTGCGGGGCGAAGGGCAGACGACACGCCAGACGAGACGCCCCTGCGGCATGGCCTAATCTGCCAAGCTTAGGCAAGGCCGGGCGGCCGACGGGTGCGGGAGCGCACATCAGGCGACGCCCTCCACAAGACCGAGGGATGACACCGCCCCGGTCTCCGGCACCACGATCGAGCGGGCGCGCTTGCCGTGGAAGTAGGAGCGCAGCCACGGGTGATCGGAGGCCAGCATGGCGTCGATCGGCCCCTCGGCGATGATCTGGCCGTCGCCGAGCGCCGCGATGCGGTCGCAGGCGGTGTAGAGGCTGTCGAGGTCGTGGGTCACCATGAACACGGTCAGCCCGAGCGTGCGCTGGAGCGTCGCCACCAGCTCGTCGAACTCCCCGGCGCCGATCGGGTCGAGGCCGGAGGTCGGCTCGTCGAGGAAGAGCACTTCCGGGTCGAGGGCCAGCGCCCGGGCGAGCGCCGCCCGCTTGATCATGCCGCCGGAGAGCTCGGAGGGCAGCTTGTCGGCGGCGTCGGGCTTGAGGCCGACCATCTCGATCTTGAGGCGGGCGAACTCGTCGAGCAGCCGCTCGGAGAGCGTCAGGTGCTCGCGCATCGGCACCTGGATGTTCTGCTTGACGGTGAGTGCCGAGAACAGCGCCCCCTGCTGGAACAGCACGCCCCAGCGCCGCTCGATCACCCGGCGCTGGGCGAGCGTCAGGCGGTCGACATCCTCGCCGAACACCTCGATCGTGCCGGAGCGCTTCGGCACCAGGCCGAGGAGGGTGCGGGTGAGCACCGACTTGCCCTGGCCCGACGGCCCGACGAAGCCCAGGATCTCGCCCCGGCGGATATCGAGGTCGAGACCCTTGAGCACCGTGCGGTCGCCGAAGCCGACCACGAGGTCGCGCACGCGGATGATCGCGTCGTGGCCCGGAGGTGCAGGGTGGGTGGGAGCTTGGATCGGCAAGGGGTGGGGTCGCCTCGATCAGAAGTCGATGGCCGCGAAGAACACCGCGAAGAGTCCATCAAGGACGATGACCATGAAGATTGACTTGACGACTGAGGCGGTGACGTGGCGGCCGAGCGACTCGGCCGAGCCCTGGACCATGAAGCCCTCGACCGAGGCGATGATGCCGATGATGAGCGCCATGAACGGCGCCTTGATCAACCCGATGGCGAGGTGGCGGAAGCCGATCGCGTTCTGCAGCCGGAACGTGAAGGCCTCCAGCGACAGGCCGCCGTAGAGGAACGACGTGAGGGCGCCGCCGGCGAGCGCCGCGAGGTCGGCCAGGAAGGCGAGGAGCGGCAGGGCGAGCATCAGGGCGAGGATGCGCGGGACGATCAGGATCTCGATCGGGTCGAGGCCCATGACGCGCAGGGCATCGACCTCCTCGCGCATCCGCATCGAGCCGATCTCCGCCGTGAAGGCCGAGCCGGAGCGCCCCGCCACCATGATCGAGGTCAGCAGCACCCCGAGCTCGCGCAGGGTCAGGATGCCGATCATGTTGACGACGTAGGTCTGCGCGCCGAAGCGCTGCAGCTGGATGATGCCCTGCTGGGTGACGATGCAGCCGACCAGGAACGAGATCAGCATGATGATCGGCGCGCCGCGCAGCGCGATCTGCTCGACCTGGTTGATGAGCGCCGGGCCGCGGAAGCTGCGCGGGCGGGCGAGCACCCGCAGGCAGCCCGCCACCACCTCGCCGAGGAAAGCCAGGCCGGACAGGCCCTCGCGGCCGAGGCTGCGCATCCCGGATCCCAGGCTCGCCACCGGATCGAGGGGATGGAAGCGCCGCCGGCGCGCGGCCGGCGCCGCCTCCCGGTAGGCGACCTCGCGCAGGAGGATCAGGTGCTCGGGCGCGGCGCCCGCATAGGCCGTCCCCGCGGGAAGGGCGGCCCGGGTCCGCTCCAGCACCCAGGCGCCGAGCGTGTCGAGGCGGGCGAGGCCCGAGAGGTCGATGACGACGGGCGAGCCGGCGGCAGGACTGGCGGCCGCCAGCATCTCGGCGGCGGCGGCCTCGACGGCGGGGGCCTGGTCGGCGGTCCAGCGACCGGCGAGGCGCGCGGCGAGACCCTCGCGCACGCGCTCGACCGCGACGCGGGCCGGATCGGCCCCCCGCGTGATGGGTGCGGTCGGCACGGGCCGGCCTCCCTCGTTCACCAGAAATCCCCTCGGGCCGGTCCTATACCCCGGCATGCTAACAATTCGCAAACCATGGCGCGCCGCATCTCAGCGTCGGGCGGCGCGCGCCGCGGCCAGCGTCAGGGCGAGGCCGAGCCCGGCCACCGGCAGCATCAGCCCGAAGGCGAGAGGGCCGCCGCCGGCCCGGTAGGCCGCCCCGCTCGCCAGGGTGGCGGTGGCCGAGGCGAGGGCGGCGCAGGCCGCGTAGGTGCCTTGCGCGGCGCCGCGGCCGCCCTCCGGCGCGAGGCGCGACAGGGCCGCCATGGCGCCGAGCTGCGTCGCCCCGAAGGTCAGGCCGTGCAGCACCTGAAGCGGCACCACCAGGGCCGGCAGGCCGGCCACCGCCAGCAGCCCGGCCCAGCGCAGCAGCGCCGCCGCGGCCCCGAGGCCGAGGAGCCGGAACGGCGCGTCGCGCAACCAGGCGATGCGGCCGATCACGGCGAAGAACGCGATCTCGGCGACGACGCCGACGCCCCAGGCGAGCCCGGCCGTCGCCGGCGCCAGGCCGAGGCCGACCCAGTGGATCGAGCCGAAGGCGTAGACCGCCGCATGGCTCGCCTGGATCGCCGCGCCGGCCGCGATGGCGAGCCACAGGGCCGCCGGCAGGCGCACCCGCCCGGACGCGCGGGGGCGCGGGGGACCGGCCCCGGCCCGGCGGAGCAGGAAGGCGGCCCCGCAGGCCGAGGCGAGCTCCAGGGCGGCGAGGAACCCGGTGATGCTGCCGGTCCCGACGATGCCGAGGAGCCAGCCGCCGAGAAGGGTCGCGGCGAGGAAGCCGAACGACCCGCCGAGCCGGATCCGGGCGTAGTCGAGGCCCGGGCTTCGCCGCACCGCGGCCAGGCTCTGGTAGTCGAGGCACGGGACCAGAGGCGCCCCGCCGACCGCGTTGAGGATGATCAGGCCGGCCAGGACAGGCCAGCCGAGGGCGGCGGCAGCCGGCATCAGCGCGTAGGTGGCGGCGAGACCGAGGCTGCCGGCGACCATGAGCGTGCGCGCCGGGACCCCGCGATCGATCAGGCCGACGAGGGGCGCCGTGACGGCGATCCGGACCAGGATGGGCAGGGCCACCATGACCCCGATCAGGTCCGGCCCGAGGCCGAGGCCGGACAGCCAGAGCGGCATGAACGGCATCGCCACGCCGATGCCGGCAAAGACCGCCGCATAGAGCAGGGCGAGGCGCGGGCCGTCGCCGAGGGAAAGCGGGGGAGGCGGCACGGAGACCTGGAACCGGGGATGGCCGGGGCGCGGACCGAATCAATCCGCCCGTGGTTGGCCTCGCGTAAGCCGCCGTTAACGCCGGGATGTCAAGCGTAAACACCGATACGCCTCCGGGCAACACCGCCGTGCCGTGGCTTCGGCGCGGCGATGACAGGGCAGGTGAGATGGCCGGGACCCCTTCGCTTCCCGCTCCGCGGGAGGAGTACGACGTCATCGAGAGCGCGATGCTGGAGACGGCGCGGGGGCGCTGGTTCCTGGGCGAGTACGCCAGGCGCAACCGCTCCGCCGATACCGACGTGCTGCTGCAGGCGATCGGCCGGCTCGAGAACGCGGTGGTCGGCGAGCGCGGCCCCTCCGGGATGGAGCGCCTGCGCTTCGACCTGATCGAGATGGCCAAGGCGATCAGCCGCACCAAGTCGGAGATCGCGGCGATCCACACCCCCGACCAGGACCAGAGCCAGCTCGGTGCCGCCTCCGAGGCGCTGGACGGGATCGTGCGCACCACCGAGCGCGCCACCTCCGACATCCTCCAGGCCGCCGAGGAGGTGCAGGAGGTCGCCTGGACGCTGCGCGAGACCGGGGCCGACAGCCGGGTCTGCGACCGCCTCGACCAGAACGCGACCCAGATCTACACCGCCTGCTCGTTCCAGGACCTGACGGCGCAGCGTACCAGCCGCATCGTCAACACCCTGCGCTATCTCGAGCAGCGCCTGACCGCGATGATCGAGATCTGGGCCAGCGAGGACGACCCGCCGGCGCCGGCCGCCCAGTGGGCCGAGATGCCGGAGACCACCCTGGACCAGGACGACGTCGACGAGATCGTGGCGACCGGCAAGGGCCGGGAACGGGGCGAGGGCCGGGACGACGAGCCGGCACAGGGCCCGCGCCTGCGCCTCGTCGAGCCGGCCGCGGCCGAGGACGATCTCGCTTTCGTACCGGTTCGCGAGGAGCCGACCGCGGAGGCTGAAGCCGATGACGCGCTGGCGCTCGAAGACGCCTTCGCGGAGATCGACGACCTCGGCCTCGACGAGAAGCTCGCCCGCTTCACCTGAGGCGCGGCGTCCGGGCGCGGCAATCCGCCCTTGCGCCGCCCAGATTGCCTCGCAGGGAAGCCGTCACCCTGCTCGTTCCAAGCCCCGGCCGCGATGTCCCTGCACCTCCTCAAGCTCTGCGTCGGCTGCGAGTCCATCGCCGACCTCGAGGAGTGGATCGCCGCCCGCCGGGCCGAGGCCACGCGCCAGGGCCGCCCGCACGAGCAGGCCCACATCACCCGCATGATCCCGAAGCGCGGCGACGAGATCGTCGGCACCGGCTCGCTCTACTGGGTGATCCGCGGCCAGATCGCCTGCCGCCAGCCGGTCTTGGCCATCCGCCCCTTCACCGATGCCGAGGGCGTCGGCCGCTGCCGCCTCGTCCTCGATCCGGAGGTCACCCCGGTCGAGCCCAGGCCCTGCCGGCCGTTCCAGGGCTGGCGCTACCTCGCGGCCACGGACGCCCCGCGCGACATCTCCCGCCACGCCGCCGGCGACCTCGCGGCGATGCCGGAGGCGATGCGACGGGAACTGGCGTCGCTGGGCCTGCTCTGACGACACGCGCCGCAGCCCATTGCCCGGCGCCGTGCGGCGCGGACCGTGACGGGCAATCCCGCATCCAGATCGCCGCGCCCCCGGGCGGATCCGTTCGATGATGCCGATGAGGCTGCGCCGCCGCGGCGTCCGCCTCGGTCACGGCGCGTCGAAGCCGCCGCGCGACGACCCGTGTTCTGCCCTTTCCGACCCGGAACGCGTGTGCAGGAGACGACTGTCATGGAAAGATATTACAGATCCGTCTCAAGCAAAGGTGAGACATTACCCTCTCTTCAACGTCGATTATCAGGAGTTCATTTTATCTATATGGTCTTGAACGGCGGCATGATATTTCGCTAAACACTTATCAGTTTTGTAAGTTCATATTTTTGATGGCCGAGTAACATTTCTGTAGACTTTGCATGACGCAGATGTCATAAATATTATGGTAATAAAATCCGCATATGGTAGACGTTGCTCACCCCTCAAGTGATGCGCTTCATTTATAACAATGAGAATATATCATGAGCACCGATCATAGCGGCATTGTTTATCTGCAGAACGATTGGGGCGTGGACCTCGCTCAGCTCACGATTCGGCATCGCCGCAGCAACGACCCGGATAAGCAGGAAGAGCAAACATTCTACAACGTCGTGGCAGGCGACAGTGTCGGCCCCATGGCGATCACCTATACGACCGGCGCCGGAAGTCCGTTCGATTACTGGTGGGTCAAGTTCGTGACGCAGAACGGCAGCACCTTCGACTGCAAGGACAATTTTTACTGTTCGATCAGCTCCGACGATGACGGCCGCGTCATGCTTCGGCTGGATGGGTCCGACAGTGAACTCTACGTGAGCTTCAGCAGCTCGAGCGGATGCTCCGTCGGCATCAGCCAGATCGAAGGATAAGCCGCGCGATTGCGTCGTGATCGCAGCCAAACCGCTGCAATCGGCGGTCTGGCTGCCCCCACTGCTTCATCTGCCTCTCGAAAGAATGACCATGCCGTCGATCACGAAGACGATGAAATCGGTCCTGTTGGCGAGCGCAACATCGACACCTATCCTGGCCAGCCTGTGCCTGCCAAGCATCGCAGACCAACCGACGATTTTTTATGTCGGCGAAATCAAAACCCTCGCCTCGCCCGCCTGTCCTGCGAATTTTCTGCCGGCGGCTGGTCAGGTCGTCAACATAAGCGACTACCCCAACCTTTTCGCGGCCATCGGAGGCGCCTTTGGCGGTGATGGCCGCGCGACCTTCGGGATACCCGATCTTCGCAAGCGAGCCGCCATCGGCACGGCGGCCGACATGCCGTTGGCGACGGCGACCGGCGCGTCGAGCGTCACGCTGACCGCCGACCAAGTTCCGCTCGTCTCGCATGACCATGCAGCGACCTTCGCGCCGGTTACCGGCAACGTCATGGTCACGATTCCAGCCACGCCCGGCACGCTGACCGTGACGCCGCAACTGCTGGTGAAGAAGAAGGCCGGAGGCGTGAACGTCCAGGACGGTTCCTTTCTCTCGCAGGGTGGAGTGGGTCAATCCAGCGCCCCGATCTACCTCCCGTCCTCGGACACGGCAGATACTGCCAAGCTGGGCGGCCTGAGCGCCGAGGTCGCCGGCCTCGCGGCCACCGCTGCCAACAGCATCCAAGTGCCCACGGTGACAGGCGGCACCGTGACGGTCGCGCCCAAGGCCTCGGATGCCCAGGCTCCCGTCTCGATCCAGTCGCCGGCCTTGGCGATGACGGTCTGCATCGCCGTCAACGGGCTTCTGCCCACTTCCCATTGATCCCGGACGCCTGGCACCGCAGGCGTGTGATCGGCCTGACCGGACGGGGCGGCGGGATCGTCACCACCGCCTTGGAGACGGCAGCGCGCACGCGCCGCGTCGGTTGCGGCCCATCCGACCGGGAGCATCGTCCGCGGCCCGAGCACTGGCGACCCGGATCGCAGGACATGCCTTCGGCCTGCCGCATCGCCGCCCCTCGCGCCACCTCCCACCAGACTGTCGGAACCGTGCGGTCCTCATGGCATCGCGCCTTCGCACCGGCGTATCGATGCGAAGGCGCGCCGGCACCGGGCGCTCCGAGGCGGGAGCCGGCAGCGTCGCGCCTTTGCCCATGACGGTACGGTCCAGGCCGGCGCGCGATCGTCGGGCGCGGCAGCCTGCGGCCGAAAGGCCGAGCAAGCGGCGGTTCCGTCGCTCTCGGGTCTGCCCATGAGCGCGTCGTTCCATCGGCATCGAAGGGCGGCGAACCCTGCGGCACAGGCCGGGATCGTCGAAGCGGAACGGTCTCCGCCCACAAGAAAGGCTCCCTCCGGTCCTGCGGGACCGGAGAGAGCCTTTTTCGCGTCGGGGCGGGCGCCCCGGGGGGCTCACGCCCCCTCGAACCGCCCGCTGGCATGGGCCAGCATCGTGTAGACCTTGCCGCTCTCCGAGGTGAGGTAGGCGTTGGCCCGACGCGGGTCCTTGTCGGTGCGGGAGACCTCGCCGAGCAGGCGCTCGAACTCCCGCACGTAGTGGTCGACGGTGCGGCGGAAATCCGGCTCCGCGCGGTAGCGGCGGCGGATCTCGTCGAAGGTCTGCTGGCCCTCCGCCGTGTAGAGCCGGCGGGTGAACAGGTCGCCTTCGCCGCGCCGGTAGCGCTCCCACAGGTCCACCGCGGCCGCGTGCTCGATCATCCGGGCGATGTTGCTCGAGATCGAGTCGATGGCCGCCGCGCCGGCCCTGTCGGCGGCGGGCTCGGCGCCCTGGCGGGATTCCGAACCTTGGCGGGACTCAGCACCCTGGCGGGACTCAGAACCCTGGCGGGACTTGGCCTTGCCGGTCGCCGACCCCTCCTCGTCGTCCTGCGAGGCGCGGGTGAGGAGGTCGGAGAGCCAGCCGCCCGACCCGGAGGCGGGGAGGGGGGCGTCGCGCCGGGCCTCGCCCGCGGGCCGGTTCGCGCCCTGCGGCGCGGCCGGACGGGACGGGCCCTGGGCCGGCTGGCTCGCGGCCGGAGCCGGAGGCTTGACCGGCTGGGCCGCCTTCGGGGCCTGGACCGGAGCCTTGGCGGGCTGGACCGGGGCCTGCGGCCGCTGGGCCGCGGGTGCCGGGACCGCCGGGGCGGCACGGCCTCCTTCCGCGGCGCGGGGCTGCGCCACGTCGACGGCGCGAGGCGAGCGCGAGACCAGGGCCGAGAGCTCGTTCAGCGCCTTGATCTGCTCGGCCACCACCCGGCGCATCTCGCCGGTGGCGTCCTGTGCCTCCTGCGGGATGGTCACCACGCCGCGCTGCAGGTCGCCGCGGATCTCCTCCAGGGTGCGGCGGATCTCGGTCGCCATGCCGCGCATGGATTCCACCGTGCCCTGGAAGCGCTCGGCGGCGTCGCCGAAGGCCTCGCGCATCTCGCCCGAGGCGCCCGCCACCGCCTGGCGGACGGTTTCGGCCGCCCGCTCGCCCTCCTGGCCGGTGCCCGCGCGCAGGCGCTCGAACGCCTCCGTCACGGCGCTGCCGGCCTGGCGGGCGCTGGCCTCGATCTCGCGGCCGAGGGCCTGGGTGCGGGCCTCGATCGTCTTGAGCGTGGCCTCGACCCGGGCGCCGACACCTTCCGTGGCGGCGGACAGCGCCGCCGAGCGGGCGTCGATGCTGCCGAGCAGGGCGTCGATCTCCGCTTGGCGCTCGCCGAGCGAGGCGTTGACCCGGCCCTCGGCGCCCTCGAGGGCACCGGCGGCTGCCGTGAGGTCGCCGATATGCTGGCGGGCGGTCTCGGTCAGAGCCTTGCCGCGGGCATCCAGCGTCGCGGCGAGGCCCGCGGCCTGGCGGAGCGCACCCGTCGCCGCGCCCTGGAGCGCGCCGACCTGCTCCGCGACCCGGTCCGAGGCCTTTCCGGTCTCGGCCGCGATCTCGGCGAGTGCGGACTGGATCTCCTGCACTCGGCCGGACAGCCCGCCCTCGATCGCCGACAGGTTCTCGCCGGACTTGCCGATGAGCTCCTGCAGGGCGCCGCAGGCGGCCTCGATGCGGCCGATCAGGCCGCCGAGCTCGCCGCCGAGGCGCTGGTTGACCTGGGTCAGGGCCTCGACTGCCCGGGCCGCGCCCTGGTCGGCCGCCCGGCGCAGGGTCTCGGCCGCCTCGGAGGAGAGGGCCGCCAGCGTCTCGGCCCGCTCGCCGAGCGCCGCCACGGCGCCGCCCATGCCCTCGGTCACCGCCCGCTCCAGCGCCTCGCTGCGCTGGGCCAGCACCGCCACCAGCTCGCTGCCGGGGCCCTCGACCAGGCCGCGCAGCTGCGCCACCTGGCGGTCGAGCCCCTCGACCGTCTCGCCGCTCGCCGCGAGGGCGGCCACCAGGGCGCCACCGCGCTGGTCGATGGTCCGCTGCAGCGAGGCGGTCGTCGCCTCGAGCGTCTGGCCCAGGGCCCCGCCGCGCTCGTCGACGATCTGGCGCAGGGTCTCGACCTGCGCGGCGAGGCCGCGATTGAACTCGCCGCCGCGCCCGTCGATCGCCTGGGTCAGGTCGCGGGCGGTCTCGGCCAGCGCCCGGGTGAGGGTGGTGCTGCGCTGGTCGATCAGCGCCGCGAAAGCCGCGGCGCGGCGGTCGAAGCCCGAGCTGAGCTGGGCGCTGCGCTCGTCCACCGCCGCGGCGAGCGCCGCGGAGCGCTCGTCCATGGCGCCGTGCAGGCTCGCGACCCGTTCGTCGAGGGCCGCGGTGAGCGCCGCCGTGCGGGCGTCGACCAGGGCCGCGTAGGCGTCGCTGCGGTCGTCGAAGGCATCGGCCAGGGCCTCGCCGCGGGCCGCCACCAGGGCCGCGAAGGCGCGCATCCGGCCGTCGATGCGGGCCGTGAAGGCGGCGCTGCGCTCGTCGACGCTGCCCGAGAGGGCCTCGGTGCGGGCCTGCATGAGGGCGGCAAGTTCCGCCGCCTTGGCATCGACCAGCATGCCGAAGGCGGCCGCCCGCTCCTCGACCGTGCCGCCGAGGGCCTCGATGCTCGCCCGCAGGCGCTCGGCCACCGCCTCGCCGCCGGCATCGAGCCGCTGGCCCAGGGCCTCGACCTGCCCGCCGAGCACCGCGTCGAGGGCCGCACGGCTGCGCTCGAGGGCCGTCGACAGCTCGGCCACGCGGGCGTCGAGCAGGGCGGTCAGCGCGGCGCCGCGGCCGTCGAAGGTCTCGACGAGGTCGCTGTTGCGCGAGTCGAGCAGGCCGGCGAGCGCGTCGCCGCCGCTGCGGATCGTGGCGGCGAGCACGTCGATGCGCTCCTGCACCCGCCGCGCCAGGACGTCGCCGGCGCCGGTCAGCTCGGCGAGTGCCCGCTGGCGGCCGTCGATCAGCCGCACCAGGTTGCCGCCGCCCTGCTCGATCGTGCCGGCAATGGCCTCCTCGCGCTCGCGCAGCAGGGCCGCCAGGGCCTCGACGCGGTCGGTGAGGGTCCGGGCGAGCGCCGTCCGGTGCCCGTCGAGGGCGTCGCCGAGGCCGGCCTGGCGCTCGGCCAGGAGGCCGGACACCGCCTCGGCGCTGCGCGACACGGCGTCACCCAGGGTCGCGACGCGGGATTCGAGCAGGCCGGCGGCCTCCTCGCCCCGGGCCGCGATCAGGCCCGCCAGGGCCTCGCCGCGATGGTCGAGGCTGGTCTCGAGCGCCTGGGTCCGGGCGTCGATGAGGCCGGCGAGCGCCTGGGCGCGGGCCTCGACCGCCTCGGCGAAGGCCGCACCGCGGCTCTCCACCAGGTGGTCGAGGGCGGCGAGGCGATCGTCGAACAGGCCCGAGAGGGCGCGGGTGCGGGCATCCAGCGTGCCGACCGCACGGCCGACCCGCTCCTCCAGGGTGGAAGCCAGGGTGTCGCCACCCTGCGCCAGCACGCCGCGCAGATGGCCGACCCGGTCGTCCAGGACCGCCCCGAGGGTGCCGGCCTGATCGTCGAGAACCTGGCGCACCGCCCCGGCGCGCTGCTCCAGCGCCTCGCCGAGGGCGCGGATGCGGTCGTCGAGGCCGGCATGGAGCGCGTCGGCCTGGCCGTCGAGGAGGCGGCGCAGGGCGGCGGCCTGCTCGTCGATCAGGCCGCCCAGCGCCCGCAGCCGGTCGCCGAACACGCGCTCGACCTGGGTCTCGCGCTCGTCGAACAGGGCGGCGAGAGCCGTTCCGCGCTCGCCAACGACGGTCTTGAGGCGGCCGGAGCCCTCGGCGAGGATCCGGTCGGCCTCCTCGATCGTCCCGCGCAGGGAGCCGAGCAGGGCCTCGCCGCGCTGGCCGAGGATGTCGGAGAGGGCGGAGCCGCCGCGGTCGAACAACCGTGCCAGCTCGGTCATGCGGCCGGCGAGCGAGCCGAACATCGCCCGCCCGCGCTCGTCGATCTCCTGGGCCATGGCGGCGGTGCGCTCGTCGACGAGGCGCGCCAGGGTCTCGGTGCGGCCGTCGAAGGCGGCGCGGATCGCCTCGGCCTTCTCGGCGAGGTCGCGGGTGGCTTCGCCGCTGTGGTTCTCCACGAAGGTGACCAGCTCGCGGGTGCGGGCGCCCAGCTCCTCGTCGAGGCCGCGGGTGCGGCTCTCGATCAGGCGCAGAGCCTCCTCGGCCTTGAGGCCGAAGGTCTCGTCGACGATGCGGCCGCGCTCGTCGAGGGCCTGGGCCAGGCCTTCGAGGCGGGCGATGACGCGCTCGTCGAAGCGGGCCGCACCGGCATCGAGGGAGCGGGTCAGCTCCTCGGTGCGGCGGCCGAGCTCGTCGCCGATCTCGCTCACGCGGGCCGTCAGCGTGTCGCTCATCGCCTGGCTGCGGGCGGTGATGGCGCGGGCGAGCTCGTCGGCACGGCCGTCGAGGGCCTGGGCGACCTCGCGGCCGCCCTCGGCCATCACCCGGGCCATCTCGCCGGCCCGCACGATCAGGGCCTCGTTCAGCGCCGTGGCGCGGGCACCGATATGCTGGTCGACATGGGCGACCATGGTGCTGAACGTGGCACTGATCTCGGCGGTGCGCTTGGCGGAGCGATCCTCCAGCGCCCCGAGCTGCGCCTCGACGGCCTCCCGGGCCTCGCGGGTGCGCTCGGCGATGGTCTCGGCCACGGCGCGGCCCTGGACCGAGATGAGGCGATCCATCTCCTCGAGGCGGCCGGAGACGCTCTCGGTGAGGTGGTGGGTGTCGCGGGAGATGCGGTCGGCCAGGATGTCGCCCCGGGCGATCGCGTCCTGGAGCGCCGCGAGGCGATTGGTCAGCACCTCGTCGATCGCGCGGCCGCCATTCTCGGCGGCGCTCGCCAGCGCCGTTCCGGTCTTCTCCAGGGCGTCGTTGACCCGCGCGCCCTGGCTCGCCACCGCCACGACGATGTCGCGACCGGCCGCGGCGAGACGGGTTTGGGTCTCCTCGGCGTGCCGGCCGATCATGTCGGTCAGCGCGCGGCCATGGCCGTCGAAGGCGCTCCCGACCTCGGACAGGCGGGTGTCGAGGGCTCCGGTGGTGCTCTCGGCGGCGAGCGCGAGGGCCGCCGCGACATCCTCCGCCTGGCGCGTCAGGTGCTCGACCGCGCCGCGCAGCGTCGCGTCGGTGGTCTCGGTACGCTCGGCCACCAGGCGGCCGGCCGCCTCAGCTGCCTGGGCGAAGGCGGAAGCCGCCGCCAGGGTCCGCGCGTCGAAATGCCCAGTCGCCTGTTCGGCGGCGGCGGCAATCGCCGCGGCCACTTCCTCGGCCCGCCCGGCCAGACCCTCGACCGCGCCGCGCAGCGTCGCGTCGGCCATGCTCGCGCGCTCCGCCACCAGACGGCCCGCCTCTTCCGCAGCCTGCGCGAAGGCCGATGTCGCCGCCAAGGTGCGGGTATCGAGGGCGCCGGTCGCCGTC
>NZ_LABZ01000262.1 GCF_001043955.1 Methylobacterium tarhaniae | reverse complement strand
GACCTGCCGGGCAAGGCCGGCGTCCGGCTCCCGGCGCTTTTCGGCAGGACGGGGGCCGGGGGCCTCACGCTCGCCGATCTGTGGCTCGCATCGGACGCCCAGCTCCGCCTCCGGTTCGAGGATGCGGCACCGGGGGCGGATGACGAGGTCTTGAGCCTTGCCGCCTATCAGGTCGCCGGCCGGAGCCCCACGGTCAGGGAGGTCGGCCGTTGCGATCTCGCCCGGGGCGGGCCGGCACTCTGCACCCTCGGCCTTGCCAATCCGCTCTGGCCCGTGCTGCTCGTGGTATCGGACGCCACCCAGACGATCCGCGCCCTCGACCTCGTTCCCTTCCCCTCGTTGCTGCGGGGCGGGTTGCACCATTGGGAGCTTCGCGCGTCGGCGGTCGCGGCCGACGACATGCGGGACGTCGCGAACCTGTCGGCGACGTATCTGCACGCTTTCCTGCGCTCGCGGCGTCACGATGCACGGCGGATCGACGCGATCCGGATCGACGCGAGCGACGCGACCGGCACAGAAACCCTGTTCACCGGCGCCGTCCTCGACTGGCTCGCACGGCTGATGAGGGTTGAGGTGCGCCTCGACCGGAGGCCCGCCGACGACGACTTGGCCGACCACTTGGCCGAGCAAACCGCGTCCTTGCTGCCCCCGGCAGACGAGGGGCGGAGGCGCGGTGGATCCCTCCTGTTGCCGGCGGACGCGATCCCGACCCTTCACGCGCTGGTCTCGGCGCTCGACGACGGCTCCCCGACGGACGAGCCAGCGCCTGTCGATCCGGGCCCCTGCGCCTTCATCGTGCAGCCGCGGTTCAGCAAGGGGGCGGTCTGGTCGGTGTGCCTGCCGTGGCGCCCGGGCCTGTCGGAGGCCGTGCAGCCCATCGATCGCGCCTGCGGCTTCCCGCATCTCAGCACCGGTCGGGCGACGCCGTCCAACGGCGGCATCGCCCGGACCCGGCCTATCGCGATCCGGCAGACCGACCTGCTCACGATGGCCGACCCGGCCAGACTGTTTCCGAGGGGGTCGGCATCGCCGGCAGTGCTGACGGGACAGGGCGAACCGTTCTCCGGATCGATCTCGATCTGTCTCCTCCTCGAGGACGTTTCCGACACCCTCGCCCCCCTCGTCGACTCGCTCAGGTTCCAGTCGGCCCGTCCCACGGAGATCGTCGTGGTGGGCACGGCACCGCGCCTGGACGGACTACCGGCGGCCACGCAGCACGTGTTGCGGGCCTTGTTCCCGGATGCGGTCCGCTACCTGGCCCGCGATCCCTCCGCGACCCGCGGCATGGCGCTCGCC
>NZ_LABZ01000261.1 GCF_001043955.1 Methylobacterium tarhaniae | reverse complement strand
CGCTGGTGGCGTTCCTGCGCCACGCCGAACTGAAACCCGGCCGCTACAGCTACCACAACCCGCTGACCAAGCTCGACCTGTCCCACGTCTCCGACGTCTTCCGCGACGAGGCGGCCGGTTCCTCGCCCGAGCAGATCGTGTTCGAGGTCGGCCCCGAGCACATCGCCCTGATCCGTCACCTCGCCATGGGCTGGGACGAGGCGCGGGGCGTGCCGGCGGTCGATGCGGGCGCGCCCTACGGCCCGGGCAGCCTGGACGAGGCGATGACCCGGGCGCTTGGCGGTCCGCGCGAGGACCTGGCCCACCTGCACCGGTCGATGCAGCCGGCCTTGCAGATCTTCCTGCGCAGCGCGGACATCGCGCCGGGGGATTTCGCGGTCTGACGAGGTCTCCACTCGAGCTGCTTCGTCAAGAGAGCGCGGTTCCCCTCTCCAGGCGATGCCGGGCAAGCCCGGCATCGCCTGGAGAGGGGAGCCACGTACTATTTTGAAACATCAGCGCTATACGTGACGTGTGGCAGCAAGGCCGCGTCGTCCGCTCACGCCGCCTCGACCACGTGCTCCTCCGCCACCGCCCCATGTCCGCCATGCTGCCGCAACGGCCGGTTCCCGGTCACCCGCCGCAGCAGCACGTAGAAGACCGGGGTCAGGAACAGCCCGAACGCCGTGACCCCGATCATGCCGGAGAACACCGCGACACCCATCGCGCGCCGCATCTCCGAGCCGGCGCCGGTGGCGGTGACGAGGGGCAGGACGCCCATGATGAAGGCCATCGAGGTCATCAGGATCGGGCGCAGCCGCAGGCGGCTCGCCTCGATCGCCGCCTGGACCGGCGTGCGGCCGGAAAATTCCAGCTCCCGGGCGAATTCGACGATCAGGATCGCGTTCTTGGCCGAGAGCCCGACGAGGACGATGAGGCCGATCTGCGTGAAGACGTTGTTGTCGCCGGCCGACAGCCAGACGCCGGTCATCGCCGCGAGCAGGCCCATCGGCACGATCAACAGGATCGCCAGCGGCAGGGCGAGGCTCTCGTACTGCGCCGCCAGGACCAGGAAGACCAGGAGCAGGGCGAGCGGAAACACCCAGACGCCCGAATTGCCGGCGATGAATTCCTGGTAGGTGAGGTCGGTCCACTCGAAGGCGAAGCCCCGCGGCAGGGTCTCGGCGGCGATGCGGCTCGCGGCTTCCTGCGCCTGGCCCGACGAGGTGCCGGGCGCGGCACCGGCATTGATGTCGGCGGTGAGGAAGCCGTTGTAGCGCATCGCCCGCTCGGGGCCGGCGGTCTGGCGCACGCGCAGGAGGGTCGAGAGCGGCACCATCTCGCCCGAGCCCGCCCGCACCTTCAGCAGGCCGACATCGTCGGAGCGGGCGCGGAACGGCGCGTCGGCCTGGACCCGGACCGAGTAGGTGCGGCCGAACCGGTTGAAGTCGTTGACGTAGAGCGAGCCGAGATAGATCTGCAGCGTGTCGAACACGTCGGTGACCGGGATCTTGAGCTGGCGCGCCTTGGTCCGGTCGATGTCGGCGAAGAGCTGCGGCACGTTCATCTGGAAGCTCGAGAACAGCCCGGCCAGTTCCGGCGCCTGCGCGGCCTTGGCGAGGAAGGCCTTCGTCGCCTCGTTCAGCGCCTCGTAGCCGAGGCCGGCCCGGTCCTCGATCTGCAGCTTGAACCCGCCGATCGTGCCGAGCCCGTTGACCGGAGGCGGCGGGAACATGGCGATGAAGGCCTCGGGGATGCCCGCATACTTCTTGTTCAGCGACATCGCGATGGCGGCACCGCTCAAGCCCGGACCTTTCCGCTCCTCGAAGGGCTTGAGGGTCGAGAACACGATCCCCGAATTCGACGAGTTGGTGAAGCCGTTGATCGAGAGTCCCGGGAAGGCGACCGCGCTCTCGACGCCGGGCTCCTTCAGGGCGATCTCGCTCATCTTGCGGATCACCTCCTCGGTCCGGTCGAGGGTGGCGCCGTCGGGCAATTGCGCGAAGCCGACGAGGTACTGCTTGTCCTGGCCTGGCACGAAGCCGCCGGGGATCTGGCGGAACAGCAGGGCGGTCACGCCGACCAGCACGAGATAGATCACCATCATCGCCCCTTTGCGCGAGATGACGCCGCCGACGCCGCGCCCATAGCCGTCCGAGGCCCAGCCGAAGGCGCGGTTGAACCGGCGGAAGAACCAGCCGAGCAGGCTGTCGAGCACCTTGGTCAGCCGGTCCTTCGGCGCGTGATGGTCCTTCAGGAGCAGGGCCGAGAGGGCCGGCGACAGGGTCAGCGAGTTGATCGCCGAGATGACGGTCGAGATCGCGATGGTGAGGGCGAACTGCTTGTAGAACTGGCCGGTCAGCCCGCTGATGAAGGCGAGCGGGACGAAGACCGCGACCAGCACGAGCGCGATGGCGATGATCGGCCCCGACACTTCCCGCATCGCCTGGTAGCTGGCGTCGCGGGGCGAGAGCCCGGCCTCGATGTTGCGCTCGACGTTCTCCACCACGACGATCGCGTCGTCGACGACGATGCCGATGGCGAGCACCAGGCCGAACAGGCTCAGCGCGTTGATCGAGAAGCCGAAGGCGTGCATCACCGCGAAGGTGCCGACGATCGAGACCGGCACGGCGAGCAGCGGGATGATCGAGGCCCGCCAGGTCTGCAGGAACAGGATCACCACCAGGACCACCAGGGCCACCGCCTCGAGCAGGGTGTGGATCACCGCCTCGATCGAGGCGCGCACGAACTGGGTCGGGTCGTAGACGATCTGGTAATCGACCCCCTCGGGCATGTTCGTCTTGATCTCCGCCATGGTCCGGCGGACCGCATCGGAGATCTGGATCGCGTTCGAGCCGGGCGATTGCGAGATGGGAAGCGCCACCGCCGCCTTGTTGTCGAGGAGCGAGCGCAGCGCGTAATCCGCGGCGCCGAGCTCGATCCGGGCGATGTCGCGCAACCGCGTGATCTCGCCGCCCTCGCCGGTCTTGACCACGATGTCGCCGAACTGCTCCTCGCTGGTGAGGCGCCCCTCGGCGTTGAGCGAGAGCTGCAGGTCGAGGCCGGGGACGGCCGGAGAGGCGCCGATGATGCCGGCCGCCGCCTCGACGTTCTGGGCCTGGATCTCCCGCACCACGTCGCCGGCCGACAGGCCGTGCTCGGCGACCCTTTGCGGATCGAGCCAGATCCGCATCGCGTAGTCGCCCGAGCCGAAGAGCTGAACCTGCCCGACGCCGTCGAGGCGGGCGAGGCGGTCCTTGATGTTGAGCACCGCGTAGTTGCGCAGGTACGTCATGTCGTACCGCCCGTTGGGCGAGACGAGGTGGACCACCATCGTCAGGTCGGGCGAGGACTTCACCGTGACGATGCCGAGCTGGCGCACGATCGCCGGCAGCCGCGGCTCGGCCTGCGAGACCCGGTTCTGGACCAGCTGCTGCGCCTTGTCGGGATCGGTTCCGAGCCGGAACGTCACGGTCAGCGTCATGATGCCGTCCGTCGTCGCCTGGCTCGACATGTAGAGCATGCCCTCGACGCCGTTGATCTGCTCCTCGATCGGCGTCGCCACGGTCTCGGCGATGACCTTGGGGTTGGCGCCCGGGAAGGTCGCCCGCACCACCACCGAGGGCGGCACCACGTCCGGATATTCGGAGATCGGCATCGCGAACAGCGACAAGAGCCCGCCGATGAAGATGAGCACCGAGAGCACGCCCGCGAAGATCGGGCGGTCGATGAAGAACTTGGAGAGGTTCATGCCGCCCTCCGGGGGCGAGAGGAGAGGCCGTCAGCCGCGGGGCGGGTGCCGGTTCACGGATGAGATTCGATGAAGTCGCGGGACCCCCTCTCCCGAATGGGAGAGGAGTAGGGGGATCGAAGATCCCGCGTGAGGGTGTGGCGGTTCAGGATCGAGCACTGATCGGGGTGCTGGGATCGGAACAATCCGAGATTATCTCGGCAGCGCAGCCCCCCGACGCGGGATCTTCGAACCCCTGGCCCCTCTCCTACTCGGGAGAGGGGAACGGAGACTTGCTTTCGGACACCTGAGAAGGATGGCAGGGATCGGAACCGATCTGCGCGACCGGACTGAAGCCCTCCATCGCCATTCCGGACTGCGCTGCGCGGCCCCGGAACGGCGATGGAGGGGGTGCGCCGACTTGGTGGGTCCGCTCCCCTTAGCGCTGCGCCAGCTTCCCCGTCCCCGGCTCCTGCATCGGCCGCGCCCCCATCGTGACGGGCGAGGGGCTGACGAGGCTGCCCGGGCGCACCCGCTGCAAGCCGTTGACGACGATCCGCTCGGCCCCCGTCAGGCCCGAGGTGACGATCCTCAATCCCTCGACCGCCCGGCCGAGGGTGACGGCCCGGAACTCGGCGCGGTTGTCGGCACCGACGACCAGCACGAAGCGCTTGTCCTGGTCGGTGCCGACCGCCCGCTCGTCGACGAGCAGCAGGCGCTCGGGCGCGGCCTGGCCGAGGCGCATGCGGGCGAACTGGCCGGGGATGAGGTGCCCGTCGGCATTGGCGAAGGTGGCGCGCACCCGCACCGTGCCGCTGCGGGCATCGACCTTGTTGTCGATGAATTGCAGGTGCCCCTTGGCCCGCTCGCCGTCGGCGGTGGTCATCTCGACCGGGATGCGGTCGAGCTTGCCGCGCCGGCCGGAGGGCTCCGCGACGGCGCCGAGCGCCTTGAGCACCACCGCCTCGTCGGCGTCGAAGCTCGCATAGATCGGATCGACCGAGACCAGCGTCGTCAGCACCGCGGCGCCGGCCCCCGTCGCCACGAGGTTGCCCGGGGTGATCTCCCGGCGCCCGACCCGGCCGCTCACCGCGGCCCGCACCTCGGTATAGTCGAGGTTGAGGCGGGCGGCCGCCAGCGCCGCCTTCGCGGCGTCGAGATTGGCCTTCGCCTCCTTGAAGGCGTTCGCCCGCACGTCGAGGTCGCGCGCCGTGACGATGCGCTGGTCCGACAGGCGCTGCCCGCGCTCGTAGTCGCTCGCCGTGAGCGCCAGCCGCGCCTCGGCGCCCGCCACCTGCGCCTCCAGGCGCTGGACCTCCGCGGCATAGGGCGCGGGGTCGATCGTCACCAGGAGGTCGCCGGCCCGGACGAGGTCGCCCTCGGAGAAGTGCGTCGCCTGCACGGCACCGCCGACCCGGGCCCGCACGTCGATGCGCTCGACCGCCTCGAGCCGGCCCGAGAATTCGTCGAACAGCACCACGTCGCGGGGCTCGACCGCCGCGACCGGCACCGGAACCGCCTGCTCGACGGGCGGGGTCGCAGCGACGGCTCGACCGGAGGAGAGGTGCGACAGGGGCGCGAAGTGGTAGGATGCGCCGGCCAGCAGCGCGAGGGCGAGGCCGGCCGCGACGAGGCGCGGAGCGCGGGAGGGGACGACAGCAGGATCGGGATTCACGACCGGCTCCGACATCTGTAAGGTTCGATACACATGTCGGCGTGGACGCCGGCCGTCAAGTGACTTATCTACCACTCGATACAAAAGCTGGAGCCAGCGGACAATGGTGATGGGGCGGCCCCGGTCCTTCTGCACGGACAAGGCCCTCGACGAGGCGATGGAGGTGTTCTGGCGCCACGGCTATGACGGGGCGACCCTCGCGATGCTGACGAAGGCGATGGGCATCAAGCCGCCGAGCCTCTACGCCGCGTTCGGCAGCAAGGAGGGCCTGCTGAAGGCCGCCCTCGACCGCTACGCCGAACGCCGCGCCGAGCACATGCGCTACGTGCTGGCGGGCGCGACCGCTCGCGACGTGGCGGAGCGCTTCCTGTCGAGCATCGCCGAGAGCCATACCGACCCGGCCAACCCGCCCGGCTGCCTCCTGGTCCAGGGGGGGCTGGCCTGCGGCGCCGGCTCGGAGAACATCCCGTTCGAACTCGCCTCGCGCCGCGCCCAGACCGAAACCGAATTGCGCGAGCGCTTCGTGCGGGCGAAGCGGGACGGCGACCTCGCCGAAGACGGCGATCCGGCGGCGCTCGCCCGCTTCCTGTCCACGGTCGCTTCGGGGATGGGGGTGCTGGCCTCCTCCGGGGCGGACCGTGAGGCGTTGCGGGAGGTGGCGCGGGTGTCGCTCGGAGCCTTCCCGCCGAGCCACGGAGTGGCCGACGAGCCGGGCTGACCCGACGGAGGCGCCGCGTGGGCCTCCGGCGGGCTTTCGCCCACCTCCGCGGCCCGCCTTCCGCGTCGGCGCACCGCCCATCATCGAGACCTGCTCGACAGCATCGACCGCCGCGATGACGACAGGTCGATCGCCGGTGGTCGTCCCGCGCGGAACGGTTGTAGCTGCATCACCTGATGCGGGACCTTTGGGTAAGTCATCGCCTTGACGTAGTGACAAAGGAATTGGTGTTTTACGGAAAATTATCGCGTCCCTGATTCTGTGGAGGGATCGGGGCTTCCGCCCCGCTTCCTGCGCCTTCAACGGCTAGCAGCGCGTCGCGAGCTGGATCACGCATGTTCTCCCTCTCCAAGCTGGCCGTCAGGCTGCCCGCCACCACCGTCGGACTGGCGCTCGTCAGCGCGACCGTGATGGGTGGCCTGAGCTGGCAGTCCGCCCGAGGCAGCCTCGTCTCGGCCGTTCAGGACCAGCTTCAGCTCGCCGCAACGGCGACCGGCCACGGCATCGCCCTCGCCGTCGATCGGGCCCAGGCCGATTTCACCGCCGTCGCCGGCCACCCGCAGGTGGCCTCGAACTTCACCGATCTCATCGAGAATCTCGATCCGGCCAAGCCGGACTATGCCGGGATCCTCACGGCCTTCCGGGCCCCGCCGAGCCCGGAGGCGCGGCTCGCCTTCGACGGCACCACCACGAACACCATGTACGGGCGCCGGCACGTCAAGGTGCAGGAGGTGGCCCGCAAGCTCCTGAGCCAGCCCGGCTATGCCGACCTGCTGTTCCTCGATCCCAACGGGCGGATCGTCTACACGGCGACCAAGGGCGACGACTTCGCGGCCTCGGTCACCGATCCGGCCCTGCGCGACACCGCCCTCGCCCGCCTGTTCGAGCAGATGAAGGGCGCCGGGCCCGACGCGGTCTCGTTCGCGGATTTCTCGGCCTATCCGGTCGGCGGCACGCCCGCGGCCTTCGTCGGCCGGGCGATGAACCGGCGCGCCAACGTCGCCATGGGTACCGCGCAGGCCATGGAGCGCGCCGGCTACGTCGTGATGCGGATCACGCCCGCGCTGTTCGACCAGACCCTGTCGCAGCGCGCCGGCCTCGGCGAGACCGGCCAGACCCTGGCGGTCGGCGCCGACGGGCGGCTGCGCGGCAACCCGCCGCTCTCGACCAAGGTCGCGGCCGGCGCGCCGTCGAGCGATCTCGGCATCACCCCGGGCCAGATCGCCGCGCAGGCGCCGTTCTCCTACGAGACGCCCGACGGCCGCCACATGGCGGTGAGCGCGGCCGTGCCGGTTCTCGGCGCCCGCTGGACCATTGTGGCGGAGCAGTCGGAGGCCGAGGCGCTCCAGGCGGTGAATGCCCTGTCCCGGATGCTCCTGCTGATCGGCCTGTTCGTCCTCGTCGGCACGGCCGTGCTCGGCCTCATCATGTCGCGGGCGATCGTGCGCCCCCTCGGCGCCCTCACGGTGGCGCTCAAGGCCCTGGCCGCCCGCCAGACCCTCGACGAGGTGCCCGGCTTCCGGCGCCGTGACGAGATCGGCGACATCGCCCGGGCCGTGGTCATGATCCGCGACGTCTCCCTGGAGGAGGCGGCCCAACAGCTTCAGACCACCGAGGCGGCACGCCTGCGCGAGGAGCAGACCCGGCGCCACATGCTGCGCGACCTGGCCGATCGGTTCGAGGTCTCGGTCGGCAGCATCGTGACCCGCGTCTCGGGCGCGGCGGAAGGGCTGACCGGGGCCTCCGGCGCCGTGAACGACGCGGTCGAGGGCACCTCGTCCCGCTCGGTCAGCGTCGCGGCCACCGCCCGGCAGACCAGCGGCAATATCGGCGCCGTCGCGGCGGCGGCCGAGGAACTCGGCGCGACCGTGTCGGAGATCGGCCGGCAGGTCGTGCAGGCCGCCGGCATGTCGGCCGAGGCGGTGGCGCGGGCGCGCGATGCCGGCGGCACGATGGCGGAGCTGTCCGCCGCCGCCGCCCGCATCGGCGACGTCGTCGGCCTCGTCTCGCAGATCGCCGGCCAGACCAACCTGCTGGCGCTCAACGCCACGATCGAGGC
>NZ_LABZ01000260.1 GCF_001043955.1 Methylobacterium tarhaniae | reverse complement strand
GCCCGGACCGGCGCCCGGACGTCCGCCGCTGCCGCCGCGGGCATCGCCGAAGAACGTGTCGAAGATGTCCGACATGAAGTCGCCGAACTCGTTGCCGAATCCGGGGCCGCCCTGGCCGCCCTGCGAGAAGGCGGCGTGGCCGAAGCGGTCGTAGGCGGCACGCTTCTGCCCGTCGGAGAGGCACTGGTAGGCCTCGTTCAGCTCCTTGAACTTGAGCTCGGCCTCCTTGTCGCCGGGGTTGCGGTCGGGGTGGTAGACCATCGCCAGCTTGCGGAAGGCCGACTTCATCTCGCCGTCGGTCGCGGTCCGGGCGACGCCCAGCACCTCGTAATAGTCGCGCTTCGACATTCCTGTCCCCGGCCCCGCCGTATCCCCGTCGGGCATCGTCCATACACGTCCGGTCCCCGGCGCCGTTGTCGGCGCCGGGGACCGGGTCGCGTCGCAAATCACTGGACCGCACGGATCTCAGATCCGTGCGGCAACCTCAAGGCGATTTACGCCCGCTTCTTCTGGTCCTTGTCGTCGACTTCCTGGAAGTCGGCGTCGATGACGTCGTCCTTCTTGGGCTCGGCGCCCGGGGCCGCGCCCGCGGCGGCGTCCGGAGCGGCCTGGCTCGCGGCGTACATCGCCTCGCCGAGCTTCATCGAGGCCTGCATCAGGTCGGTGGTGCGGGCCTTGATCTGCTCGACGTCCTCGCCGGCCAGGGACTGGCGCAGGGCGTCGATGGCGGTGGTGATCGCGGCCTTGTCGGAGGCCGGGACCTTGTCGCCGTGCTCGGTCACCGACTTCTCGGTGGCGTGGATCAGGCTCTCGCCCTGGTTCTTCACCTCGACCAGCTCGCGGCGCTTCTTGTCCTCGGCCGCGTTGGCCTCGGCCTCCTGCACCATGCGCTGGATGTCGGCGTCGGACAGGCCGCCCGAGGCCTGGATGCGGATCTGGTGCTCCTTGCCCGTCGCCTTGTCCTTGGCCGTCACGTTGACGATGCCGTTGGCGTCGATGTCGAAGGTCACCTCGATCTGCGGCAGGCCGCGCGGGGCCGGCGGGATGCCGACGAGGTCGAACTGGCCGAGCAGCTTGTTGTCGGCCGCCATCTCGCGCTCACCCTGGAAGACCCGGATGGTGACCGCGTTCTGGTTGTCCTCGGCCGTCGAGAACACCTGCGACTTCTTGGTCGGGATGGTGGTGTTGCGGTCGATGAGCCGGGTGAACACGCCGCCCAGGGTCTCGATGCCGAGGGACAGCGGGGTCACGTCGAGGAGCAGCACGTCCTTGACGTCGCCCTGGAGCACGCCCGCCTGCACCGCGGCGCCGATCGCCACGACCTCGTCCGGGTTGACGCCCTTGTGGGGCTCCTTGCCGAAGAAGGTCTTCACCTGCTCCTGGACCTTCGGCATGCGGGTCATGCCGCCGACCAGGACCACCTCGTCGATCTCGGCCGCCGACACGCCGGCATCCTTGAGCGCCTTGCGGCAGGGCTCGATCGTGCGCTGCACCAGGTCGTCGACCAGCGACTCGTACTTGGCGCGGCTGAGCTTCAGCGCCAGGTGCTTCGGGCCGCTCGCATCGGCGGTGATGTAGGGCAGGTTGATCTCGGTCTGGGTCGCCGAGGACAGCTCGATCTTCGCCTTCTCGGCGGCCTCCTTGAGGCGCTGGAGGGCGAGCTTGTCCTTGGTCAGGTCGATGCCCTGCTCGCGCTTGAACTCGGCCGCCAGGTACTCGACGATGCGGTTGTCGAAGTCCTCGCCGCCCAGGAACGTGTCGCCGTTCGTGGACTTCACCTCGAACACGCCGTCGCCGATCTCCAGGATCGAGACGTCGAAGGTGCCGCCGCCGAGGTCGTAGACCGCGATCAGGCCGGCCTTCTTCTTGTCGAGGCCGTAGGCGAGCGCCGCCGCGGTCGGCTCGTTGATGATGCGCAGCACCTCGAGGCCGGCGATCTTGCCGGCATCCTTGGTCGCCTGGCGCTGGGCGTCGTTGAAGTAGGCCGGAACGGTGATGACCGCCTGGGTGACCGGCTGGCCGAGATACGACTCGGCCGTCTCCTTCATCTTCTGCAGGGTGAAGGCGGAGATCTGCGACGGCGAGTAGGACTTGCCGTCCGCCTCGACCCAGGCGTCGCCGCCGCTCGAGCGGGTGATCTTGTAGGGGACGAGCCCCTTGTCCTTCTGCGTCATCGGGTCGTCGTAGGTACGGCCGATGAGGCGCTTGATCGCGAAGAAGGTGCGCTCGGGGTTCGTCACCGCCTGGCGCTTGGCCGGCTGGCCGACGAGCCGCTCGCCGTCGTCGGTGAAGGCGACGATCGACGGGGTGGTGCGCGCGCCTTCCGCGTTCTCGATGACCTTGGGCTGCGTGCCTTCCATCACGGCCACGCAGCTATTCGTGGTGCCAAGGTCGATGCCGATCACTTTACCCATGGTGGGATCCCTCGTTGGTGTTTTTTAAGCAGACCGCCGAGCCCCGAAGCAGCTCGGCCCATGGCGGTACTTGTCAAAGGTTTGAGCCGGGGCGGGCCGGACCGGACCACGCATCGCCGGAAGGCCGGCGAGCGGGGGCGTTGCCCGCGCCGGACCCGATATAAGAAGGCCGTTTCGGGGCCGCAAGGCGAGCCGGGCCGGCCTGCCATCGCGATTCGCACCGGCCCGCCCGGGGCGGTTTTCCGCGGGGGCTTCCCCTCCGACGTATGGTCAAGCCGCCACGACAATGTTGCGGGCTTGCCACGCCCCTGCCACGGACCCCATGCTAGGACCCTGAGAGCACGGCGATCCCGTGCCTGTCGCCCCGCGCCTTTCGCCTGGAGCCTGATGCAGCCCGTTCGCCCCCTCCTCCGCCCGGTGGCCCTGCCCGCGCTGGCGGCCCTGCCCCTCGCGGCGGTCCTGATGGTGGCGCCGGCCCCGGCCTCGGCCCAGTCCTTCCTCGAGGAGCTGTTCGGCATCGGCCGGGCGGCGCGTCCGCCGGTGCCCCCGGCCCCGGTTCCGGGCGGGCGGGCGCCCGGCGAGGTGCCGCCCGAGGCCGCCCCCCGGCCGGCTCCGGCGCCGCCCGCGCCCCCGAAGCCCGTGGTGCTCAAGACCCCCAACGACGACGCGATCCTGGGCCAGGAGCTGCAGCAGAACGGCAATGCCGGGTCCTTGCGCCTGGAGCGCGCGGGTGCCGGCTTCACCGCCCGCGTCACGCTTGCCGGCACGAAGGTCTCGCAGCCGACCGAGAGCTGCAAGGTCGTGCTCGGCGACGGCCAGCCGCTCGCCCTCGCCGACCAGGGCAAGCCCAACGGCGTCACCCAGCTCGCCTCTTCCGGCCCGGCCTGCCCGCTGCGGTTCGAGATCCTGGAGGGCAGCGTGATGGTCACGCCGCTCGCCGAGGCGGATGCGTGCGTGTTCACGGCCTCCGATTGCGCCACCACCCCGAAGGGCCTGTGGGGTCCGGGCGCCGCCACGCTGCTGCCGCGGGCCCAGGAATTCGACACCGCCCGGGGCGTCGCCGACAAGGCGGTGCGCGAGAACTACAAGGTCATGACCCAGCGCGCCCGGCGCGAGGACGTGCGGCCGATCGTGACCGAGCAGGCCGCCTTCTCGTCCGACCGCGAGCAGATGTGCCGCGCCTATGTCCGCGAGGGGTCGCACGGCTTCTGCCACCTGCGCTTCTCCGAGGCGCGGGCTCTGTCCCTCGCCACCCGCCTCGGCCTGTCCGGCGCGGCCCCGACCGCCAGCAACGCGCCGCGGCCGGTGCGCCGGCGCCCCGCCCCGGCGGTGGAGGGGATGAATCCGAGCTTCGAGGCGGGCGCCCAGGATCAGTAGGCGCAGGACCAGCAGCCGCAGAAAACCGGTAGGCACGTGGCGGGACGCCGCCCGGCCGCGTCAGGCGTGGCCGGCGGTGGCCGAGAGCATGGCGGGCTCGATGCCGATGCCGCGCAGCGCCCGGTCGTACTTGGTCTCGAGGGCGCTGTTGAAGATCAGGTCCGGATCGGCCGGGCAGTGCAGCCAGCCATTGGCCTGGATCTCGCTCTCGAGCTGGCCGGCCTGCCAGCCGGCATAGCCCAGGGCCAGCACCGCGCTCGCCGGACCCTTGCCGACCGCGATCGCCCGCAGGATCTCGATCGTCGCGGTGAGACAGATGCCGTTGTCGATCAGGAGCGTCGACTGGTCGATGTGGAAGTCGGGCGAGTGCAGCACGAAGCCCCGGCTCGCCTCCACCGGCCCGCCCATCAGCACCGGCATGTGACCGACATAGGCCGGCAGCCGGATGGCGTCGTCCTGCGCGATGATGTCGAGCTGGACCAGGAGGTCCGGCATGTTGAGGTCGGCGGCCGGCTTGTTGACGATGATGCCCATCGCCCCCTCGGCCGAATGCGCGCACAGATAGATCACCGAACGCGAGAACCGCTCGTCGGCCATGCCCGGCATCGCGACGAGGAGCTGGCCGTCGAGATAGCTCGGCGCGCCGTGGGCCGGCCCCTCCCGGTCGCCGGCGCGCGGGTCCGGCGCCGCGCCGAAGGCCGGGTCCTGGGAGAGGAGGTCCTGTGGAAATCTGCTGCGCATGAAGCCCATGCTACGCTCCGCCCCGGCGTTGTCCATAGCCTGCCTCGTCGATGAACGCGCGGGAGCGCCTGCCGGGTCCCGCCTCGACTCAGCCTGACCGCCGCGCTAGACCCCGCCCCGGGTACGGGACCCCGGCGGGGCCGGCCCGGAACGTTCTTCAGGAGAGCACGATGACGATCCAGGTCGGCGATCACCTGCCCCAGGCGACCTTCCGGGTCATGGGCCCCGAGGGCCCGGTCCCGAAGACCACCGACGACGTGTTCAAGGGCCGCCGGGTGGTGCTGGTGGCTGTGCCGGGCGCCTTCACCCCGACCTGCCACCGCAACCACCTGCCCGGCTACGTCACCCGGCGCGACGACATCCTGGCCCGCGGCATCGACGCGATCGCGGTGACCTCGGTCAACGACGTGTTCGTGCTCGAAGCGTGGTCGAAATCGGCCGGCGCCGAGGGCATCGAGTTCCTGGCCGACGGCAACGGCGACTTCGCCAAGGCGCTCGGCCTCGACATGGACGGCACCGGCTTCGGCCTCGGCGTGCGCTCGAAGCGCTACGCCATGCTGGTCGAGGACGGCGTGGTGCGCGTGCTCAACGTCGAGGACGCACCGTCGAAGGCGGACCTGTCGGGGGCGGAGACGCTGCTGAAGTCGCTCTGAGAGGCGTCCTGCCCGGTCGTCATCGTCGGCGCCGGGATCCGGCTTTCTCGACCCGTCGCCTCCTCGACCTCATCCCGCGGTGCCCACGCCAGCGGGCCTCGAAAGAGAGTTCCAGGGATCGCAGCAACGTCCGGAGCGCTCCTACGAGGCTGCTGCAAGCGGCAGCACATCGGGATGAGGTCGAGAGTGGGTCGCCCGTGCGGCGTTGCGGGCGGCGCAGCACGGGTCGACGACCCGCGCCTCCTGGCGAAAGCGGGCGAGAGATCGACCCCGATCTGCGCGGCGCAGCCCGGATGCCGCCTCGTCCCGGAGCCTCACCGGAGACGGGCTCGCAGCCGGCCTGGCGCTCACACGCCCATCCGGTGATCAGCCGGATCGTCGGTGCTCAATGCTCTGTCTGGCTTGTTCGTCATGGGACAATTGGAGCGGGCGAAGGGATTCGAACCCTCGACCCCAACCTTGGCAAGGTTGTGCTCTACCCCTGAGCTACACCCGCTCACTGTGTCAGGCCGTCCGAACTTGGAGCGGGCGAAGGGATTCGAACCCTCGACCCCAACCTTGGCAAGGTTGTGCTCTACCCCTGAGCTACACCCGCCCAAACTCGTTCGGCCTCGTGGAAAAACTGGAGCGGGCGAAGGGATTCGAACCCTCGACCCCAACCTTGGCAAGGTTGTGCTCTACCCCTGAGCTACACCCGCTCGCTGTTTTCCGTCGGCGTCACCGTGGCGGCGCCGATGAGCGGCATAAACACCATTCCGCCGGGGAGCGCAAGGGGTTGCGGAGCCGGCTTCGGGCAGGCCCTACCAGGTGGCGGCGGGCGGTGTCCCGTCCCGGATCTCGGCGAGCCGCGCCCGGGTCGCCGGGGTCGTTTCCGGCGGCAGGGCGTCGAGGGGGAAGAACGCGGCTTGCGCGATCTCGCGGTCGGGGCGCTTGGGCACCGGCACCGTGAAGGCACGGGCGACGTAGAGCGCGACGTGGTCGCGGCGGGAGGCACGGTCGTTGAAGTAGAAGCCGTGCAGGGCCGGCGTGGCGCTCGCGTCGAGGACGATCCCGGTCTCTTCGCGGAACTCCCGGGTGATGGCCTCGATCGCCGTCTCGCCCGGCTCGACGCCGCCGCCCGGCAGGTGCCAGCCATCCATGTAGGTGTGGCGCACGAGGCAGACGCGGTTCTCCGCATCGATCGCCGCCCCGCGCACCCCGAGGGTCATGCCGCGGGTGAAGCGCCAGACGAGGTGGGCGCCCCGCATCAGCAGGGCCTGTCGGCGCGTCATCCCGCGTCTCCTGTTCTCGGGCCATCGTGCCTCGCCGCCGACACGGCGATGGCGAGGCGTCCGGCGCAGCGGCGTCCGGCGCCTGTGGCGCAGACCTGTTCGGGTTTGGCCGGTGTCCTCGAACGGGTCCGTTCGAGGACGTCGCGGTGTCAGACGACGGTCAGTCGGATCTCGCCGACGCCCGCGATCGTCCCGACCATGGTCTGGCCGCGGGTGACCGCGCCGACGCCCTCCGGCGTGCCGGC
>NZ_LABZ01000026.1 GCF_001043955.1 Methylobacterium tarhaniae | reverse complement strand
CGCCGGAGCCCCCGCCGAAGGGAAAGAAGCCCTCGAAGCAGGCGGCCAGAGCACCGAAGCCGGCCGGCCCCAAACCCGCCTGGCAGCGGGCGCTGGAGACCGCGCGCCTGCCGCTCTACGACGTGCATTGGCCGGCCGCCATCGTGCTCTCGACCGGCGGCCAGGGCGGCGTGCGGGTCGGCCTCGCCGACGGGCGGGTCGCGAGCCTGAACCCGGGCGCGGCCCGCGGGCGGCTCAGCGCCTACGACGTCGTGCGGGTGAAGGTGTGGGAGGGCAAGGGCGCCCCCCGGGCGGATTTGCGCGTCCGCCCGCAGGTCCAGGGCGCCGTCCTCGTGCTGGAGAACCGCACCGGGCGCATCCTCGCCATGGCGGGCGGCTTCTCCTACCCGTTGAGCCAGCTCAACCGGGTGACGCAGAGCGTGCGCCAGCCCGGCTCGACGCTCAAGCCCCTCACCTATCTCGCCGCGCTCAATGCCGGCCTGCAGCCCAACACCCTGGTGATGGATGCCCGCGTGACCCTGCCGCCGATCGGCGGCGTGGGCGATTCGTGGTCGCCGAAGAACTACGAGGGCGGCGGCTCCGGCCCCACGACCCTGCGCCGCGGCCTGGAACACTCGAAGAACCTCGTCACCGCCCAGCTCCTGCGGGGCGGCATCGCCGAGAAGGCGCCGGCGAGCCTCTCGAAGGTCTGCGACATCGCACTGGAAGCCCAGCTCTACGCCGAGTGCGAGCGCTACTACCCCTTCGTGCTCGGCGCGCAGCCGGTGCGGATGATCGACCTCGCGACCTTCTACGCCGCGGTCGCCAACGAGGGCGAGCGGCCCTCGCCTTTCGGGCTCGAGAGCGTCGCGCAAGGCGACAAGGTGCTCTACCAGCACGCCGACCGGCCGCTGGCCCGCATCGGCTCCGCCGACCGGGTGGCGTTCTACCAGCTCAAGAGCCTGCTCCAGGGCGTGACCCAGCGCGGCACCGCGGCGGCGCTCGGCCGCTTCTCGCCCTACGTCGCCGGCAAGACCGGCACCTCGGAGGACGAGAACGACGCCTGGTTCGCAGGCTTCACCAACGAGATCACCATCGTGGCCTGGGTCGGCTACGACAATGCCGACGGCAAGCGCCGCACGCTGGGCCGCGGCCAGACCGGCGGCCACCTCTCGGTGCCGATCTTCTCCCAGGTGCTCCAGGCCGCCTGGGCCAACGGGGTGCCGAAGACGCCGCTCGCCGGCCCGAGCCCGGAGGCCAAGCGCCTGATCGCCGACGCGCCGATCGACTTGCGCTCCGGCAGCCGGGTCGCCGGCGGCGGCTTCATGGAGCATTTCCGTCTCTCGGTGGACGGGCGCCTCGCCGATACCCGCTTCCGCCTGGTGCCGCAGGAGCAGATCTACGCGATGCGGCCCGACAGCGAGCAGGACGGCGACGCGCTGGACGGCGATGGGATGTCCGGCCGCGCGCCCGACGAGGCGCCGGATGCCGACCGCTACGATCCGTTCGGCTCTCTCTTCGGCCGGCCGGAGCCGTCTCCCTATGCCCGACGCGCTCAGCCGGTGCCAGCGCCCGAACCGTACTGGCCCGGCGCGCGGAGCCGCTCGCCCTTCGGCGATGACGACGAATACGTCCGCCGGCCGCGCCGGCGCGACCCCGACTACCCGTTCGGCGACGACCCGACCTACTGACCCGAACCAACCAGGACGATCTCCCGTGCGTGACAGCCTGACGGCGCGCCTGCGCCTCCTTCCGCTCGCGCTCGCCGCAACCTTCGCGGCGTCGCCGGCTTTTGCCGAGTACCGGACCAAGGACGTTCCGGCGGTGACGGGCCTCGACCCGGCCGGGATCGCGCCGAACACCATCGCGTTCACCGATCACCGCGACAATCCGGCGAGCCCGGAGAGCGGCCTCGTGCCCTTCACCGAGTGGGGCAAGCGCAGCCCGGCCCAGAAGGCGCTGCTCGCCCCCCATCCGGCCTATGCCGAGCCGGACTACGTCCAGACCGTGAACGGCGTGGCGAAGCCCCGGCACGAGACGCTGAAGGTCTATGTCGCCGAGGCGCGGTTCATCGTGCCGCGGAGCGCCGACCGCATCGACCTGAAGCGCTTCGCCACGATCCCGTTCCTGTCGCGGATGGACCCGGCGATCAAGCACAAGCCCTTGAGCCCCGCGGACGCCACCCCGACCAAGGACCCGGCGGCCGCCTTCGCCCGCCGGCCCGACCGGCCCTGGTGCGAGGCGCCCGACACCACCTGCATCGAGTCGCGCTACGACCTCGAAGGCAAGCTGCCGCTCGGGGTCAAGCTCGCCAACAAGCTGGAAGACGGGGGCAAGAAGATCGCCGAATTCGTCTCGTTCCAGAGCGAGTTGCGGGTGCTGCCGCCCGACGAGGCGGGCAGGCTCGTGCAGCTCACGAAGATCGAGGCGCCGGTAGTCGGCGCGATGGAGCAGAACATTTTCTGGGTCAACCAGATCCTGCGCTTCGGCAAGTTCCTGGCGGTGCTGCAGCCGGTGGCGGGCGACCCGAACAAGACGGTGGTCACCGCCTACATGACGCTCGGCATCAAGGCCGACGTGCTCGACCGCAAGAAGGAGTACGAGCGCGTGCCGGTGCTGCGCAACCTGCTGCCGGCCCAGGTGCTGATGGGCAATTCCTCGTTCAACACCGGCACCTCGATCAGCGCCGGCCTGCCGACCTACGCCCGCAACCGCATCGCCGCCTTCGCGGACGCGCTGGCGAAGGAGTGAGCGGGCGGAGCCGCATAACGGTTCGCGCGGGGCCGGCCTTTTTCCAGAGCCTGTTTGATTGAACCGACAGAATCGAAGCACTCCATCGTCGTCCCGGGACCCCGCAGCGGAACCCGGATCCATAAACGCCGACGGATCCGAATGGAGTGGAGCGTTCGTCGCTTGATCCTGGAGCGTCAACGGCCATGGATCCCGGGCTCTCGACTTCGTCGAGCCCGGGGTGACGTCGAAAAGTGTCGGTATCGTTGCGAGATGACTGGCGGGACGATTCGGACAGATCGTCAAATATTCATCGGGATGTCCGGCAAGCTGAACCGCCCACATACGAGTCCTTGATGCGGCTCGACCGCGATCCACCTCGTTTCCCTATGCGTCGAGTGCCATCTCCTGCCGCGTCGCGACGGGAGGGATCGATGAAACGGATGGTCGGCCCGGCCGAAGCCCGGATTGCGGGTCATCACGGCCCGGCATTCACGGTCGGACAGGATGGCGACGGCCGCTGGCTCGCCGTCGCGATGCACGGATCGCAGGCCGGCGTGTTCCCCTCGCAGCACGCCGCGATGACCTATGCGGAGATGCAGACGCATCATCGCCGGGGATCGATCCGTCTCGTCCTCGCGCCGTCCGCATTCGATCGCTGACGGGGGCGCCCGCCCTTTATGCGGTCTTTATATCTTCGCGTCGGGCCACGTCTCGAATCGCTATGCCGGTCGGGTGTTCCTTGCCGCGTGAGACCGCCCCTGCGGGTGGTCCGTCCCGATGTGCTCCGACGCCCCCGGCCCGGGCCATCCGATCGCGAGAACACCAATGCTCGACGTCGTCCTCGTCGCGGCCGGCCTGGGCTTCTTCGCCCTGTCGCTCGGCTACGTCTCCCTGTGCGAACGCCTGTGAGGAGACCCGCCAGATGCTCGATTACGCACTGGGCGGCCTCATGACCCTCGGCCTGCTCGCCTACCTCACCTACGCCCTCGTCCGCCCCGAGCGGTTCTGAAGGAATCTGTCCCGTGACCCTCATCGGCTGGATCCAGATCGCGCTGTTCTGCGCGGTCGTCCTCGCCCTCGTGAAGCCGCTCGGTCTCTACATGACCCGGGTCTTCACCGGCGAGCGAACCATTCTCTCGCCCGTCCTGCGCCCGGTCGAGCGCGGGCTCTACCGCCTCGCTGGAATCGACGAAGGCCAGGAGCAGCACTGGCTCGCCTATGCGGGGGCGATGGTCGTCTTCCACGTCGCCGGCTTCCTGGTGCTCTACGGCATCCTGCGCCTGCAAGCCGTGCTGCCGCTCAATCCCGCCGACCAGGCGGCCGTGGCGCCGGACCTCGCCTTCAACACCTCGACGAGCTTCGTCACCAACACCAACTGGCAGAGCTACGGCGGCGAGAGCACGCTCTCGTACCTGTCGCAGATGCTCGGGCTGACGCACCAGAACTTCCTCTCGGCGGCGAGCGGCATGGCCGCCGCGGTGGCGCTGGTCCGCGGCTTCTCGCGCGCCTCGACGCGCACCCTGGGTTCGTTCTGGGTCGACATGACCCGGGCGGCCCTCTACGTGCTGCTGCCGCTCTGCATGGTGCTCACCCTGTTCTACGTCTGGCAGGGAATGCCGCAGACGCTCGGCGCCTACGTCGACGCGACGACGCTCGAGGGCGGGAAGCAGACCATCGCCCTCGGCCCCGTGGCGAGCCAGGTCGCGATCAAGATGCTCGGCACCAATGGCGGCGGCTTCTTCAACGCCAACGCCGCGCATCCGTTCGAGAACCCGACCGCGCTCGCGAACTTCGTCCAGATGGTGACGATCTTCGCGATCGGTGCCGCCTTCACCAACGTGTTCGGCCGCATGGTCGGGGACGAGCGGCAGGGCTGGGCGATCCTCGCCGCCATGGCCGTCCTGTTTCTCGCCGGCGTCGTCGTGACGTACTGGGCGGAAGCCGCCGGCACGCCGCTCCTGCACGCGCTCGGCCTCCAGGGCGGCAATCTCGAGGGCAAGGAGGTCCGCTTCGGCATCGTCGCCTCGGCCCTGTTCGCCGTGATCACGACGGCGGCGTCGTGCGGCGCCGTCAACGCCATGCACGATTCCTTCACGGCGCTCGGTGGCATGATCCCGCTCGTCAACATGCAGCTCGGCGAGATCATCGTCGGCGGCGTCGGCGCGGGCCTCTACGGCATGCTGATCTTCGTCGTGGTGGCGATCTTCGTCGCCGGGCTGATGGTCGGGCGCACCCCGGAATACCTCGGCAAGAAGATCGAGGCGAAGGAGGTGAAGATGGCGATGCTCGGCATCCTCTGCCTCCCGCTGATGATGCTCGGCTTCACCGCGCTCGCCGCGGTCCTGCCGGCGGGCCTCGCGGGCCCCGCCAATGCGGGTCCGCACGGCTTCTCCGAGATCCTCTACGCCTATACCTCGGCGGCGGCGAATAACGGCTCGGCCTTCGCCGGCCTGTCGGCCAACACTCTGTTCTACAACACGACGCTCGCCGTCGCGATGCTGGTCGGCCGGTTCTTCGTGAAGATCCCGGCGCTGGCCATCGCCGGCTCGCTCGCCGCCAAGAAGACGGTCCCGGCCTCCGCCGGCACCTTCCCGACCCATGGCGGGCTCTTCGTCGGCCTGCTCGTCGGCGTGATCGTGATCATCGGCGGCCTGACCTTCTTCCCGGCGCTCGCGCTCGGGCCGATCGTCGAGCACCTCGCCGGCCTGGCCGGCCAGACCTTCGCCACGGGAGGCTGACGATGGCCGATCTCGCCTCCGAGAGGAGCCCGCAGCACCGCGCGGCGCGGGCCCGGGGCCTGGCCCGCCATCGGCCCCGGCCGACCCCGGCCGACCCCCGGCCGCGCGACCGCTCCGCGATGCGCGCCACCGACATCGTCCTGGTCCTGGCCGGCCTCGGGCTCCTCGGCGCCCTCGCGATCTGGGGCTCGATCGCCCTGGCGGGTCGCGCCCTCGCGCCCTGACGCGACCGGCGGCGCCGCCAGGCCGGCGCCGCCTTCCCTCTCGATCCTCCGCCCGTTTTCCGGACACGACACCGATGGCTCACGCCTCCCAGAAATCCCTGCTCAACGCCGCCCTGATCGGGCCGGCCCTTCTCGGCGCGGTGACGAAGCTCGACCCGCGCCAGATGGTGAAGAACCCCGTGATGTTCGTGGTCGAGGTCGTGGCCGCCTTCACCACCCTGCTGTTCGTCCGCGACCTCGTCACCGGTGGCCAGGATCTCGCCTTCACCGGCCAGATCATCCTCTGGCTGTGGTTCACCGTCCTGTTCGCCAACGTCGCCGAGGCGGTGGCGGAGGGCCGCGGCAAGGCCCAGGCCGACTCGCTGCGCCGGACCCGCACCGAGACGACGGCGAAGCTCCTCACCGGCGCCGCCGCCGCGCCCGGCGGCCCGCGCGACGCCCATCGGGTCGTCCCCGGCACCGACCTCAAGGTCGGCGACGTGGTGCTGGTCGAGGCCGGCGACCTGATCCCGTCGGACGGCGAGGTGATCGAGGGCGTCGCCTCGGTCAACGAGGCGGCGATCACCGGTGAATCCGCCCCCGTCATCCGCGAATCCGGCGGCGACCGCTCGGCGGTGACCGGCGGCACGCAGGTGCTCTCCGACTGGATCCGGGTGCGGATCACCGCGGCCGCCGGCTCGACCTTCGTCGACCGGATGATCGCCCTCGTCGAGGGCGCGGCCCGGCAGAAGACCCCCAACGAGGTCGCCCTCAACATCCTCCTGTCCGGCCTTACCATCGTGTTCGTGTTCGCGGTGGGCTCGATCCCGAGCTTCGCGGCCTATGCCGGCGGCGCGATCCCGATGACGGTGCTGGTGGCGCTCTTCGTCACCCTGATCCCGACCACGATCGGGGCGCTGCTCTCGGCGATCGGCATCGCCGGCATGGACCGGCTGGTGCGCTTCAACGTGCTGGCCATGTCGGGCCGCGCGGTCGAGGCGGCGGGCGACGTCGACACGCTCCTCCTCGACAAAACCGGCACGATCACGCTCGGCAACCGCCAGGCGACCGAGTTCCGCCCGGTGCGCGGCGTCACCGCGCAGGACCTCGCCGACGCGGCCCAGCTCGCCTCCCTCGCCGACGAGACGCCGGAGGGCCGCTCGATCGTCGTGCTCGCCAAGGAATCCTACGGCATCCGCGCCCGCGACATGGCGGGCCTCAACGCCACCTTCGTGCCGTTCACCGCGCAGTCGCGGATGTCGGGGGTCGATCTCGACGGCTCGTCGATCCGGAAAGGGGCGGTCGAGGCGGTGATCGCGAGCCTGGAGGCCGCACCGGCCCTCGTCAGCGTGGGCGCCACCGCCCGGGTGCTGCAGCCCCGCCTCGACGGGGCGGCGGCCCAGGAGATCCGCGCCATCGCGGAGGAGATCGCCAAGGCCGGCGGCACGCCGCTCGCGGTCGCCCGCGACGGAAAGCTGCTCGGCATCGTGTCCCTCAAGGACATCGTGAAGGGCGGCATCCGGGAGCGCTTCGCGGAGCTGCGCCGGATGGGCATCCGCACGGTGATGATCACCGGCGACAACCCGATGACCGCCGCCGCCATCGCCGCGGAGGCCGGGGTCGACGACTTCCTCGCGCAGGCCACCCCCGAGGACAAGCTGGCGCTGATCCGCAAGGAGCAGGCGCAAGGCAAGCTCGTGGCGATGTGCGGCGACGGCACCAACGACGCCCCGGCGCTGGCCCAGGCCGATGTCGGCGTGGCGATGAACACCGGCACGGTGGCGGCCCGCGAGGCCGGCAACATGGTCGACCTCGATTCCGACCCGACCAAGCTCATCGAGATCGTCGAGATCGGCAAGCAGCTGCTGATGACCCGCGGCGCGCTCACCACCTTCTCGATCGCCAACGACGTGGCGAAGTACTTCGCCATCATCCCGGCCATGTTCCTGGCCTTCTATCCGCAGCTGCAGACGCTGAACGTGATGGGGCTGGCCTCGCCGCAGAGCGCCATCCTGTCGGCGATCATCTTCAACGCGCTGATCATCGTGGCCTTGATCCCGCTCGCGCTGAAGGGCGTGCGCTACCGCGCGGTCGGAGCGGCGGCGCTGCTGCGGCGCAACCTGCTGGTCTACGGGCTCGGCGGCATCCTGGTGCCCTTCGCCGGCATCAAGCTGATCGATCTCGCCGTCATCGCCCTGCACCTCGCCTGAGGACGACACCCATGCTCACCCACCTGCGTCCGACCCTGGTCCTCACCACCGCCCTGACGGTGGTCACCGGCCTCGCCTATCCGCTCGCCATGACGGGTCTGGCCGGCACGCTCTTCCCGGCGAAGGCCGCCGGCAGCCTCGTGGAGCGCGACGGCGTGGTCGTCGGCTCCGCCCTCATCGGCCAGAGCTTCACCGGCGAGCGCTACTTCCACGGCCGGCCCTCGGCCACGACGGCGCCCGATCCGGCCGATGCGACGAAGACCGTCGCGGCGCCCTACAACGCCGCGAATTCCGGCGGCTCCAATCTCGGGCCGACGAGCCAGGCGTTGCGTGATCGCGTCGCGGACGACCTCGCCCGGCTCAAGAGCGAGAATCCGGCCGCGCCGGTGCCGATGGACCTCGTCACCACCTCGGGCTCGGGCCTCGACCCCGACATCTCGCCGGAAGCCGCCCTGTTCCAGGCGCCCCGAATCGCCAGGACCCGCGGCCTCCCGGAGGACAGGGTCAGGGACCTTGTCGCCGCGCAGACGCAGGACCGGCTCCTCGGCATCCTGGGCGAGCCGCGCGTGAACGTGCTGGCGCTCAACCTCGCCCTCGACGCGGGCCAAGTCCGGACCGGCCGGTAACGGCCGCTCCTGGTCGCGGCAGGGATCGGGGGCCCGCAAGCCCCCTCCGCGCTACCGCAGCACGAACGCGCCCGCACAGGCACGCCAGGACGCGTCCCTCGCGGGCGTATCGTCCTTGGGTGAGTACCGGAGGCGGGCATGCGGGCCGAAGCCTGCGTCGCCGTCGATCACCGGGCGATGAGCGAGATCCGCGCCATGCCGGACGGCGCGGACGTCTCGAGGACGGAGACCACGGCGAGCCCTTCGTGGAGCAAGGCCGGCGCGAGGGCGCCGATGACCAGGAACCGGATCGTGATCTCACTCCGCCGGCGGGCGGCGCCGGATCGCGGCCGGTGACGACCTTGCCGCAGCGAAGTCCTGGGAGGCGGTGCGTCAGCGCACAGGCCCAGCCGTCTCAGCGCATCCCGAGCGCGACCGGCTGCCGGCGACCGTCGAAGGCCGGGCCCATGCCGGTCAGGTTCTGGCGGTCGGGAAAAATGGAGCGGGTGAAGGGAATCGAACCCTCGTATTCAGCTTGGAAGGCTGCTGCTCTACCATTGAGCTACACCCGCGGCGGCCGCTGAGATAGCACGGCCGATCCGGGTTGAGAAGCGGGGCGGCGGACGGTTCGGCCCGGGATTTTGCCCCGCGGTGCGCGTCCCTACTCCACCACCAGCTTGTAGGGCTGGCCCGCCCGCACCGGGACGCCCTTGTCGAGGCCATTGAGCACGTGGAAGCGTTCGAGCGGCCGGTCCACCGCCGTCATGCGTTGCGCCAGGCTCTCGGCGGTGTCGCCGGGTGCCGCGGTGACGATCTGGATGCGCAGGGGCCGGAGGCTGCGCGCCTCCTCCGGTGTCACCAGGGCGATGCTGGCGAGCCAGCGGCCGAAGGCGGGCTCCGGGTCGGTGCCGCCCTTGGCGGCCATGATCATCCGGAAGGTGTTGGTGCCGACCCGCACGGCGGCGAGGCGGAAGTACCACTCCTTGCCCTTCGACACGGCGGTGACGGCCGGGAAGCCGTTCAGCATCCGGTTCTCGAAGCTGCCGGTCTCGATCGCGTCGTTCCAGGTCGCCTTCAGCACCTCCTCGAGGCCCTGGCCGGCATTGGTCTCGACGGCGTCGAACAGGAGACGGCGGTTGCCGTCCGGCGTGGTGCCGAGCACCGCGCGGGCGGTGTTGTCGAGCCCGAACCCCTCCGGCGCCTCGAAGGCGACGCCGAGGCGCGGGTGGATGAAGCGCCGGCCGCGGATCAGCCCGTCGGCCGGGTTGTCGCCGTAGGCGATGCCGTCGATCGCCGCGAGATAGCGGTTGCGGTCGTCGACGCCGAGGCCCGGCGCACCGATGCGCCGCGCGGCCTGGGTCACCTGGGTGATGCGCTCGGGCGTGCTCGGATGGGTCGCCAGCATGTCGGGCTCGGCGTTGAGCCCGCCCCCGGCGCGGAGCGCCGTGGTGCGGTTGAGCGCGGTGAGGAAGCGCGCGGCGCCGAACGGGTCGTAGCCCGCGCGCGCCAGCGTGCGCACCCCGGTCTGGTCGGCCTCGAATTCCTGCGTGCGCGAGAAGCGGGCCAGCACGAAGCGGGACTGGTCCTGCAGCAGGGCGCCGGTCGCCGGGTCGTTGAGCACGTCGGCCACGACCTTGCTGACGAGCTCGGAGCGCAACGCCATCTCGGTGCGGGCGCTGGCGTGGCGCAGGGTCACGTGGGCGATCTCATGCGCCAGCACCGCGGCGAGTTCCGACGTGTCGTCGGCGAGCGCCAGGAGCCCGCGGGTGACGTAGAGACGGCCGGTCGGCAGCGCGAAGGCGTTGACCACGGGCGAATCGAGCAGGGTCACCGCGTAGGTCTCGTCCGGGCGCTCCGTCGCCTTGACCAGGCGGTCGGTGACGTCGCTGACGAGCCGCAGGGCGGAGGGCGCCCGGTACTCGCCGCCGAACGAGGCCACGAGCTTGGCGTGGTCGGCGTCGTTGGCCGGCCGGTCGCGCCCGGTGGTGCGCGGCGCCTCCGGCGGCACGACGGCCGCCACCGGGGCCAGCGCGCCGGTCTGGTCGGACGTGCAGGCAGCGACCAGCAGCGCCAGGACGGCCGCCGGCAAGGCCGCCGCAGGCCGCAAGGCTGCCGCAGGCCGCAAGGCCGCTGCCCCGGATCCCGGGCGTGCCGCAGGCCGGATCCGGCCCGCCGCAGGCCCGGCCGGCTGTGTTCGCGTGAAAGGCCACCCCATGGCGATCAGCGCCGCTGCGCCTGCTCCTCGTCCAGCAACTCGATCATCTCGGCCGCGCCGATATCCAGGGTCGGACCGCGCCACAGCTCGACGATGCCGCGAGCCCGCACGCGCCGCCCCCGAAGCGCGACGGAAGAGAAACCACGTTCCAGCATGATCCGCCAAGTGCGTTTCGACACCGTGACCGTTACACCGTCCGTGCCGAAAGGGGCGAAGTTGAGATAGGTCCGCCGCGGGCGCTCGCCGACGTTGCGTACTCGCCCCTCGACTACCACGAAGCGACCGACCAGCGCCGAGAGCCGCGCCACCTCGTCCGTCGGCACCGGCGGCCCTGCGGCCCAGAGCCCGCGCCCGGCGCGGCGGGCCGCATCCTCCAGGGCCAGCAGGCCCGAGCGGCACAGGCTGTCGCCCTCCCCGGCATCGACCTGGACCAGGCCGGCCGCGACGAGCCCTCCGGCGAGGTCGACCGGCTCCTCGTCCAGGGTGGCGGCGTCCAGGGTGATTCGGCCCCAGCGGTCCGGCTCCGGCGCCTCGCGGGTGGCGAGCGGGCGCCCGGCGAACCCGGCGAGCCAGGCCCGCGCCGCCTCGGCGGAGGCGGCCTCTTCGGGCCAGCGCAGGCCGTCGAGGCGGGCCCGCCGCCCGGAGGCGAGGACGAGCTCGCCCCGCGCGGCGACCGCCTCGATCCGGTCCTGCCCGGCGATTCGGCCCCGGCAGGCCGGCGGCTCGCGCCCGCGCGGGCTCGCCGCCCCCGCCGCACCGGCGAGGAGCGCGAGGCCGAGGCCCGCCGCGATCCGTGCTCTCATGGTGGATGCCCGTGGTGGAGGCCTGACCGACCGGCCATCGGCAGGTTGGCGGATGACGACCGAGATGATAAGAGGCTCGCCGTGGGTCTCCGTAGCTCAGCTGGACAGAGCACAGGTTTCCTAAACCGAATTGGGCGTCGCGCCGGGAAACCGCGCGGCGGATCCGCTCAAAGTCGGGGAAAGCGTCGAGCCGCGACAAGCTCACGCCGATCCCGAGCCAAGCCCGGCCCGCCAGGCCGGGAAGGTGTAGAGACTAGACGGGCGGCACCTAAGGGGTCTCGCAGGAACCTGCGGACCTACGGTGAAGGGATAGTCCAGACCACGAACGCCTCGCGGCGGCGGCGAAAGCCGAAGTGGTATGAAACCTGGGGTCGCAGGTTCGAGCCCTGCCGGGGACGCCACACCTCGCCAAGCCGTTGCGCTGGCCGGAAATCTCATCAGGCGTGCCGGTCGCATCAGCCTCCCGCCGTCAACCGACCCGGTTCCGGCTGCCGCACTGGTTCCTTCCGGTCGCGGGCAGGCCGCCGCCCGCGTGGACCCCGCCCCCTCGCCGCTCCATCACGGCTTCTCCCCGCCTATCCGGACCGCATCCGGCCGAAGCGTCGGCTCTCCCAGGCCCGCCCGGCCGCTCAGGAACCATCGCCGCCGCCGGCACGTTCTCGGACCAGCAGCGGATTCCCCAATCCACAGAGTGGCGCGCCCGCCGAGGTCCCAACCCTCCGGCGGGCGTTCTGCGTGTCGCGACATGGCTGCCCGACCCCGACGATGGATGGATTGTCGTTCGGCGATGGTCATCGTGGTGACGGCGGCCGCGGGAGCCTGCATGGCCGCTTCGTGCATCCGGATGCGATCACCCGGATCCGCCCTGCCCGTCGGGCCCTCCGAGCCTGCGGAGACGGCCATCGGCGCAACGATGCGGTCCTGGCCGGGCCTCCCTTGCGGGGCATCCTCCGAGGCGAGGATCCGAAGGCGTTACCCACAGCCGGAGCGGGAATGCGAGCCGATCGTCGCGGGTCCGGCGATTCAAGCTTGAGCGTGACGGCGAGTCCTCACTCCCGCCTTCTTTGCGGCGCCTCCTGCCCTCCGACCCGGCCGCCGATGCGGCCCGACATCGATCTGCGAGGCGGCATGCGTTTCATCGGCATCTTCGGGGCCCTCCTCTCCGTCGTCCTCGTCCTGACGGTCGGCGCCCTGTTCACGCTCCTGGCGGCGCCGTTCCGCGCGGCCCTGGCGCTCCGGCGGGCCTGACCTCGCCCCCGCCGCAAGGCCGGTCACGGTCCTGCGTCATCCGGCCTCGCGGATCGGGCGGAGGCGCGCCTGGGCATGGAACTCACATGGCGGCTCTGACGAACCAGATCGCGGCGGAGAGGCCCAACCCGGCAGCGCCGATGAACCCGACATACAGGGCCAGCGTCGGATCGACGTGCCGGTGGGCATAGCCCGGCTTGCGGGGAGACAGGCGCCAGCGCTCCTTGATCTCGGCGAAGCGGGCCCGGGCGATATCCTTCGGCGACAGGGCGTTGCCGCCCGCCTCCTCGCAGGTCCCGAGCATCGCCATGCCGGGATCGAACACCTCGACCTTGTCGCCGCTGCGACCGGAATCGATGTCGCCCTTGAGCATCGCCGTGTTGGGCTTCGGGGCATCGACCGGTGCCGGTTCGTCGGCGCGCTGCGCCGACAGGTGTGGGGGAACGTCGGTGTCGTAGCTCATGGCCATGGCCCTCGGCTTGATCGGGTGTCCTGCGACGACGTCCGTCGCAGGACGAAGTTCGGGGCGAGATCGCCCGCGCCCTGCGGCACGACGACCTGCGGGTCGTCGTGCCTCGTCCGACCGCGCGGCGATCGACCCGATGCGTCAGCGGGTGATCCTCTTCGGCGAGATCGGGTCGCTCGCGGGAAACGTCTCCTCGATCGCCTCGTCCAGCAGACGGTCCTGCCGCGCGCGCAGGTTTTCTCCGGGCACGCGCTGGCCGGGCGCGGAACTCGCGGCGCGATCGGACCGGGGCTGCCCTCGGCTCAGGTCGTGATCGTCGCGTCCGCGCTCAGCCCCTGCGGCGCCCCGCAGAAGACCGGAACGCCAGGCCAGCCACGCGGCGCCGGCCGCGACGAGGCCGACGGTCACCGCGAGGGCGAGCTCGCCCGATCCGGCCGCGGCGCCCGGGCCCCGCCCGTCGGCGCGCAGCGCCCGCCCCTTCGCGCGGACGAACGCCGTCGTCGCCTCGTCGATGTCCTGGTCCGAGAGGAGACGGCGGGCCAGGGGCAGGAGCTCGTGGCCGTGCCGGTGCAGGTGCTGGTCCACCAGGTAGGTCACGTCCTCGAACCGGTCGAGCCAGCCGGCCACCCGGCCGGGGTTCGACTGCGCGAGCGCATCGAGCTGCGCCGCGGCCTGCCGGTGCTCGCGCCGCAGCTCGCCGACCAAGGCCCGGCCCTCCTCATGCCGCTCGAGCAAAGTCATCAGGCCGGCATCTACCGCAACGGCATGGACGTGCAGCTCGTCGATGAGATCGGACAGTAGCCGCTCCCGGCTTCTCACCACACCGGGACCGTTGAGCGCGTTCGGGATCTCGCGGATGAGCTGAGTGATGTTCGCATGGTCGCGGTCAATCAGTCGCCAGATATCCATTCTTGGCCGCCTTTCATTGATGCCTCCCAACTCACGACGATCTCTGGCCGTTCCCCATTCTTCCTGCCGGACATTCGGCGACGGGTCGTATCGCCGACGCGGCCCGCCACCCCGCGAGCGCGGAGATTTCGCACCGCGAGAAGAGGGCTTCTCGCTGTTCCGGCCTCGCGCCGACGCGCATCATCGGATCGACTCGAGCCGATCGACAGATCTTGCCTTCGGCGCCATCGACCGCGCCTCGTGCCGGGGCCCCTCGGAACCGGAGGACGTTCCCACGCGAAGAACCTCCGTGCTCAGTGCCGCGGTGATCGTGCTCGCCGGCGCAGGTCCGGCGACCTCGGCCGGCGGAGGCGAAGGCCGCTCGGCCAGCCGGCCCCGTCCCCGAGATCTGCCCGCCGGGCAGCCCGTCAGCTCCCTCCTCCCCCGTCCGGCCGCGCGCCCTCGTCCTGTCGCGCGGCATCCGGCAGGTCGGACGTGACCGCACCGTCCGGAGCGATCTCGGCCCCGGCCGGAGGCGGTCCGATCGCGGTCGGGTCCGCCCCGCGCGACGGCTGGACGACGGGCCTTTCATCGGCCGGCCTCCGGCCCCCCTGTCTCTGGTCCTCACGGGACATCGTCACCTCCGTCGATGCATGACCTCGCCGTCAATGTGGCGTGAACAGGGCTGCATAGCCGACGAGGGCGATCACCAGCGCGATGAGCGCCAACCCCAGCAAAGCGGGCCGCACGCGGTTCGTGGTGCGCTCGGGCTTGTCGCTCGGTAGAGCCATGGCACGTCCGTCTCCTGTCGCCGCCAGGGGCCAACGCACATACTCCCCATGAGTTCTATGGAGGGGGCGGGAACGGTCCTGGCGGGCACGCATTGGTCCGAGGCGAGACGCTCTCATCTCGCGATCTCCTCGGCGATGAGGCGTCCGCCCCGGTCCGAACCCTTTGCGGACGCCTCACCTTTCCAAAATGAATTCGGAACGATGCAGCGCAGCATGAGTTGTTGCAGTGCAGCATCCCGGGACGCCCGTGGTGCTGCTGCCCTCCTTGGGCGTTTCCTCCCTGACTGAGGCCGCTCGCGAGGGCGGCTTCTTTTTTGCCGGGAGGCGGGCCGGTCCGTCCGAGGCGTCGGGTGGGCCGGAGGTACGATGGGGTCGCGTCGCGAGATCGCGGTACCCGGCGACCCGATTTCGCGGTATGGGCTGCGACGCTCGACCGGCTTCGGCCGGCCCCTTCTCCCGCGATCGATCCCGGCATCATGGTGCAAGACGGTATCCCGCCCCAGGCCTCTCACCTCCAGGTCGACCTGGAGGAGGTCGCACCGGGCGAGTTCATCATCGCGATCGTCTGGCGGGAGAAGAAGCTCGGATCGCTGTATCTGAGGGGCGACCGGCGTTACGCCACCGCCTTCCTCGAAGCGGCTCGCCAGCGCATCGTGCTGGCGATCGCCGGCGACGGGCCGGCCGACATCGACAGGCAGGTGCAGCGCGAGCTGATCGACCTGAGCCGCACCCTGCAGAAGCCGAGCGGCTGACCGCAGGCCTTGGGCGCAGGCGCGGCCGGGCCGGCGCCCTCATCCGGCATCGGCGTCGGCATCCCCTGGCGGCCTGCCGCCCTTGCGCCTGTTCAGCCGTTCCTCGATGGCCCGGTCGATGATGCCGCCGACCAGCAGGATCGCGAGGAAGAAGCCCGTGCCGAGCGCCAGCGGGCGATAGGCTCCGAGGCCGCAGACGATGCCGAGCGCTGCCGTGACCCAGATCGCCGCGGCGGTGGTGAGGCCGTGGACCCGGTTGCCGGCGCCCTTCAGGATCACGCCGGCGCCGAGGAAGCCGATCCCCGTGATGGTCCCCTGGATCGCCCGGCTGGCATTCGCGTCGGTGTCCTCGCCGGAGAAGCCGGCCCCGGCCATGGTCACCAGGGCCGCGCCGAGGGCCACCAGGCCCAGGGTCCGCACGCCGACAGGCTTCGCGTGCATCTCGCGGTTGATGCCGACCAGGCCCCCGGCGAGAACCGCGGCGCCGAGGCGCAGGAAAATGTCGGTGGTCGAGAGCATCGCCCTAAATGCGCGGCACCGTTGCAGGACCGACGAGAGGACCCGGACGGGACACCACGATCCTCACGCGGCCCTGTCCCGGCCCGTCTGCTTGGCATGGTAGAGGGCAGCGTCAGCCCGCGCCATCGTCTCTGCGAGCGCGCGATCCTCCGGGCGACTCATGGCCACACCGAGGCTCACCGTCCAGTCGGGGAGACCCGGCACCGCACGGGACGCCGCCCTCACCCCCTCGGCGAGAGCCTGCGCCTGCGGCAGCGCCGTGCCGCGCAGAACGATCGCGAACTCGTCGCCGCCGAGCCGGACCACGAGGTCGCGCGACGAGGGCAGCCGAGCCGTGACGGCAGCCACCAGCGCCTTGAGCACCGCGTCGCCGACGGCATGGCCATGGCCGTCATTGAGCGTCTTGAAGTGGTCGACGTCGATCAGGATCACCGCCGTGCCGACCGGCGGGGCGCCCGGCAGGCGCGCCGCGAGCCCGGCCCGGTTCAGGGCGCCGGTCAACGGATCCCGCTCCGCGAGGAGGCGCAGCCGCGCCTGCGCCCGCTCACCCGGCATCGCCAGGAGACCGAGATAGAGGACCCCGAGCAGGAGCTGGTCGGAGAGCATCGGCAACAGGGCGGCGAGCTTGATCGAGCCGATCCCCGTCGCCTCGAAGAAGAGGCCCGCCGCGTAGGAGGGAAGGTAGCCGAACAGGGCCACCGCGGCGATGCGCCGCCCCAGGCTCGGGGCGTGGGAGCGGCCGAGGAACAGGAGGCCGCCGACGATGGCGGTGTTGACGGCGGTCAGCGCCGTGCCGAGCAGCCGGCAGGGCCACGCCCCGGCATCGCCGGGAGACAGGCCGAGGAACAGGAGCGGCAGGGCATAGGCGAGGCCCGGCGAGAGCCCCAGGGCCCAGAGCCGGAGCGGGACCCCGCGCCCCACCTCGAATCGCCGGACGCCGTCGAGAAGGAGCGTGATGGTCGCACCCAGAGCGGCAAAGAGCGCGGCCGTCACGAGGGGGTGAGAGTCCACGGAAAAGCAGATCAGGATCACTGCGTAGCCGCCGGCGCTCGCCGCCCAGCATGGCCAATGCGTCTCGCCCCGGCGTCCGGCACACAGTACCAGGAACACCGCCGCGAAGGCGCTGGTGGCGAGGACGCTGCACAGGCGCAGGGTCGTGATGTCCGGCAGAGGCAGCATCGGCGCGGTGGATCGGCAAGCGGGATCGACTCCGGCAGGAGCGCAGGAGCGAACACGGTCCACTTTCCCGACCATTCGTTAAGGCCGGGTGGGACCCGCAGCGGCAGTGACGAGACCGGCGGTGCCGCGCGGTCCGGCGCACGCTGCGTCATCCGCTATGACGAATGAAGCGTTCGCCCAAAGCGCGGGCATTTACGTGATGTCAACCATCGGGAATCAACAATCCCCCGTCGCCTTCCACGCCGCGGCGCGACGCGCGGGCAGACCTGCGAGCCGGGAGATGGCCGGGAAACCTGCGGACCAACGGGACGTCCATATCGGCAGCCTCATCGAGGAGCGGCGCCTGCGCGCCGGCCTCAGCCGGGAGGCCCTGGCCGGCCCTCTCGAGGTCTCGCTCTCGCAACTCGGCAAATACCTGAAGGGCGCCAACCGCCTGAGCGCGACCGACCTCGACACGCTCGCGCGGGTCCTCGGCGTGCCGGTGGGCTTCTTCTTCGAGGGCATGCCGGGCCGGGACCTGCCGCAGCCGGGGCTGAGCGACCGGCCGCAGGCGCGGCTGGAGGCGCTGTCGGGCTGGACCGGCTTCGCCGAGGCCGTGGCGCGGGCCGCCGACACCCATCTCGACGAGGATCGCCGCCAGGCGCTGGGCAGTCTCGTGCGCGCCGTCGACCATGCGCTCTCCGGGCAACAATCGTTCGATAAAGCGAACGACTCCGGTCCTTCAGATTGACGTTCGGGATTCCGGCTGCCAGAACCCCGCCATCGAAGTGTCGGGCAACCTCGGCCGGTGTGCCGCGCTCGACGGGATCCTGGGGGCTTCGCAAGCTATGCCGCGTTCCAACTACCTGTTCACCAGCGAGTCGGTGTCCGAAGGTCATCCGGACAAGGTCTGCGACCGCATCTCCGACACCGTGGTCGATGCCTATCTCGCCGTGATGCCGGAGGCCCGCCTCGGCGTCGAGACCCTGGCGACCACCAACCGCATCGTGATCGCGGGCGAGGTGCGCGGCCCCGATTCGGTCACCTTCAAGAACCTCGAGGAGCTGACCCGCGAAGCCGTCAAGGACATCGGCTACGAGCAGGACGGCTTCCACTGGAAGAACAACGACGTCGCCATCCACCTGCACGCCCAGTCCGCCGACATCGCCGTCGGCGTCGACGCCGCGGGCAACAAGGACGAGGGCGCGGGCGACCAGGGCATCATGTTCGGCTACGCGTCCGACGAGACGCCCGCCCTGATGCCGGCGCCGATCTACTACGCCCACAAGATCCTCAAGGATCTGGCCGATGCCCGCAAGGGCAAGGTCGGCGCGGCCGCCAAGCTCGGGCCGGACGCCAAGAGCCAGGTGACCGTGCGCTACGTCGACGGCCGCCCGGTCGAGGCGACCCAGATCGTGCTCTCGACCCAGCACCTCGACGAGTCGCTCGACTCTGCGGCCGTGCGCGAGATCGTCGAGCCCTACATCCGGGCGGCTCTGCCCGAGTCCTGGGTCACCGACCAGACGGTGTGGCACGTCAACCCGACCGGCAAGTTCGTGATCGGCGGCCCCGACGGCGATTGCGGTCTCACCGGGCGCAAGATCATCGTCGACACCTACGGTGGCGCGGCGCCCCACGGCGGCGGCGCCTTCTCGGGCAAGGACCCGACCAAGGTCGACCGCTCGGCGGCCTACGCGGCCCGCTACCTCGCCAAGAACGTCGTCGCCGCCGGCCTCGCCCGCAAGGCCACGATCCAGCTCGCCTACGCCATCGGCGTCGCCAAGCCGCTGTCGATCTACGTCGACCTGCACGGCACCGGCGAGGTGGACGAGGCGAAGCTCGAGGCGGTCCTCGGCCAGCTCGTCGACCTGTCGCCCCGCGGCATCCGCACCCATCTCGGCCTCAACAAGCCGATCTACGCCCGCACCTCGGCCTACGGCCATTTCGGCCGCGAGCCGGACGCGGATGGCGGCTTCTCGTGGGAGCGGACCGACCTCGTCGGCCAGCTCAAGAGCGCCCTGGCCTGATCCCGTGCCCCGGTGCTAACGGGACGCGAACACGCCCCTCTTCGCACCGGGACATCATGGACGACCACGACACCGACGCAGGGCCCGAGCGGGCCCGCGCCTTCTACGGCCGGCGCAAGGGCAAGCGCCTGCGCCCCGGCCAGGAGGAACGCCTGGCCGGCCTGCTGCCTCGCCTGCGCCTGCCCGAGAGCGGCCGCCTCGATCCGGCTTCCGTCTTTCCCCGCCCGGTCGCCGAGACCTGGCTCGAGATCGGCTTCGGCGGCGGTGAGCACCTCGCCGCGCAGGCCCGGCTCAATCCCGGCACCGGCATCATCGGCTGCGAGCCCTTCGTCAACGGCGTGGTGAAGCTGCTGCGCACCCTCGACGACGAGGCGATCGACACCGTCCGCCTCTGGGACCGGGACGCGATGGAGCTGCTGCCGCGCCTGCCCGATGCCAGCATCGGGCGCGTGTTCCTGCTCTATCCCGACCCCTGGCCGAAGCGCCGGCAGCGCAAGCGCCGCTTCGTCTCGGCCGAAGCCTTGAGCGAGATCGCCCGGGTGCTCGTGCCCGGCGGCGAGTTCCGCTTCGCCTCCGACATCGACGACTACGTCGGCTGGACCCTGGTCCGCGCCGCCCGCTGCCCATCCTTGCGCTGGACCGCGACGCGCTCCGCCGACTGGACCACGCCCTGGCCGGAATGGCCCGGCACCCGCTACGAGGCCAAGACCACCGCCGAGGGGCGAAAGCCGACCTACCTGACCTTCGAGCGGGTGTAGGGGCGCAGAGGACAACCTGCGGGCTCCTGTCGCGTCACCCCGACGCATGCTAGGCTGGAGGCCATGACCGCGGTCGCCTTCGACACCCTGAAATTCGCCCGCGCCCTCCGGGAGCGGGCCCACCTCTCCACCGAGCAGGCCGAGGGCCTGTCCGAGGTGTTCGCCGAGGCCGTCCAGGGCGGCCTGCCGACCCGCGCCGACCTGCAGAGCCTCGAAGCGTCGGTCAAGGCCGAGTTCGTGGCCGTCCGGTCCGAGATCGCAGCCTTCCAATCCGAGACCAGGGCCGAGTTTGCGGCCTTCAAGGTCGAGACCAGGAACGAGTTCGCCACCGTCCGGTCGGAAATGAAGACGGAATTCGCCGCCGTCCGGTCGGAGATGAAGCTTCTCGAGCAGCGGATGACGATCAAGCTCGGCGCCATGCTGGTGGCGCTCGGCGGCATCCTGATCGCGGCCATCCGCTATATGCCGGCCCGCTGAGGCCGGGGCTCGCGCCATCCCGTCCAGGACGTGCCCCGGCGCACCGCGCGCGGGGCGCGGACGGGCGACCTTGCCGCCGGACGCGCGGAGAGGCATGGTTTTCCCGCGGAACCGCCAAGCCGGGCCGGGCGGGGCATGTCGGCTCGGGACGTCGCGCGGGGAAGCGGGAGCCCCGTCCTCCGTCACCCCGTTCACCAGGATTGCGCCGCATTGGACCAGAGGCCCGACGCCGCCGCCGGCCGACCGGACGAGCTTTTCCCCCGTTTCGCCTTCGAGGGCGCGCCGGTCGGCTTGGCCTGCCTGAGCGGGCCGGACCAGCGCATCCTCGCCGCCAACCCGGCCCTGGCTGCGCTGCTCGGCACGGATGCGGGCGCCCTGGTCGGCCGGTGCCTCGCCGACCTCGACCATCCGCAGGGTTCCGTGACCCGGGACCGCGCGGGCGAGACCTGGTGGCGCCGGGCCGACGGGTCGCCGGTCCGGGTGCGGCTCCGGGCAGGGCCGGAACGGGACGGGTGCCGGACCGTCGCGGTCGAGGCCGTCGCGGACGGGGCCGCCGCCCGGGCCGAGCAGACCCATCTGGCGCTCGCCTCCGCCGGCCTCGGCGAATGGAGCTGGAGCGCGGACGACGATCGCGTCACCCTGTCGGACCGGGCCGCCGCGATCCTGGGCTATCCGGCCGGCGCGACGCCGAACTGGGCCGAGTTGCAGGAGATGGTCGCCCGCGACGACCTCGACCGGATGCGGGCCACGGTGCAGGATGCCGTGGCCAAGGCGATCCCCTACGCGGTCGAGATGCGCGTCCGCCGGGCGAATGACGGCCAGGAGGCCTGGATCTCCGCCCGCGGCCAGGCGACCCTGTCACCCGACGGGACACCCACCGGCATGATCGGCGTGCTCCAGGACGTGACCGCCCGCGAGGAGGCGCGGCGCGCCCTCCACGACCGCGAGCAGAGGCTGCGGGTCGCGACGACGGTGGCGGCCCTCGGCATCTTCGAATGGCATGTGCTCGACGACCAGTCGCTCTGGGAGAACGAGCGCATGTGGGAGATCTTCGGCCGCCGGCCGCAGGACGGCACCATCAGCATGCGCGAGTTCTTCCGCATGGTGGTCCACCCGGAGGACAAGGTGTCGTTCCGCCGGTCGGTGGCCGCGGCGCTCCACGGCGACGGGGTGCTGCACGCGACGACGCGCATCCGACGCCCGGACGAGGGCGGCGGGAAGGTCTGGCGCACGATCGAGATGGCCGGCCGCTTCGAGCGCGACGGACCGGCCGGTCTGCCGCGGCGCCTGATCGGCGTCGTCGCCGACATCACCGACCGGCGGCTGGCCGAGGAGCGCCAGTCGCTGCTGATCCGCGAGCTGCACCACCGGGTGAAGAACACGCTCGCCACCGTGCAGGCGATCGTCGGCTCGACCGCCCGCACGGCGTCGAGCATCGACAGCTTCTACGAGGCCTTCGTCGGCCGCATCATGTCGCTGGCCCACACCCATTCGGTGCTGACCGAGGACGTGTGGCAGACCGCCTCCCTGCGCGGGCTCCTGGAGAACGAGCTGCGCCCCTATGCCGACGGCGAGATGCGGCCCGGCACCGGCGGTCGCATCGAGCTCGACGGGCCGGCGGTCGACCTGCCTTCCGAGATCGCGGTGCCGATCGGCATGGCGATCCACGAGCTGACCACCAACGCCGCCAAGTACGGGGCGCTCTCGAACCGGGCCGGCCGGGTGCAGATCCGCTGGCGCCTCGAGCCCGGCCCGGGCCGGCCGCGCCTACGGTTTCACTGGCGGGAATCCGGCGGTCCCGCAGTGGCGCCGCCGACCCGTCAGGGCTTCGGCTCGCGCCTGCTGCAACGGGTGCTCACCGCCCAGGTCCAGGCCGAGGTCGCCACCGACTACGCGCCCGGCGGCCTCACCCTGACCATGCTGGCGCCGCTGCCGGCACGCAACGCCGCGCTCAACCCCCTGGCGGCCCTGTAGGACCGCGGCGCCTTCGCATCGACCTGTCGGTACGATGGCGCGACGGCCTCAGCAGACTTGCGTTGGCAAGCCAACGCTTCGTCCGCTCAGGTTCTTGTTCGGTCGCAGATCTTTGTCGCAAAACCGGCGACCACTTTTGCAAAATCTGCGTAGCCCTCGGGCCCGCTCAGGCGCTGCGGGCCGCGCCCTCGCCGCCGGCGCTGCGGAAGACCTTCAGCTCCTCGATCGACGCGAAATGGAAACGTCCGGCCGGCGTGTCGGCATCGATCGTGCCGTCGGCATACATCGTGTACGTATTCCCGCCGGAATCGTAGGTGCCGATCACCGTCTTGCCGGGCGGCTCCTCGAAACGGTCGTCTTGGGGAATGTCCCCTCGCGAGGGTTCCTGGTGCGGGAATTCCTCTGGCCGGGCGGCCTCCTCCCGTTCGGACGTCTCGACGACCGGCTCGGGGGCAGGCGGAGGCTCCGCGGCCGGAGGGGCGGACGGCGCGTCCTCGCGCATCCCGGCGGCCATCGGCCGGACTTCCCCGGCGGGCGGTGCGGGCTCGTGCGGAGGGCGGTCCTGCAGCGGGGGCTCTTGCAGCGGAGGATCTTGCAGCGAGGGATCTTGCGGCAAAGGTGCCTGCGGCGACGGCTCATGGCTCGGCAGGTCCGGATCCTCGGCCCGGGTCAGGCGCAGCTCGCTCGCCGCGAGGCCGGCCGCCGCCACGGCAGCGCCGGCCGCGAGCGCCGCCCCGCCGTCGAGGCCCGTCGGCTCCGCCGGGCGCGGCTCGTGCGCGAGCGGGGGCGCGGCCGGGAACGGGATCGGCGGCAGGACCGGCTCGCTGCGAGCGGCCCGGACCGGCGCGATGCCGGGCGCGGCCGCGGCAGGCTCCGCAATGGCTTGCGGGGTCGAGGCGCGCTCGACCAGGGCGCGCTCGATGCGCGCGAGCCGGGCGACCGCGGCGGTGATCCCGAGCAGCACGGCCCCGCCGCTGGCCCCGACGGTCCCGGCGATCACCATCGTCCAGCCGACCTCGAGCCGCACGAAGGGGATGCCCTGGATCATCGCGGCGAGACCGCCGATCAGCATCAGGAGGGCGAGCACGGACAACGCGACGATCATCGGATTCTCGGACTGGCGGCACGAGGCAGGCGGCTTGAGCAGCCGAACGGGCGGTCTGGGGCCGCCGCCCCGCCCGCCCGCGACGGCCCAGACTTAAAGGCGCCGGCCGCTTTTGCAAAATCGCCGCGCTTGAATTTTCGGGGGTCTTCGCACTTCCCCCTCGAAGGCCGGGTCTCCCGGCCTCCAGGACCCGCGCGCAGAGAAGGACCCGCGCGCAAAGATCGGAATGACCGGAGACCCGATGGGCCGGCGGCGTTGCCGCGGGCGCAGGGCCGACTTAGGTAGACGCGGGTGCCGCGGCGGCGCCTCCCCGGAACCGCCGCGCCAAACCCGTGCGATCCGGAGACACGCCGATGGCCTTCACGCTGCCCGAACTCCCCTACGCCTACGACGCGCTGCAGCCCTACATGTCGAAGGAGACCCTGGAGTTCCACCACGACAAGCACCACAAGGCGTATGTCGACACCGGCAACAAGCTCCTCGAGGGTTCGGAGCTCGCCGGCAAGAGCGTCGAGGAGGTGGTGAAGGCCTCCTACGGCCAGAACCAGCCGCTGTTCAACAACGCCGGCCAGCACTACAACCACATCCACTTCTGGCAGTGGATGAAGCCGAATGGCGGCGGCGCGATCCCGGGTGCGCTGGAGAAGAAGATCGCCGAGGATCTCGGCGGCACCGACAAGTTCAAGGCCGACTTCATCCAGGCCGGCGTGTCGCAATTCGGCTCCGGCTGGGCCTGGCTCGCCGTGAAGAACGGCAAGCTCGAGATCATGAAGACCCCCAACGGCGAGAACCCGCTGGTGCACGGCGCCAAGCCGATCCTCGGCGTCGACGTGTGGGAGCACTCCTACTACATCGACTACCGCAACCGCCGTCCCGACTACCTCAAGGCGTTCATCGAGAACCTGGTGAACTGGGAGCACGTCGAGAAGATGTACGGCGAGGCGATCGCCTGATCGGCGCTGGATAGCAAGACTATCGCGCTGATGCATCGATAGGTCGATGCATCAGCGTTCGGCGCATCAGCGCCTGGCGCCTGCGGCGCAAACCCATTCGGGCTTAGCCAGCGCCTTCGAACACGTCTGTGCGAAGGAGCGTCGGTATAATCGCTCGAGAACCCCCTCCCGGGCGAGGGGGTTTTTCTATGCCGGTGGGCGCGGCGCAATGTGAGGGGCGACGGTTTCCCTCTCTCTGAACGTCATGCCGGGTTCCGCTGCGCGGCCCCGGGGTGACGGTGGAGGCGTCACGTCGGTCGAGCAGTCCGAGCGTGCGCCGGAGCATGCTCAGGCTCCGGCACCAGCCGCAGACCTTGCTGCTCCAAGAACGCCCCGAACCGCTCCGATCCGAGGTAAGCCAGTTCCAGCGGCCGGCTCGCCACCGCCGGGTCGAGGGCGCGCAAGCCGTCGTCGATCTCTCCCGGATGGCACATCACCACCGGCGCCGGACCGAGCGCCCGGAAGCTCCGCTCGAAGGCCTCCCCGAACCCCTCCCCCTCCGCGAAATCCGAGAAGCCGGAGAAGCCGCGGTTGGTGGAGAAGCCGGCCCGCCGGGCCGCGTCACCGAACCCGAGGCCGAGCGCCGCCACCACGAGGGCCTTGCGGGCCTGCGGCCGGGCCCGGATCGCGCCGAGGCGGTCGCCCGGGTCGCGCAGCCAGCCGCGCCAACCCCGCGCCCGAAGCGCCGCGAGGAGCGCAGCCCGCACCCCCGGCAGGACGTGGACGTGCTGGTGCCCGTCGACGAAATCCGGCGGATGGCCCATCGCCGCCACGAAGGCGTCGAGCTGGCGCTCGATCTCGGGGCGAACGTCCACGGGCTTCAACCGGCCCGACAGCGTGAGCCGCAGCAGCCGCCCGAGGGGCGGCAGGCGCCCGCCCGGCGCGAGGCGCGGCAGGGACCCGAGGGGCGCGCCTGTCGTGAGGGTGAGGTGGAGGCCGAGGCCGACCGAGCCGCGAAGCTCCCGCAAGGCCGGCGCCGCGTCCGGGAAGGCCGGGATGTTGGTCATCGACCCGGCGGCTGATATGCGGCCGATCCGCGCCAGGTGGAGGATGCCCCGGCTGACGCCCGGGCTCAGGCCGTAATCGTCGGCGCAGAGCACGACCGGGTGCCGTTCAGGAAGCATCGCGTAGATCTCGAGCGTAAGAGCCGCCGGTGCCCGCACCGGCCTTGTGACCGCCCGCTGCCGGCCCCCGCCGGCGCACCGACACCGAAACGAGGGACAGCGCCGTGGAGCTGTTCAGACACCGCGAGCCGGTCGACCTGAGCGTCGTCATACCGGTCTTCAACGAGAGCGCCAACGTCGCCCCGCTGCTGGCCCGCCTGGGTCCGGTGCTGGAGCGCCTGACGCCGGCCTGGGAGGTGGTGTTCGTCGACGACGGCAGCCACGACGACACCGCCGCGGTGGTGGCCGCCCACCATGCCGCCGAGCCGCGCATCGGCGCGGTCTCGTTCAGCCGCAACTTCGGCAAGGAGATCGCCATCGCGGCGGGTCTCGACCATGCCGAGGGGCGCGCCGTCGTCATCATGGATGCCGACCTGCAGCACCCGCCCGAGCTGATCGCGACCTTCTGGGAGCGGTGGCGCGAGGGCAACGTGATGGTCTACGCCCAGCGCACCGACCGGGACGACGAGAGCCCGATGCGGCGCGGCTTCGCCCGGCTGTTCTACCGGCTCTTCGCCCGCTTCGGCGAGATGCCGCTGCCCGAGGGCGCCGGCGATTTCCGCCTCATCGACCGCAAGGGCGTCGAGGTCTTGCGCTCGCTGCCCGAGCGGGCCCGCTTCTCGAAGGGGCTGTATTCCTGGATCGGCTTCCGCTCGGTCGGCGTGCCCTACCAGGTCGAGGAGCGCCAGCACGGCGCCTCGAAATGGAGCTTCCGCAAGCTCTTTCGCTTCGCCTTCGACGGCATCACCTCGTTCTCCACCGTGCCTCTGCGGGTCTGGACGTATCTGGGCGGTGCCATCGCGGGCGTCGCCTTCCTCACCGCGCTCTACTTCGTCGCCGACACCCTGCTGCGCGGCCCGGACGTGCCGGGCTACGCCTCGCTGATCGTCTCGGTGATGTTCTTCTCCGGCGTGCAGCTGATGTCGCTCGGCATCATCGGCGAGTATATCGGCCGCATCTTCGCCGAGGTGAAACGGCGCCCGCTCTACGTCGTCGCCGAGCGGATCGGCCCGGCGGCGCAGGGCCACGACCGGGCGGTGCGGGACGATCGCCGCGAGCGGCGCACGCGCTATTCCGGCGCCGCGTGAGGCTTGCCCGTCCCGCTTCCGGCATCAGCCCTGTGCTATTGACCGCCGCATGATTCGCAGCATCCTCTCGGTCGGCGGCTGGACGCTGGTCTCCCGGGCCACCGGCTTCCTGCGCGACGTGGTCATGGCGGCCGTGATGGGCGCCGGTCCGATCGCCGACGCCTTCGTGGTGGCCTTCCGGCTGCCGAACCACTTTCGGGCCATCTTCGGCGAGGGCGCCTTCAACGTCGCCTTCGTGCCGACCTACGCCTCCCTCGACGCGGAGGCCGGCGCGGCGCGGGCCTTCGCCGACCGGGTCTTCACCCTGATGCTGCTGGTCCAGGTGGCGCTGCTGGCGCTCGCCCTGCCGCTGATGCCGGCGATCGTGCGGGCCCTCGCCCCCGGCTTCGCCGACGAGCCGGAAAAATTCGCCCTCGCGGTGACGCTGACCCGCATCACCTTCCCGTACCTGCTGTTCATCACCCTGGTGACGCTGCTCTCGGGCATTCTCAACGCCCGCAGGCGCTTCGCCGCCGCGGCGGCCGCGCCGGTGCTGCTCAACCTGTCGCTGCTCGCGGCTCTCGGCCTCGCCTTCCTGTTCCCGAATGCCGGCTACGCCGCGGCCTGGGGCGTGGCGGTCTCGGGAGTGCTGCAGTTCCTCCTCGTCTGGGCCGATGCCCGGCGGGCGGGCCTCGCGCCGTCCCTCGTGCGGCCCACCTTGCGCGACGCCGGCATGCGCCGCTTCTTCGCGATGCTCGGGCCGGCGGTGATCGGCTCGGCCGGCGTGCAGATCGCGATGTTCGCCGACACGATCATCGCCTCGTTCCTGCCGACCGGCGCGGTCTCGGCGCTCTACTATGCCGACCGGCTCTACCAGCTGCCTTTCGGGGTCATCGGCATCGCCGCCGGCACCGTCCTGCTGCCGGAGATGAGCCGGCGGGTCGCAGCGGGCGACGCGGACGGCGCCCACGCGGCCCAGAACCGCGCCACCGGCTTCTCGCTCGCCCTCTCGGCGCCCTTCGCGGTGGCGTTCCTGCTGGTGCCGGACCTGATCATGACCGCCCTGTTCCAGCGCGGCGCCTTCGACGCCGAGGCGGCGGCCCGCTCCGGCGCGGTGCTGGCGGCCTACGGCCTGGCGCTTCCGGCGGCGGTGCTGATCCGCAGCATCGTGGCGAGCTTCTACGCCCGCCAGGACAGCCGTACGCCGGTGGTCGCCTCGCTCACCGCGGTCGCCGTCAATGTGGGGCTGAAGCTGGTGCTCACCGGACCGCTCGGGGTGATGGGCCTGGCGCTCGCCACCGCTGCCGGCGTCTGGGTCAACGTGCTGATCCTGTTCTGCCTCGCCTATGGCCGCGGCTGGACGGCGCCGAGCCGCACGCTGATCGTCACCGCCTGCGGGGTGCTCGCCGCCTGCATCGTGCTCGCCGCCTGCACGCTCGGCGGCCTGCCGCTGATCGACCGGGTGATGCCGTCCCTGCCACGGTTCCGCGAGCTCGCGGTGCTGGCGGCCTTGGGGATGGCCGGGCTCGTCGCCTACGCGGCGACGCTGCTGGTGGCCCTGCGGCTGTTCGGGGTGCGGCTGCGGCGGGTGTGAGGCTCTGCGGCCCTCGATATCCGTTCAGCCTACCCAGGACCTCATCCTGAGGTGCGACCGAAGGGAGCCTCAGGATGGGTCGCGGATCGGAAGAACGTTCGCGTGGAGTCGACGAGACTCCGCATTGAACCCGGTGCGACGGCCCGCGCGTTGGCGGGCACCAGCCAGTCCCCGACGCAACGAGGCCCCGCGATGACCCTCCCCGCCCCGCTCGACCGCGCCGATGCCGTGGTCTTCGACGCCTACGGTACCCTGCTCGACATCCACTCCGCCGTGCAGCGCCACGCCGCCGCGATCGGCCCGGAGGCCCAGACGCTGTCCGGGACCTGGCGGCAGAAGCAGCTCGAATATTCCTGGGTGCTGTCGCTGTGCGGGCGCTACGCGCCGTTCTGGACGCTGACCGAGCGGGCCCTCGACGTCGCGCTCGCCCTGCATCCGGGAGTGGATCGCGGCCTGCGGGCGGATCTCCTCGAGGCCTACCGGTCGCTCGACGCCTATCCGGAGGTGCCCGCCACGCTGGACGCCTTGCGCCGCGCCGGATTGAGGACCGCGATCCTGTCGAACGGCGACGGCGCCATGCTCGACGCGGCCTTGCGGGCGGCCGGGCTTGAAAGCCGGCTCGATGCGGTGCTGTCGGTCGATCCCGCCGGCACCTTCAAGACCTCTCCCCGCGCCTATGACCTGGCGCCGGAGCGCCTCGGCGTCGCGCGGGAGCGGATCGTCTTCGTGTCCTCGAACCGCTGGGACATCGCCGGGGCGGCGGCCTACGGCTTCGCCCCGGTCTGGGTCAACCGGACGGATCAGCCCGACGAATACCCGGGTCTCGCACCGGTGCGGGTGATCCGCGCCCTCGACGGGCTCCTGGCCTGAGAAGGGGCCGACTACTCGCCGGCTACCGGGCGGGCATTGCCCGGGACCCCGGCGGCGGCGGGCGCGCCGCGGCGGTAGATCAGCAGGGTGGCGGCGAGGCCGCAGGCCCCCGCGAAAGCCATCCACAGGCCCGGCGCCGCCTTGTTGTCGAGCCTCTCGATCAGCCAGGTCGAGACGACTGGGGTGAAGCCGCCGAACAAAGCCGTGGCGAGCGAGTAGGCGAGCGAGAAGCCGGTGGTGCGGACATGGGCCGGGACGATCTCGGTCAGCGCCACCACCATCGCGCCGTTGTAGCTGCCATACAGGAAGGACAGCCACAGCAATGCGATCAGCATGTTGGTGAACGAGATGTTGGAGGTGAGCCAGGCGAGCACCGGATAGGCGGTGAGCAGCGCGAGGGCCGAGAACACCAGCAGGATGGGCTTGCGGCCGATCTTGTCGGACAGGGCGCCCATCACCGGCAGCCAGATCAGGTTCGACAAGGCGGTGCAGAAGGTGACGATCAGGCTGTCGGTCTCGGACAGCTTGAGCACGGACTTGCCGAAGGTCGGGGTGTAGACCGTGATGGTGTAGAACGACACCGTGGTCATCACCACCAGCAGCATGCCGAGCAGCACGACCTTCCAGTTCTCGCCCAGGGACTTGAAGACCTCGGGCAGCGACGGGCGGTGCTTGCGGTGCAGGAATTCCTGGGTCTCTTCCAGCGAGCGCCGAATGTAGAACAGGAACGGCACGATCAGGCAGCCGATGAAGAACGGGATGCGCCAGCCCCACTCGGACATCTGGGCCGGCATCAGGGCGTGGCTCAAGCCGTAGCCGATCAGCGCCGCCACCATCACGGCGACCTGCTGGCTGCCGGATTGCCAGGAGACGTAGAAACCCTTGCGCCCGGGCGTCGCCATCTCGGCGAGGTAGACCGACACGCCGCCGAGCTCGACGCCGGCGGAAAAACCCTGGAGCAGGCGCCCGATCAGCACCAGGAACGGCGCCGCGAGGCCGATGGTCTGGTAGGACGGCACGAAGGCGATCAGCACCGTGCCGGCGGCCATGATGCCGAGGGTCACGATGAGGCCCTGGCGCCGGCCGATCCGGTCGACATAGGCGCCGAGGAAGATCGCGCCCAGCGGCCGCATCAGGAAGCCGGCGCCGAAGGTCATGAAGGTGAGCATCAGGGAGGCGAACTCGTTCCCGGCCGGGAAGAACGCCTTCGAGATGTGGCTCGCGTAGATGCCGAACAGGAAGAAATCGAACATCTCCAGGAAGTTGCCGCTCGTGACGCGCAACACCGTGGCGGCCTTCGACCCCTGCGGGCCGTGGACCGGACCTGCCATGCTCGTTCCTCCCGTGACCGGGCTTCCTCGACTGGTCCTGTCTACAGCCATCTCCCGCACGTTTGACAGGGAAATCTAATCCCGCGGCATCGGCGGAAATCGCGGGTGGGCCCATGCCATGGATGGGCATCGCCGCGGCGGCCTCCGCATCACCCTCGCAGCCGCACGGCGTCGCCCGGGCCCCGCCCCAGGCACTCGCGCGCCCCCGCTAACGCTCGATTCACGACGCGGAGAATCCGAGGGATCGGATTCACCACCTCTTCACGCCGCCCGGCGCCTGATGGGTCCCACACAACAGGTCTCGCGCCGCCCGGACGGGCCGGCACAAGCGGGCGAGGATGGCATCATGCGACAGGGTTGGACGCCCGGAGCAGCGGCGCGCCTTTCAGCGCCGCTGCTCCGGCAGGAGAAGAACGCGCATCAGCGCTACCTCGCGGCCCCGGGCTACCATCCCGGCGCCCTGGTGATCGCGGCCGTGGGCCCGGCGCTGGGGGCCGCGATCGTGGCGGCGATCGCAGTGGGGTTCCGGGTCGCGCTGTGACCGGGCCCTGGCGGGCACCATCCGGGGCGGCGGGAAATGCTCGCCGCCCGTCGGGCCCTGCATCGCTCGCCGGACCGGGGCACCCGGCATGACCGAGCAAGGGCGCGGCTTCGAGCCCTTCGCAGCTCCGGCTCGTCATCCAACTTCGCGGCAGCCACGGATGGCGACCCCGGATCGCGACGTCGTCGGCCCGATATCTCCTCTCCCGATGATCTCGGCGACGGGTGGGCCGGGGAACCGGACGGCGGTTCCGGCCGCGTCATCGTCATCAAGGGCCAAGGTTTCCTGAAGCCAGGCATCCACCGGCATGTCGTCGGCGACGAGGAGCCGGATGGCCTCCATCGCCCTGGCCGTCTCGTCGAGCGAGTCCTCCGGCATCCCCTCCGTCGCTGCGCGGCGCGGATGATCCGTCGCGAGATGAGAAGGCGTGTCGACGGCCATGCGTGCGCAACGTGTCCAGGCGCACAGGGCGTCCAGGCGGACCGGCCCCCGCGCCAATCGGCCGAATTGCCGAACCGGGCCCCGCTCACCAAGGTGAAGGCCCAAGGTGAAGGTGTATGCGGCGCCACGTCCCCATCGTCCTCGCGGCTCTCCTCGCCCTCGTGGCGACGGGCCTTCTCGCCTATCAGTGGCTCGGGCAGCCGACGACCCTGCGGGTCGCGGTCGGGCCGTCCGGCAGCGAGGATGCGCGCCTCGTCGCCGCGGTGGCGCAGTCCCTCACCCGCACCCACGAGGACGTGCGCCTGCGGCCGGTGGCGACGAGCGGCGTCGCCGAGAGCGCCGGGGCGGCCGAGCACGGCAAGGCCGACCTCGCGGTGGTGCGCTCGGATGTCGGCATCCCGGCGAACACCCAGACCGTGGCGATCCTGCACCGCGACGCGGTGCTGCTCCTGGCGACGGATCCGGCCCTGTCGGCGGTGCCGGACCTGCGCGGCAAGCGGATCGGGATCGTGCGCAACCCGGCGGGCAACGTGCGGCTGCTCGCCCACATCCTCGAACATTACGAGGTGCCGCCCGACGCGGTGACCACGATCCCCCTCGGCGACGGGCACGAGGCCGGGAAGGCGCTGCGCGAGGGCCGGGTCGACGCCGTGATGGTGGTGAGCCCGCTCACCGGCCGCACCGCCGGCGAGGTGATGGCGAGCATCACCAAGGGCGACGGGACCTCGGCCGGCGGCACGCCGACCTTCATTCCGATCGGCGAGGCGGCGGTGCTGGCCCGACGCTGGCCGGCCCTGGAGAGCGTCGAGGTCGCCCGCGGCACCTTCGGCGGCACGCCGCCGCGCCCGACCGAGACCGTCACCACCGTCGGGGTCAGCCACCGGCTGGTGGCCCAGGCCCACCTGCCCGACTCGGCGGTGTCGGAATTGACGCGGCTCCTCTTCGTCAACCGGCCCGGCCTCGCCGTCGAGGTGCCGCTCGCCAACCAGATCGAGGCGCCCGACACCTCGAAGAGCGCGTCCCTGCCGGTGCATCCCGGGGCGCAGGCCTATTACGAGGGCGAGGTCGAGAGCTTCTTCGAGCGCTACGGCGACTGGTTCTACCTGCTCGTGATGAGCATCTCGATCCTGGGCTCCGCCGCCGCCACCCTGGTGTCGCGGGCCGCCAACCGGTCGCGGGCCCGGGACATGGCGCTCCTGCGCCAGCTGCTGGCCATCGTCCGGGCGAGCCGGGACGTCGAGGACGAGCTGGCGCTCGCCGACCTCGAGCGGCAGGCCGACGAGATCCTGGCCGCCGCGCTCGACCGGGCGGGGGCCGGCGCCATCGACAATGCCGGGGTGGCGGCCTTCACCCTGGGCCTCGACCAGGCCCGCCGCGCCATCGCCGAGCGCCGGGCGGTCCTGCTGGAGCGGCAAGCCCATGGCTCCGATCGCGGGGGCCTCGATCGCGGGACGGACCCCGTCTCCGCCGCGGCGGAGTGACCCACCCGGAGGCGGATGCCCTCTCGCCGAGGGGGCTCTTGCGAAGTGGCGCCACACCTTATATTGCGACGCAACAGTTTTCCCCCGGCTCGATGCGTCCGGCTGCCATCCTGGCGGCCCGCGGCGTGCCGGGCTTTGTTTGCTTCGGACATCCCATGAAGCTGCGCAATATCGCCATCATCGCCCACGTCGACCACGGCAAGACGACCCTGGTCGACAAGCTGCTCCAGCAATCCGGTTCGTTCCGCGAGAACCAGCGGGTCGAGGAGCGGGCGATGGACTCGAACGACCTCGAGAAGGAGCGCGGCATCACCATCCTGGCCAAGGCCACCTCGGTGGTCTGGAAGGACACCCGCATCAACATCGTCGACACCCCCGGCCACGCCGATTTCGGCGGCGAGGTCGAGCGGATCCTGTCGATGGTCGACGGCGTGATCGTGCTCGTCGATGCGGCCGAGGGCCCGATGCCGCAGACCAAGTTCGTGGTCTCGAAGGCACTCAAGATCGGCCTGCGCCCGATCGTGGCGGTCAACAAGGTCGACCGGCCGGATGCCCGCATCAACGAGGTCGTCAACGAGGTCTTCGACCTGTTCGCGGCGCTCGACGCCACGGACGAGCAGCTCGACTTCCCGATCCTGTACGGCTCGGGCCGCAACGGCTGGATGGCGACCTCGCCGGAGGGCAACCAGGCCGACGGGCTCGCCCCGCTGTTCGACCTGGTGCTGGAGCACGTGCCCCAGGCCAAGACCGAGGACGGCCCGTTCCGGATGCTCGGCACCCTGCTCGAGTCGAACCCCTTCCTCGGCCGCATCATCACCGGGCGCATCGCCTCGGGCACCGTGAAGCCGAACCAGCAGGTCAAGGTCCTCGACCGCGAGGGCAAGGTCGTTGAGACCGGCCGCGTCTCGAAGATCCTGGCCTTCCGCGGCCTGGAGCGTCAGCCGATCGAGGTCGGCGAGGCGGGCGACATCGTGTCGATCGCCGGTCTGGTGAAGGGCACCGTCGCCGACACCTTCTGCGACCCGCAGGTCGAGACGCCGATCCAGGCCCAGCCGATCGACCCGCCGACCGTGACGATGTCGTTCATCGTCAACGACTCGCCGCTGGCCGGCACCGAGGGCGACAAGGTCACGAGCCGGATGATCCGCGACCGCCTGTTCAAGGAGGCCGAGGGCAACGTCACGCTCAAGATCGAGGAAGCCGCCGACAAGGACTCGTTCTACGTCTCGGGCCGCGGTGAATTGCAGCTCGCGATCCTGATCGAGACCATGCGCCGCGAGGGCTTCGAGATCGCGGTGTCCCGTCCCCGCGTCGTGTTCGAGAAGGCCGAGGACGGCTCGATCCTCGAGCCGATCGAGGAAGTGGTGATCGACGTCGACGAGGAGCATTCGGGCTCGGTCGTCCAGAAGATGTCCGAGCGCAAGGGCGACATGCTCGAGATGCGCCCGTCGGGCGGCAACCGCCTGCGCCTCGTCTTCCACGCCCCGACCCGCGGCCTGATCGGCTACCAGAGCGAGCTGCTCACCGACACCCGCGGCACCGCGATCATGAACCGGCTGTTCAAGGCCTACGAGCCCTTCAAGGGCGAGATCGCCGGCCGCCGCAACGGCGTGCTGATCTCGAACGAGCAGGGCGAAGCGGTGGCCTATGCCCTGTGGAACCTCGAGGATCGCGGCCCGATGATGATCGAGCCGGGCTGGAAGGTCTACCAGGGCATGATCATCGGCGAGCACAACCGCGAGAACGACCTCGAGGTGAACGTGCTCAAGGGCAAGAAGCTCACCAACATCCGCACCACCTCGAAGGACGAGGCGGTGCGCCTGACCCCGCCGATCCGCATGACCCTCGAGCGCTCGCTCGCCTGGATCCAGGACGACGAGCTGGTCGAGGTGACCCCGAAGTCGATCCGCCTGCGCAAGGCCGTGCTCGACCCGAACGACCGCAAGCGGGCGGAGCGGGCCAAGGAAGCGCTGAGCGCCTGACCGGCCGCACAGGCACCCGAGACGCGATCCCTCGCCCCCACCGGGGCGGGGGATTTTTCATGGTCGCGGTGGACGGCTGGCCCGCTCAAGTGGATTCCGGGTCCGTCCTCCCGTATCCCGACCGTGAAGGCGGCGCGGACGCGGCGGCAGGAGGCCGTGTGGAACACGAGATCTACCGCTGGCTCGGGATCCTGACCTCGATCCGGGCCGACGTGCTGGCGCCGCTGGGCCTCGCCATCGCGGTCGTCGTCACGGTGCACGCGCTGATGCGCAAGCGCGAGGTCAGCGCGGCGATCGGCTGGATCGGGCTCGCCTGGCTCTCGCCGCTCCTGGGCAGCCTGCTCTACGTGATGTTCGGCATCAACCGGGTGAGCCGGCGCGCCCGGCGCCTGCCGGTCCTGCCCGGCCCCCGGCCCGGCGCTCCGCCGCCTCCGGTGGCCGAGGTGCCCGACGCGTTCCAGCCGCTCAAGCAGGCGGTGCAGCGGATCAGCGGCCTGCCGCTGGTGGCCGGCAACCGCATCCAGCGCTATCGCCACGGCGACGAGGCCTATCCGGCGATGCTGGCGGCGATCGGCGAGGCGACGACCAGCGTCGCCCTGTCGAGCTACATCATGCGCGACGACGACAGCGGCCGGGCCTTCGCGGACGCCCTCTCGGCCGCGCGGGCCCGCGGCGTCGCGGTCTGCGTGCTGATCGACGGCATCGGCAGCGGCTACTTCTTCCCGGCGATGTACCGGCGCCTGCGGGCACTCGGCATTCCAGCCGGCCTGTTCATGCACTCCGCCCTGCCCTGGCGGATGCCGTTCCTCAACCTGCGCACCCACAAGAAACTGCTGCTGATCGACGGCCGGGTCGGCTTCGTCGGCGGGGTCAACATCGCCGACGAGAACGTCATGGCGAAGAACCCGCCCGACCCGGTGCGCGACAGCCATTTCCGCATCGACGGGCCGGTGGTCGGCCAGCTCGCGCAAGCCTTCTGGCGCGACTGGGCCTTCGTGAAGGGCGAGGACCTGGAGGGGCCGGCCTGGTTCCCGGAGATCCCGCCGGCCGGCCCGTCGTTCTCCCGGGTCGTCACCTCGGGGCCCGATGCGGATATCGAGAAGATCGAGTTCGTGGTGCTGGAGGCGGTCGCCACCGCCCGGCGCTCGGTGCGCCTCGCCACGCCCTATTTCCTGCCGAGCGAGACGCTGCTGACGGCGTTGGGCCTCGCGGCGATGCGCGGCGTCACCGTCGACGTCATCATCCCGCAGGCGAGCAACCACCGGGTGGTCGACTGGGCGACGCGGGCCCATGTCGGGCCGCTCCTGGAAGCGGGGGTGCGGATCTGGCTCGACCGGCCGCCCTTCGACCACTCGAAGCTGATGGTGGTGGACGAGGCCTGGTGCTTCATCGGCAGCGCCAACTGGGACAGCCGCAGCTTCCGGCTCAATTTCGAGCTCAACGTCGAGGTCTACGATACCGACTTCGCCGCCGACCTCGACGGGCTGATGCGGGCCAAGATGGAGCAGCGCCTGACGGCGCAGGACCTCAACTCTCGCGGAATGGCCGTGCGCCTGCGCGACGCCGCCGTGCGATTGCTGCTGCCATATCTTTGAGCGGCGCCCGCTTGCGGAGATCCTCGGCCCGGTCGCGAAACGCCTCGATCCGATCGCGAAGAGTCTCTCGTCGGGGCTGGCGCTTGCCCTGCGGGTTGCCGGGCTCGAGATGGACCACGATCGGCCGGTGGTCGGAGGCGCCCCGCGGCAGCACCGCCTGGCCGCGGCAGGTGAGCCCCCGCACCAGGCAGCGGTCGAGGCGCAGGGGCACGAGATCGACCATGGCATGGGTCGGGTGGCGCGGCCCGACATCCTGGAAGCCCGGCAGCAGGGCCGGCCCGACGATGTTGTAGTCGCCGAGCACGGCGGCCCGGACGGGCAGGTGCTGGGCGATGCGGCGCAGCTGGCGCCGGTTGAGCACCTGGCCGTGCGAGAGGTGGACGTTGGCGACCCCGAAGGGCCCGAGATCGAGGATCTGGCAGACCCGGTCGATCAGGGCGCCGGACGGCAGGGTGATCACCCTGGGCGGGGTCGCCCAGGGGGTCGGGCTCCACATCGCCAGGCCATGGATGCGCCGCGGCAGCGGCGCCCAGGCATAGTGCCCGCCGACCCGGGCCTGCAGCTCGGTGATGTCGACGGTGGCTTCCTGCATCAAGAGCAGGTCCGGCTTCTCCTGCGCGATCAGCGCCTCGAGGGCGTCGACGGTCGCGCCGGTCCGCCGCAGCAGGTTCCAGCTGATGATCTTGCGCGGACCGGGCCGGAGCGGCGCGTGGCCGGACGCGCCCGGGGTCTCGGCGGGCAGGAGGCGTTGGGAGGGCAGCATGGCACCGCGTGGGAAGCGCATGAAAGGGCCGGCACGATGGCGTGGGATGCGTCGGGCCGGCGCGAAGCGGCATACGCCGATTTGCCGGCCCGGGGAACGGCGCGTCAGGCGCCCGGAGGCTTCAGGCCCGGCAGGGCTCGCACGAGATCGCGGAACTGGTCGCCGCGATCCTCGAAGCTGCGGAACTGGTCGTAGGAGGCGCAGGCCGGCGAGAGCAGCACCACCGGCTCGCCGGCAATATCCCCCTCCGCGGCCGCCGCGGCCTCGGCGACGGCGGCAGCCAGCGTGCCGCAGCGGCTGAACGGCACCTGCCCGTCGAGGGTGGCGGCGAAGTCCTCGGTCGCGGCGCCGATCAGGTAGGCATGGGCGACGCGCGGGAAGTACGGCGCGAGGCTCGCGATCCCGCCCTCCTTCGGCTTGCCGCCGAGGATCCAGTGGATGCGCTGGAAGGCCGAGAGCGCCTTCTCGGTCGAATCGGCGTTGGTGGCCTTCGAATCGTTGATGAAGAGGACGGCGCCGCGCCGGCCGACCTCCTCCATCCGGTGCGGCAGGCCGGGGAAGGTCGCGAGCGCCGCCGCGAAGGCCTCCGACGTGACGCCGAGTTGGGTCGCCACGGCGTAGGCGATGGCCGCGTTCTGCCAGTTATGAGCACCGCGCAACGATCCGATGCCGGCGAGGTCCGCCACCGGCTCGGCCGGCTCCCGGCGCCCGTCGATCACGATGCCGTTGCGGGCGAGGATGCCCGGCCCCTCCCCCGCCTCGCCGACGTGAACCCGGGTCAACGGCCCCGCGCGGCGCGCGGCGATCGCCCGGCACCATTCGTCGTCGATCCCGACCACCGCGTGGGCGGCGCCCGTCACCAGCCGCTCCTTGATGGCGGCGTAATGCGGCATGTCGCCGTGGCGGTCGAGGTGGTCGGGCGTGAGGTTGAGGAGCACGCCGATCGTGGGCGCCAGCGACGGCGTCAGGTCGATCTGGAACGAGGACAGCTCGATCACGTGCACCCGGTCGGGCGAGGGCGGCTCCAGCGACAGGATCGCCGTGCCGATATTGCCGCCCATCTGCACGTCGCGGCCGGCGGCGGAAAGGACATGGGCGATCAGCGCCGTGGTGGTCGACTTGCCGTTCGTGCCGGTGATGGCGACGAAGGGCGCGTCGGGGCCGGTCGCGGCCCGCTCGCGGCAGAACAGCTCGATGTCGCCGACGACCGGCACGCCGGCCGCCTTGGCACGCTCCACCGTCCAGTGCGGCGCCGGATGGGTGAGCGGCACGCCGGGGGCGAGGACGAGCGCCGCGACGTCGTTCCACTCGGCCTGCCGCAGGTCGCCGGTCTCGATGCCCTGCTCGCGCGCCGCCTCCATCCGCGCCGGGTTGTCGTCGCAGGCGATCACCCGGGCGCCGCCGGCCTTGAGGCTGAGCGCCGTGGCGAGGCCCGAGCCGCCGAGCCCGAACAAGGCCACCGTCTGGCCGGCGAAGGTGGTGGAGGGTGTCATGCGGTGTCCGCCGGATGCATCGAATGGCGCGGGATCCCTCTCCAGGCGATCCCGGGCCTGCCCGGTATCGCCGCAAGTGCGGGAGAGGGAAAGCGCCTTCCTTCCAAGCGTCGGCGGAGATTGCAAGGTGTGACCCGGCCGGTCCCCTACCGCAGCTTCAGCGTCGCCAGGCCGAGCAGGGCCAGCACCACCGCGATGATCCAGAACCGGATCACCACCTGCGGCTCCTTCCAGCCCTTCTGCTCGAAGTGGTGGTGGATCGGCGCCATGCGGAAGACGCGCTTGCCCGTGAGCTTGAACGAGGCGACCTGAATGATGACGGACAGGATCTCCAGCACGAACAGGCCGCCGACGATGCCGAGCACGATCTCGTGCTTGGTCGCCACCGCGACGGTGCCGAGGAGCCCGCCGAGGGCCAGCGAGCCGGTATCGCCCATGAAGATCTGGGCCGGCGGCGCGTTGAACCATAGGAAGCCGAGTCCCGCCCCGATCAAGGCGCCGCAGACCACCGCCAGCTCGCCGGTGCCCGGGACGTAGTTCACCTGGAGATACGAGGCGTAGATCACGTTGCCGACGAGATAGGCGATGACCCCGAACGTCGCCGCGGCGATCATCACCGGCACGATGGCCAGCCCGTCGAGGCCGTCGGTGATGTTGACCGCGTTGCCCGCGCCGACGATCACGAAGCCCGCGAAGGCGACGTAGAACAGGCCGAGATTGATGATCGCGTCCTTGAAGACCGGAAAGGCGAGCCGATAGGCGAGGCCCGGCGCCGAGTATTCGGCCACCGCGACGCAGGCGGCGACCGCGATCAGCGCCTCCAGGGCGAGGCGGAACTTGCCCGAGAAACCCTTGTGGCTCTGCTTCGTGACCTTGAGGTAATCGTCGTAGAAGCCGATCGCGCCGAAGCCCAGCGTCACCATCATGACGATCCAGACGTAGTGGTTGCGCGGGTTGGCCCAGAGCAGGACCGCCACCATCACGCCGGCCAGGATCATCAGCCCGCCCATGGTGGGCGTGCCGCGCTTGGTCAGGAGGTGCGATTGCGGGCCGTCCTCGCGGATCGGCTGGCCCTTGCCCTGGCGCAGGCGCAGGAGCGAGATGATCCAGGGCCCGAACCAGAACACGAAGAAGCCGGCCGTGAACAGCGCCCCCCCGGTCCGGAAGGTGATGTAGCGGAAGACGTTGAGCGGCGAGAACACGCCGCTCAGGTCGGAGAGGAGGTAGAGCATCCCGGGGGCATCCGATCGTGGGCGAGCGGCAGCGCCGGCCTCACACCCGCGCCGCTGCGTCAGAAGTCCTTCGAAGGTGGCTCAGCCGGATCGGCCGACGGCGAGATCCTGGTCGTTGGCCCCGCCGTAGCGGGCTTTGAGCGCCTCGACAATCCGGCCCATGCGGGTGCTGTTCGAGCCCTTGACCATCACGGCGTCGCCGGGCCGCAGGGCCTCGACCACCGGATCGACGAGCTCGGCCGAGCTTTGCCGGGCGCCGGCGCGCCGGGAGGCCGGCAGCGCGTCGAACAGCTCCTGCATCAGCGGGCCGGCGGTGAAGACGAGGTCGATGCCGTGCTCCTCGACCGCTTGGGCCAGCTCGCGGTGCAGGCGGGGGGCGTCCGCGCCGAGCTCCATCATGTCGCCGAGGACCGCGATGCGCCGGCCGCCGGTCTCGACGCCCGCGAGCGTGCTGAGCGCCGCCCGCACCGAGGCCGGGTTGGCGTTGTAGCTCTCGTCGACGAGCAGCGCCTCGCCGTGGCCGACCCGCAGCATCGAGCGGGCGCCCCGCCCGGCCGGCGGGCGCAGCTGCGCCAGGGAGAGCGCGGCGAGCGCCAGGTCGGCGCCGAGGGCCTGCACGGCGGCGACGACGGCGAGCGAGTTCAGCGCCGTGTGGCGGCCCGGGGTGCCGAGCTGGTAGGTGACGGGAAGGCCCATCGCCCGCACGTCGACGATCGACAGGTCGGGGCGCATCACGATGCGCTCGGCCCGCACGTCGGCCTCGCGGTGCTCGCCGAAGCTCACCACCCGGCCGGCCCGGGAGGCGAGCGCATGCGCCTTCAGCCGCTCGAAGTTCGGGTTGTCGCGGTTGATGATCGCGACGCCGCCGGGCTCCAGGCCATAGAAGATCTCGCCCTTGGCGTCGGCGATGCCCGACAACGAGCGGAAATGCTCGATATGCACCGGCTCGACCGTGGTGACGATCGCGATCTCGGGCCGCACCAGCCGGGTCAGGGGCGCGATCTCGCCGGCATGGTTCATGCCGACCTCGAACACCCCGAACTCGCTCGATGCCGGCATCCGGCTCAGGGTCAGGGGGACGCCCCAATGGTTGTTGTAGGAGGCGACCGAGGCGTGGGTGGTGCCTTGCGCCGCGAGCACGTGGCGCAAGGCCTCCTTGGTGCCGGTCTTGCCGACCGAGCCGGTGACGGCGAGCACCCGGGCGGCCGTCCGCGCGCGCGACGCGACCGCGAGGTCGCGCATGGCGGCGAGCACGACATCCTCGTCCCGCGCCTCGCCCCGCGCCGGCACGGCGATCAGCGGCCCGGCCGCGCCGAGGTCGGCCGCGCGCTCCTCGGCCACCACCGCGGCGCCGGCGCCGCGGGTCAGCGCGTCGCGCACGAAGTCGTGGCCGTCGCGGGCCTCGCCCTTGATGGCGAAGAACAGGTCCCCGACCTTGAGGGTGCGGGTGTCGATCGAGATCCCGGACAGGTTTCGCGCCGCGGCATCGTCCGCGACCACGCGGCCGCCCATGGCGGCGGCGGCGTCATCCAGGGTCCAGAGGGGCTCGGTCATGCGCGGGTGTCCTCGATCGCGCTCAGGACCGCGTCGCGGTCGGAGAAGGGCAGCGTCCGGTCGCCGATGATCTGGCCGGTTTCATGACCTTTGCCGGCCACCACCAGCACGTCGCCGGCCCGAAGGTCGCGCACCGCAGCCCGGATCGCCTCCGCGCGGTCGCCGATCTCCTCCGCTCCCGGGGCCGCCGCCAGGATCGCCGCGCGGATCGTCGCGGGGTCCTCGCTGCGGGGATTGTCGTCGGTCACGATGACCCGGTCGGCCTTCTCGGCCGCGATGCGGCCCATCAGCGGGCGCTTGGCCCGGTCGCGGTCGCCGCCGCAGCCGACGACGCAGACGAGGCGCCCGGTGGTGAAGGCGCGGAGCGCGTCGAGGACGTTGGCCAGCGCATCGGGCTTGTGGGCGTAATCGACGATGCAGAGCGCGTCCCGCACGGTGCCGATCCGCTCCAGCCGCCCCGGCACGCCGGCGAGATGGCCCAGAGCCGCGACCACCTCCGCCTCGCGCCCGGCCCCGGCCGGGGTCGCGAGCACGAGGCCGGCGGCGAGGAGCGCGTTCTCGACCTGGAACGCCCCGACGAGAGGCAGGTCGACCGAATGGGTCGCGCCCGCGACCGCGATGGCGAGCCGCTGCGCGAAACCCTCGGTGCGGGCGGAGACGAGGCGGATTCCCTCCCCGGCCCGGCCGGTGGTGACGAGCCGCACGCCGCGGTCCCGGACCGCCGCGATGACCGCCGCGCTGTGCGGGCCGTCGGCATTGACGATCGCCGTGCCGTCCTGCGGCAGCAGGGTCGTGAACAGCCGGAGCTTCGCCTGGAGATAGGCCTCCGGCGTGCAGTGATAATCGAGATGGTCGTGGCCGAGATTGGTGAAGCCGGCTGCCGCCAGGCGCACCCCGTCGAGGCGGCTCTGCTCGATGCCGTGGGAGGAGGCCTCCATCGCCAGTTCGGTGACGCCGTCGCGGGCGAGCCGGTCGAGGGTCCGGTGCAAAGTGATCGGGTCGGGGGTGGTGAGCGAGCCGTAGGCGGCGCCCGAGGTGGTGATCACCCCCAACGTCCCGAGGCTCGCCGCCTCCCGGCCGAGGCGGCCGAAGATCTGGCGCACGAAATCGGCGACCGAGCTCTTGCCGCTGGTGCCGGTGACCGCCACCACCGTCCCGGGCTGGCCCGGATGCAGCCGGGCGGCGGCCGCGGCCAGCGCGACGCGGGCATCGGGGACGGAGAGGTAGGCGACCGGGCCGGGCAGGTCGGCCGGGCGCTCGCCCTGCGCCACCATCGCGACCGCGCCGGCCGCGGCGGCCTTCGCGGCGAAGAGCCGGCCGTCGGCGGCGGTGCCGGGCACCGCCAGGAACACGAAGCCGGGCGCGACCTTGCGGCTGTCGGCGGTGAGGCCGGCGACGGGGAGGCTCGCGGCTGCGCCGGCTCCAGGGAACAGGTCGCCGAGGGTGAGGCTCATCGCCCGTCCACCTTGTCGATGTGATACGCGCCGAGCTTGACCATCAGCGGGAAGGGCTTGACCGGCGGCTCGAATTGCGGCGGCAGGCCGAGGATCGGGGCGACGCGGGCGATCGTCCGGCCGGTGACGACGCCGGAATTCCAGGCCGCCGTGGCGTAGGTGCCGGATTCCGCCGCCACCGCCTGCGGCTCGTCCATGATGGTCACGAACAGGTATTTCGGCTTGTCCATCGGCGCTGCGGCCATGAAGGTGGTGAACAGCCGGTTCTTGACGTAGCGGCCGCGGATCACCTTCTCGGCGGTGCCGGTCTTGCCGCCGACATAGTAGTAGGGAATCGACGCCTTCTTGGCCGAGCCCTCGGTGGCGTTGAGGCGCATGATGTAGCGCATCGCCTCGCTGGTCTGGGGCGAGAGCACCTGCGTCGCCTTCTCGCGCGCCTCGGCCTCGCTGCGCTTGAGGAAGGTCGGCGTCATCAGGAAGCCGCCATTGGCGATCGCCGCCACCGCGGCGGAGGCCTGGAGCGGCGCCACCGCCAGGCCGTGGCCGAAGGCGATGGTGATGGTGTTGATCTCGGTCCAGCGCGGCGGGATGATCGGCTCGGCGCTCTCGGGCAGCTCGGTGCGCAGCCGGTCGAGCAGGCCCATCTTCTTCAGGAAGGCCTTGTGGCCGGGCACGCCGATGCCGAGCGCCATCTTGGCCGAGCCGATGTTGGAGGAGTGGGTGAACACCTCCGGCATCGTGATGACCCGGTTGGTGCCGTGATACTCGTGGATCTTCTGCCGGCCCCAATGCAGCACGCCGCCGCGGGTGTCGAAGGTCGAGTTGACGGTGAACTTTCCGGAATCGAGCGCCATGGCGAGGGTCATCGCCTTGAAGGTCGAGCCCATCTCGTAGACGCCGACATTCATCCGGTTGATCCGGTCGGGATCGAGGGCGTCCTTCGGCTCGTTGGGATCGAAATCCGGCAGGGAGGCGAGCGCGATCACCTCGCCGGTGGTGACGTCGAGGATCAGGCCGGCCGCCGCCTTGGCGCGGTAATGCTCCATGCCCCAGGCCAGCTCGTCGCGCACGGCATGCTGGGCGCGCAGGTCGATCGAGAGCTGGACCGGCGCCATGTCGGCCGACTTCTCGACGAAGCCGAGGCTGTTGAGGTCGCGCAGGCCCTGGCGGTCGATGTACTTCTCCATGCCGGCGATGCCGACATTGTCGAGGTTGGTCACGCCGAGGATGTGCGCGGCGGCGGTCCCGTTCGGGTAGACCCGCTTGTGGTCGGACAGGAAGCCGACGCCCGGGATGCCGAGGCGGTGCACCTCGGCCTGCTGGCGCGGGGTGATCTCGCGCTTGACCCAGACGAAACCCTTCTTCGACGAGAGCTTCTCGCGCAGGTCGCGGGCGTTGATCTCCGGCAGGACGGCGGTGAGGAGCTCGACCGCCTCGTCCTTGTCGTAGATGTTCTTCGGCTCGGCGAAGACCGAGACGGTGCGGATGTCGGTGGCCAGGATCTCGCCGTTGCGGTCGACGATGTCGGGCCGCACCTGGGTGGTGCCGCCGGCCTCGGCCCGGCGCGCCTGCGCCGTCCCCGGATCGTCCGGCAGCACGGCGAAGCTGACGAGCCGGCCCATCAGGGTCAGGAACACCGCGCCGAAGACGAGCCCGACGAGGCCGACGCGGGCGGCGCTGCGCTCCACCGACAGGCGGAACATCGCCGTCACGCCGCCGCGGAGCAGGTCCGCGAGGCGCCGCCGCGGCCGGGCGGGCTCCTCGACGGCCACCTGCGGCGGATCGACCTCGGAGCCTTGAGGGTCGTGAGCCTGGAAATCCTGGTCCTGGGTCACGGCGCCTACCTCTTGGCCGTCGGGGTGCGGGTGGGGGTGGGGGTCGATGTGGAGCCGGTGGTGCGCGGCTCCTCGCTGCGGGAGGCGGTGGCGCCGGTGGTGGAGGGCGCGCGCTCCTTGGCGGTGGGCGTCGCCGTGGCGCCGAGGCCGAGCGCCTCGAGCTTGCGGGCGATCTCGTCGCCGCGGTCGGTCTTGGCCGGCAGGTCGGCGAGGCGGCCGAGATGGGCCGTGCCGATCGGCTCGAGGTCGAGGTACTTGGTGACCGCGCCCTGGAGCCGGTCGGGCCGGGTGAGCAATTGCCACTCGGCGCGCAGCACCGCGATCGCGTCGCGCTCCTTGCGCAGGCGGGTCTTCAGCTTGGCGACCTGCTCGGCCTGGTAGAGCGTGTCGTACTTGATCGAGTAGGCGTAGACGGCCGAGGCGATCAGCCCGGCGATCGCCAGAAGGTGCAGGAGGCGGATCACCGGCGCCCTCCCCGCGTCTGGGGCTCGGGCAGGGAGGCCAGGGCCTCGAGCGCCGTGAGCGGCGGCGGAGCGGGGGCGTCGGTGCGCTCTCCGGCGCGCAGCTTGGCCGAGCGGGACCGGGGATTGGCGTAGGCTTCGGCCTCCCCGGCGGCGACCGGGCCCTTGGTGGCCAGGGTGAAGCTGCGGGGCGCAGGCTGCGAGGCCATCGGCAGGTGGCGCGAGGCCGCCACCGCCCGGCCGCTGCGGGCCGAGAAGAACTGCTTCACGATGCGGTCCTCCAGCGAGTGGAAGGTGACCACCGCGAGGCGGCCGCCCGGCCGCAGGGTGCGTTCGGCCGCGTGCAGCGCCCGCTGCAATTCGCCGAGCTCGTCGTTCACCGCGATGCGCAGGGCCTGGAAGGTCCGGGTCGCCGGGTGGATGCCGCTGCCGGGCTCGGCCCGCACGACGCTCGCGACGACCTCTGCCAGAGCCGCCGTGGTCTCGATGCGGCCGCGCCGGCGCGCCTCGATCAGGGCGCGGGCCACCGCGCGGGCCCGGCGCTCCTCGCCGTAATGGTAGATCACGTCGGCCAGCGCGGCCTCGGAGGCCTCGTTGACGAGATCGGCGGCGCTCTCGCCCGCCCGCTCCATCCGCATGTCGAGGGGGCCGTCGTGGCGGAACGAGAAGCCCCGCTCCGCCTGGTCGAGCTGCATCGACGACACGCCGATATCGAGGACGACGCCGTCGGCCTCCGCGAAGCCGGTGTCGCGCGCGATCGCGTCGAGGTCGCCGAAACGGCCCTGCACCAGGACGAGGCGCCCGGCCTCCGCCTCGACCAGGGCCTGGCCGGCCGCGATGGCGGTGGGATCGCGGTCGATGGCGAGCACGCGGTTGCGCGGATCCGCCGCCAGGATCGCCCGGGTGTAGCCGCCGGCCCCGAAGGTGCCGTCGATCACCGCCGCCGGACCGGCGCCGAGGCGCAGGGCGGAGAGGACCTCGTCCAGCAGGACCGGGATGTGGGGAGCGGCCTCGGTCACGACCGGCGCCCCGACTCGACCGAGACGAATGCCCATCCCGCGCGGCGGGCGCGCCTTGAGGCGTGACGATCCATGGTGCTCCGCTGTCCGCACGAGCCGGGCCGAGGCCGGCCGGGGTCGGCGCCAGGGCGCCGCTTTGCCCACGCCCGGCATCGACGCGCGACCATCATGCCTGCGCGAGCAGGCTGCGGCCGCCGATGCGGGAATCGCCGTGGACGGGGTGGCTCGGGGTATCATGGGCCTCTGGGGTCGTCAACGCGAGGACACGCGGCGGGCAGCACCCGCCCCTGTGCCATCAGAGACCAGCAAGGTTAACGAAGGCTTGTGATGAGCCGGTGCGTCACCGGAAAGTCGAGGCGGGCCTGCCTGTTCGGCCGCCGGCGCGGGCTCTACCTCGGGAATGCCTCGCGCCCGCGTGATCTCAGCTGGGCCGGCCCTGTCGCCATGCGTCGAGAAAAGGGGATCAGCCGGCCTGTAAGCCGGGTTCTGTATGGCCCGAAGGATCCGCGAGGATCCCCCGGACGTGGCGGCCATTCCTCTGGGACGGCCGTTGCCGGCCGCCTCGAGCAACCAACCCGGGCGACGGGCCTGAAGAAGGCCGTGCGCGATCGCTCGCGCGTGCCGCCCCTATTCGGTTTTGCTCCCGGTGGGGTTTGCCGTGCCGTCCGCGTTGCCGCGTCCGCGGTGCGCTCTTACCGCACCCTTTCACCCTGGCCGCGGAGGGTTCGTGAGAACCCGCGCGGTGGTCTGCTCTCTGTGGCACTGTCCCTGGGGTCGCCCCCGCCGGACGTTATCCGGCACCGTCTCTTCATGGAGCCCGGACTTTCCTCCCCGATCCCGCGCGCGGGCGAACCCGCAGACAGGACCGGAGCGGCCGCCCGGCCGGCTGACGGCGCCGATGTGCGACGGCAGGGACGCGGCGTCAAGGCCGGGGTGACCCGTGGCGGGCGCGGGGCCCGGGTTGCCGCCCGGTCCGCCCTCCCTACCTGCCGGTCTCAAGGCCGCCCCGACGCGGCCGTGAGAACGGAGGCAACCCTGATGAGCGAGAACATCGAGGCGGGCTGGACCCTGGAGACCGTGCAGCAGCTCAAGGCCATGGTGCGGGAGGGCGTCCCGGCCTCGGTCATGAGCCTCAAGCTCAAGCGCCCGGTCACGGCGATCCACGCCAAGCTGGCGGAGCTCGGTATCACCCCGACCGCAGAGGCCTGAGATCCTGGGCCTGAGATCCGGGGCCTGAGATCCGCGAGGGGGGCGGGCCGCCTCGGGCCCGCCCGCCGGCGGCTACCAGCTGCCGGTATTCTGCATCGAGGCCCAGGGCTCCTGCGGCGGCTTGGGCCCGCCCTTCTGGAGGATCTCGATCGAGATGCCGTCGGGCGAGCGCACGAAGGCCATGTGGCCGTCCCGCGGCGGGCGGTTGATGGTGACGCCGGCATCCTGCAGCCTCTGGCAGGTCGCGTAGATGTCGTCGACCTGATAGGCCAGATGACCGAAGTTGCGTCCGCCGGTATACTCCTCCGGATCCCAGTTGTAGGTGAGCTCCAGGAGCGGCGACTTGGTGTCCTTGGCCCGCGCGGCGTCGCCCGGGGCGGCCAGGAACACCAGGGTGTAGCGGCCCTTCTCGCTCTCGGTGCGGCGCACCTCCTGGAGGCCGAACTTGTTGCAGTAGAAGTCGAGCGCCTTGTCGAGATCGGCGACGCGGACCATCGTGTGCAGGTATTCCATGGCGCTCCATCCTTCGTTCGAGGCGCGCTGACGCGGCGCCGGATCCGGCACCGTAGCTAGGGCGCCGCGCGACCGGCGGGGAGGGCCCGATCCCGCGTTGCGCTGCGGCCGGCGGCCGTGCAAAGGCTCAATCCCGCCCCCGCCCCGCGAGACCGCCGAGGGACCCCATGCAGACGATCGTTCGCCTCGCCGATTACCGCCCGAGCGATTACCTGATCGACCGCGTCGACCTCGACGTGCGGCTGCATCCGACCGAGACCCGGGTCACCGCGACGCTGGCCCTGCGGCCGAACCCGGCCGGTGAGCCCGGGGCGCCCCTCGTCCTCGACGGCGACGAGCTGACCCTGCTGGCGATCGCCCTCGACGGGCAGCCGACCGGGCCGGGCGCGATCGCGGTCACGCCCCGGGCGCTGACCCTGCACCAGCCTCCCCAGCGCCCCTTCGTGCTCGAGATCGAGACGCAGGTGAACCCGAGTGCCAACACCAAGCTGATGGGGCTCTATCGCTCGAACGGCGTCTACTGCACCCAGTGCGAGGCCGACGGCTTCCGGCGCATCACCTACTTCCTCGACCGGCCGGACGTGATGGCGGTCTACACCACGCGGATCGAGGCCGAGCGGCACGAGGCGCCGGTGCTGCTCGGCAACGGCAACCCGGTGGCGGCGGGCGAGCTGGGCCTGACCCGCCACTACGCGGTCTGGCACGACCCCCATCCGAAGCCCGCCTACCTGTTCGCCCTCGTCGGCGGCCGCCTCGGCCGGGTCGGCTCCCGCTTCACCACTATGGAGGGGCGGAGCGTCGAGGTCGCCGTCTATGTCGAGCCCGGCAAGGAGGGCCGCGCCGACTTCGCCCTCGACGCGGTGGCCCGCTCGATGGCGTGGGACGAGCGCACCTTCGGCCGCGCCTACGACCTCGACGTCTTCAACGTCGTCGCGGTCTCCGACTTCAACATGGGCGCGATGGAGAACAAGGGCCTCAACATCTTCAACGACAAGTACGTGCTGGCCAGTCCCGACACCGCGACCGACGCGGACTACGCCAACATCGAGGCGATCATCGCCCATGAATACTTTCACAACTGGTCCGGCAACCGGGTGACCTGCCGCGACTGGTTCCAGCTCTGCCTCAAGGAGGGCCTGACGGTCTTCCGCGATCAGGAATTCTCCTCCGACGAGCGCTCGCGCCCGGTCCACCGCATCGCCGAGGTGCGCACCCTACGCGCCCGCCAGTTCCCGGAGGATGCCGGCCCGCTCGCCCATCCGGTGCGGCCGCAGGCCTATCGCGAGATCAACAACTTCTACACCGCGACGGTCTACGAGAAGGGCGCCGAGATCGTCCGGATGCTGCGCACCCTCCTGGGCCCCGAGACCTTCCGGCGCGGCATGGACCGCTACTTCGCCATCTGCGACGGCACGGCCGCCACGGTGGAGGATTTCCTCGCCGCCTTCGCGGCTGAGAGCGGGCGCGATCTCACCGCCTTTTCCCGCTGGTACGAGCAGGCCGGCACGCCGACCGTCGCGGTGTCGGGCCGCCACGACGCCGCCGCGCGGACCTACACCCTGACCTTCCGCCAGAGCCTGCCGGTGATCGCCACCGAGGCCGCCGCCGGGGCCGCGCCGCGTCCCCTGGTGATCCCGGTCGTCCTCGGACTCGTCGCCCCGGGCGGCGGCCCCGTCGAGGCGGTGAGCGAGCGGGTGCGGGACGGGGTGTTCGTGCTCGAGACGGCGGAGGACACCCTCGTCTTCACCGGCGTGACGGCGCCGCCGGTGCCCTCGCTGTTTCGCGGCTTCTCGGCCCCGGTGAAGGTCGAGCACGCGCTCACGCGGGACGAGCGCCTGACCCTGCTCGCCCATGACGGCGACGCCTTCAACCGCTGGCAGGCGGCCCAGAGCCTCGCCATGGAGGTGCTGGTCGGCCGCGCGAGGGCCGGCGCGCCGCTCGGCCCCGGGGCCGGGCCGGAGGGCGAGGCGCTGACCCGTGCCCTCGCGACCTTCCTCGACGGCGAGGCCCTGGCCGATCCCGCCTTCGCGGCCCTGGTCCTGACGCTGCCGGGCGAGCAGGAGATCGCCCAGGCGATCGGCGCCGAGGTCGATCCCGACGCGATCTGGCGCGCGCGGCAGACGCTGCGGGTCCAGCTCGGCCGCGACCTCGGGCCCCGGCTGCTCGCGTTGCGCGACGCGCTGGCCGAGGCGCCCGGCGCGCCCTTCAGCCCCGACGCCGCCAGCGCCGGCCGGCGGGCCCTGCGCAACGCCGCCCTCGACCTCGTGACCGCGGCCGATCCGGAGACCGGCACGGCCTTGGCCGTCGCCCAGCTCGATTCCGCCGTGACCATGACAGACCGCCTCGCCGCGCTCGCCACCGTGAGCCTGGTGCCGGGCGAGGCCCGGGAGGCGGCGCTGACCCGCTTCGGCGAGGCCTCCCGGCACGAGCCCCTGGTGCTCGACAAGTGGTTCGCCCTGCAGGCGATGATCCCGGAGCCCGGCACCCTCGATCGGGTCCGCGGGCTGATGCGCCACCCCGCCTTCTCCCTTGGCAACCCGAATCGGGTCCGCTCCCTGATCGCGAGCTTCAGCCTCAACAATCCGACCCAGTTCCACCGCCCGGACGGGGCCGGCTACGACCTGACGGCGGAGGTGGTGCTGGCCCTCGACGGAAAAAATCCCCAAGTCGCGGCGCGGCTGCTAACTGCTTTCAATACTTGGCGTATGGTCGAGGACGGACGCCGCCGGCAGGCCGAATCCGCCCTGCGGCGGGTGGCCGAAACCCCGGGCCTCTCCCCCGACGTCAGCGACATCGCCGGGCGATCGCTCGCGCCGGTGAGATAATGCACAAACCTCTGTACGAACTAGCAGAATCGCGCATTCCGCGAATTTGTCCGGCGTTTCGATCACTGGTTAACACTTCATTTCCGAGACGCGAAGCGCTGGACAAAATGCTTGTGGAAATGCCAGATTGAGGCTCGATTCGGGGGCCTGCCGGGAACCTCCGCGGCATCTGTCTTTCTGTTCCGTTGGGGGTTTGGGTATGCTGGAGGCGGATCCCGCCCCCTTCTCTGCGCGTGCCGCGACGATTCTCGGGATCAGCCGGGTTTCGAAAGCCGCGCACCAGCGCCTTGCCCATGCGGAATCCTGGCTCCGGTTCGCCGTCCCGGCGATGCTGGGTGCGTTTCTTCTCTGCCTCGGGATCGTCACGGCCCTGCAGCTCTCCGGCCATCGCGAGGAGGTGGTCGGCGACGCGCGGCGCGACATCGACCTGGTGGCCCGGCTGATGGCCGGAACGCTGCCGACCTCCCTCGCCCGCTCCGCCGGCGCGGCGGCGCCGGAGGTGATGGCCCCGGCCGCCCTGCGCGAGCGCCTGGTGCGCCTGCTGCCGCCCGGCGGCCTGCCGGCCGGCCGCAGCATCCTCCTGGTCGGCGCTGACGACGCGATCCTGGCCGCCCTGCCCGAGCAGCCCGGCCTGCCGCGCAGCTTCACCGAACTCGTCGGCGAGGTGCATGTGCTCGGCATCATGGGCGAGCGCGCCGGCGTGCTCCCGGTGGTGCTCGGCAGCGGCGAGCGGGCGCTGGCGACGGTGCGGGCGGTGCCGGGCGGTGTCGGCATCGCGCAGGTCGCGGTGGTGCAGACCCTCGACTCGGTGACGGCAATCTGGGCCGGGCGGGCGCGCATCGCCGCGGTGCTGGTCGGCGCCGTGACGCTGGTGGTGGTCTGCACCGGCCTCGCCTACGCGCTCCAGGCCGACCGGGCGCGGGCCGTCGACCGGGTCTGCGAGCAGGTGCGCCAGCGCCTCGACACGGCCCTCGGCCGCGGCCGCTGCGGCCTGTGGGACTGGGACATCCCGCGCGGCCGGATCTACTGGTCGGATTCGATGTACCAGCTCCTCGGCTACGTGCGGGAGCAGGAATTCCTCTCCTTCGGCGACGTCAACGCCCTCGTCCACCCGGACGACACCGATCTCTACGGCCTCGCCCGCCAGCTCGCCGCCCGCGACACCACCGTCGACCACGAGTTCCGCATCCGCGCCGCCGGGGGCGAGTGGGTCTGGCTCAAGGCCCGGGCGGAGATCGTGCAGGACCTGGAGGATAACGGCCGGCACCTCGTCGGCATCGTCATCGACATCTCGGAGCAGCGCCGCCTCGCCGAATCCACCGCCACCGCCGACATGCGCCTGCGCGACGCCGTCGAGGCGGTGTCCGAGGCCTTCGTGCTCTGGGACGCCCAGAACCGCCTGGTCCTGTGCAACTCGAAGTTCCGACGCCTGCACGCCCTGACCTCCGACGAGGCCCAGCCCGGCCGCCGCTACGACGCCATCATGGGGCGCGCCGCCCTGCCGACCGTGCGGCGCGAGATCCCCGCCGGCGAGTTCCCGGAAGCGGGAGCCCGCACCTTCGAGGCCGAGCTCGCCGATGGGCGCTGGCTGCAGATCAGCGAGCGCCGCACCAAGGACGGCGGCTACGTCTCGGTCGGCACCGACATCACGGCCCTGAAACGGCACCAGGAGCGGCTCGTGGAATCGGAACGCCAGCTCATCGCCACCATCGCGGACCTCAAGCGCTCCCGCCGGACCCTCGAGATCCAGACCCAGCAGCTCGCCGACCTGGCCGAGCGCTACCTCGACCAGAAGGCCCAGGCCGAGAGCGCCAACCGCTCCAAGTCCGAGTTCCTGGCCAATATGAGCCACGAGCTGCGCACCCCCCTCAACGCCATCCTGGGCTTCGCCGAGGTGATGGAGAGCGAGGTGTTCGGGTCGCTCGGCTCCGAGAAGTACCGCGAGTATTGCCGCGACATCCGCTCCAGCGGCCACTACCTGCTGTCGGTGATCGACGACATCCTCGACATGTCGCGGATCGACGCCCGCCGGGTGAAGCTCGCCAAGCAGCCGGTGGCGGTGAGCGAGGCGCTGGAGCGCGCCCTCAAGCTGATCGCCGAGCCGGCCCGGGCCAAGGGACTCACCGTCAGCGTCGAGATGAGCGCCGGCACCCTGGTGATGGCCGACGAGCGCGCCCTGCACCAGATCCTGGTGAACCTCCTCCAGAATGCCGTGAAGTTCACTCCCGAGGCCGGCCGGGTGGCGGTGCGCACGCGCCGCGCCCTCGATTCGGTCCACATCTTCGTCGAGGATAGCGGTATCGGCATCCCGAAGGCGGCCCTGCCGAAGCTCGGCTATCCGTTCGAGCAGGTCGAGACCAACTTCGCCCGCAGCTACAAGGGCTCCGGCCTCGGCCTCGCCATCGCCCGCTCGCTCGCCGAGCTCCACGGCGGGGGTCTGCGCATCCGCTCCGAGGAAGGCACCGGCACGATCGTGCTGGTGCGCCTGCCGCGGCCCGGCCTCAACGACGCGGCCGAGGCCCGGGACGCGGCGGCGGAGATCGAGGCGTAACCGGCACCCGCTCCGGTCAGAACCGCGCCGGGGCCACCCGCGCGGATCTCGGCAAGTCTTCTGCCCGCGCGCTGATGCAACGACAGATCGATGCATCAGCATTCGGAGCATCAGCCCCTGGCGCCTGCGGCGCAGACCCCTCCGGACTGAGCCTGCGCCTTCGAACGAGTCTGTTCGACGGCGCCGCGGTACTATTGTCCGCAGGCCTCATCCGCGACCAGCTTCCGCTCGACCCGGACCAGCAGGCAGCCCGGCCGCGCCGTGTGGATGTTCACGAAGGCCGTGCGGGGATCGTCGAGCGCACGCGCGAGGGGCGCGTCGACCTCCGCGCCGGCGCAGGCATGGCCGAGGTCGTAGAGGCACTGGTGCAGGTCATCGTAGGCGCGAACCGAGACGAGCGGGTTCGCCCGCACGATCGGCGCGACCGCATCGAGGGCCTCGGCGCGGGGGCATCGCGCCTCGTGCAGGAAGATCGGGCTCGGCGTCCAGTAGATCCCCAGCGGCTTCGGCAGGTCGTAGGAGCCGAGCAGCATCGCCTCGCCCGGCTCGGCCAGGCGCAGGCAGTGCCGGCACGGGAAGCCGCCTCCCGGTGTCGCGACCACCCGCCGGATCGGGTTGCCGCGGTCGTCCATGCCGGTCGCCCGGAAGCGCTCGGCCGTCTCGGTGGCGATGGGAATGCATCGGAACGCGGTCATGCGGTCACCTCCTGGACCGAGCCTTAAGGCTCCGGGGGGTGGCACTTCATCCCGCTTCTTGCGCTCGAATCACGCGCCCGGCGAGGCGGGACCGGGGCGCAACCGACGAGCCGGACGACGCGGCCCTCAGGCCGCCCGCACGGTCGCCAGGAATCGCTGCATCTCGGCGCCGAGATGCTCGGTGGCTTATCTGGAACCCGCGCCACCCTCACCCCTGTCCCCTCTCCCACGCGGGAGAGGGGAAACCGCGCCAGAACAATCATCCCAGGATCGCCGCGAACGCCTCCCGCACCCCGGTCCGGGTCTCGGCGAGCTGCGCGATCAAGGCCGCCTCGTCGGGCTGGCCGAGGGCCGTGGCGAGGCGGGCGCGGGCCGCCGGCGGGGCGGTACGGCCGAAATCGCCCTCGACCATCAGGCGCTGCCAGTGATGCACGTCGTCGAGGAGCCGGTAGGCGGTGACGAGGCGGCCGGCGAGCCCCGCCTCGACGAGGCCGTGGGCACCGGCGCGCTCCAGCACCCCCGGCGCGTCGAGGCCGACGAGGTCGGGATGCGCGCTCGCATGGGACAGGACCAGGGCCTGGCTCAGGAAATCGAGGTCGAGGAGCCCGCCCGGGGCAAGCTTCAGGTCGAGGGGGCCGTGATCGCCCTTCTCGCGCGCGACGAGGGCGCGCATCGCCCGCACCTCCCCGGCGACGAAGCCGGCGTCGCGGGGCTGGCGCAGGACCGAGGCGGCGACCTCGTCGGCCTCGCGGATCAGGCTCGCGTCGCCCGCGATGGCCCGCGCCCGGGTCAGCGCCATGTGCTCCCACAGGGCCGCCTCCTCGCGCCAATAGGCCGCGAAACGCTGCCACTGGTTGGCGATCGGGCCCTGGCCGCCGCTCGGGCGCAGGCGCAAATCCACCTCGTAGAGCCGGCCGCGCCGGGTCGGCACGGTGAGGGCCGCAACGAGGCGCTGGGTCAGGCGGTTGTAGTACACCGCCGCGTCGAGGGAGCGCTTGCCGTCGCTCTCGCGCCGCCCCTGGTCGAAATCGTACAGGACGACGAGGTCGAGGTCGGAATCGGCGGTGAGCTGGCGCGAGCCGAGACGCCCGAGGCCGAGCACCGCGAACCGGCCCCCCGGCACCCGCCCGTGCTCCTCCGCGAAGGCCGCCTCCACCGCCTGGAGCGCCATGGCGACGGCCGCCTCGGCGATGCCCGCATAGGCGCGGCCGGCACCGGAGGGCGGCAGGATGCCGGACAGGAGCCGCGCCCCGGTGACGAAGCGCAGCTGCCGGGCGGCGTCGCGGCTGCGGTCGAGGAAATCCTCGAGGTCGCGGGGCCGGCCCAGGCCGGTGCGGAACTGCTCGGCGAGCGCATCCGCCTCGGTCACCGGCGCCACGAAGGCGGGGTCGATCACCGCGTCGAGGACGTGGGGGCTGAAGGCCACCGTGTCGGCCAGCCGCGGCACCGTGCCGAGGAGGTCGGCGAAGAGCAGCCGCAGCCGCTCGTGCGAGCGCAGGATGGTGAGAAGCTCGACCGCGGCCGGCATCCGCCCGAAGGCGCGGTCGAGGGCGGCGAGCGCCCCGTCCGGGTCGGCGGTACCGGACAGGGCCTGGATCAGGGCCGGGACCAGCTCGGTCAGCACCTCGCGCGCCCGCGGGCTCGTCACCGCCGGTCGGCGGCCGAAATGCCAGCCCCGCACCGTCTCGGTCGCCCGCTCGGGGTTCCGGAAGCCGAGGCGGCGCAGGGTCGCCAGGGTCTCGGGGTCGTCCTCGACGCCGGTGAAGACGAGGTCGCCGACCTCCGCCGCGAGGTCCGGCTCGGCCTCGAACAGGAGGGCGTAATGGCCCTGCACCCGGCGCGCCTCGGCGGTCAGCGCCTGCCCGAAGGCGGCCTCGTCGGAAAAGCCGAGGAAGCGGGCGAAGCGGGCGAGCTTCGGGGCCTCGTCCGGCAGGCGCTGGGTCTGCTCGTCGGCCACCATCTGCAGCCGGTGCTCGACGGTCCGCAGGAAGCGGTAGGCGTCGGAGAGCTCGTCGCGCGCCTCCGCGGTGATCCAGCCCTCGTCGTGGAGGGCTGCCAGCATCTCCAGGGTGCGCCGGCCGCGCAGCGACGGGCGCCGGCCGCCGAAGACGAGCTGCTGCGTCTGGACGAAGAACTCGACCTCGCGGATGCCGCCGCGGCCGAGCTTGATGTCGTGGCCGGCCACCGCGATGGCGCCGTGGCCGCGCACGGCGTGGATCTGCCGCTTCATCGCGTGAACGTCGGCGATGGAGGCGAAGTCGAAGTACTTGCGCCAGATGAAGGGCCGCAATTCGGCGAGGAAGCCGTCGGCCCGCTCGCGATCGCCGGCGACGGGCCGGGCCTTGATGAAGGCGGCACGCTCCCAGTTCTGCCCCACCGTCTCGTAGTAGGTATAGGCGGAGGGGAGCGACAGGGCGGTCGGCGTCGAGCCGGGATCGGGCCGCAGGCGGTAATCCACCCGGTGGACGTAGCCGTCGGCGGTGCGCTCCTGCAGCAGCTTGGCCACAGTTTGCGCGATCCGGCTGAAGAACGGCGTCGCCTCGACCCCCTCGCGCAGGGGAGCGGCCTCGGGATCGAACAGCACGATCAGGTCGACGTCGCTCGAATAGTTCAGCTCGCCGGCCCCGAGCTTGCCCATGCCGAGCACGATCAGGCCCGATCCCTCCTGCGGCCGGGCCGGGTCCGGCGGACGGAACCGGCCGGTGCCGGCGGCCTGGACGAGGGCCGCGTCGACGGCGGCGCTCACCGAGGAATCGGCGAAATCGGAGAGCGCCGCCGTCACCTGCTCCAGCGACCAGACGCCGCCGATATCGGTCAGCGCCACCAGCAGCGCGTGGGCGGCCCGGTTGCGGCGGAGCGTCCTGGCGACGTCGCCCCCGGCGAGTCCGGCCCCGCGCTGGTCGGCCAGGATCGCGGCGTTCGCGTCCTCGGGCGGGCACTCCAGCAGGCCGGCCAGCCGGGCCGGGTCGCGGGCGGCGAGACCCCACAGGAACGGCGAATGGTCGGCGAGGCCGAGGAGGAGGTCGCGGGCCGGGCCGTCGACGCCGAGAAGGGGCGCGAGGTCCGGCGCCTCGGCGAGGAGCTCGTCGAGACGGGCGCGGGCCCGTTCCGGCTCGGCGAGGCGGGGCGCCCGGGTCAGGCGCGCGCGAAGCGGCCCGCTCACGCCGCGACCTCCCGCGGGGCCTGGTCGCGCAGGGCCGGCAGCCGCAGGGAGGCGCGCAGGCCCGGCGCGTTGTCCTCCAGGGCGAAGCTGCCCTGGTGCAGGCGGGCGACGGCGTTGACGAGGCTGAGGCCGAGGCCGAAGCCCGGCCGGGTGCGGGCGGTCTCGAGCCGCACGAAGCGCTCCAGCACCCGGCCGCGTTCGGCCTCGGGGATGCCGTCGCCCCGGTCGGCGACCGACAGGACGACGTCGCCGTTCTCCCGCCCCGCCGCGACGCAGACCACCGGCGCCTCGGCCGACAGGTCGGTTTTCTGCCCGTATTTCAGGGCGTTGTCGATCAGGTTCGCCATCGCCTGTCCGATCAGTTCGCGGCTGCCGTGCAGCACCAGGCCGTCCTCGACCTCGGTCTTCAGGGCAACGCCGCGCTCCTCCGCCACTGCTTCGTACAGCTCCGCGACCTCGAGGGCGACCGCCCCGGCGTCGAATTCCGCCAGCCCCTCGCGGGCATTGCCGGCCTCGAGGCGCGCGATCATCAGCAGGGCGTTGAACACCCGGATCAGGTTGTCGCTCTCCTCGATATTGGCTTCCAAAGCCGCCCGCAGGGCGTCCGGGTCGCGCCCCTCGCGGAGCGCGGCATCGGCCTTGTTGCGCAGGCGGGTGAGCGGGGTCTTGAGGTCGTGGGCGATGTTGTCCGAGACCTCGCGCATGCCGCGCATCAACTCGCCGATGCGGTCGAGCATCGCGTTGAGGTTGCTCGCCAGCCGGTCGAGCTCGTCGCCGGTGCCGGCGAGCGTGAGGCGCCCGTCGAGGTCGCCCGCCATGATGCCGCGGGTGATCTCGGTCATGTGGTCGACGCGCTTGAGCACGCGTTGGGCGATGAACCAGCTGCCGAGGAAGCCTAAGCCCACCACTAGCATCAGCGACCAGGCGAAGGCGCGCCCGATCACCGCCCGCAGGCGGTCGCGCTCCTCGACGTCGCGGCCGACGAGCAGGCGGAAGCCTCCCGGCAGGGTGAAGATGCGCACGATCGCCCGGTGGTCGAGCCGGTCGCCGTCGGTGTTGCGGGCATAGGGCGTCTCGGTCTGGCCCGGCTCGGCGAGCGTTCCCGGAGGCAGGGCCTCGACATTGCCGGCCACGTGCTCGCCGGCCGGGGTCGTGACGAGGTAGAGCGAGGCGCCGGGCTCGCGCGAGCGGCGCTCCACCACGCTGACGAGGCGGCGGATGCCCCCCGAGGCGTATTGGTCGGACAGGCCGTTGATCTCGGCCTCGATGGTCGAGACGATCTGGTCGTCGAGGACGCGCCGGGCATTCCAGGCGACGTAGCCCAGCGCGAAGAACGCGAAGGCGGCGAAGACCAGGAGATAGGCCAGCGAGAGCTTGAAGGCGGTGGTGCGGAAGAGCGCCCCGAGGCGCGCCAGCACCCCGTCGGTCGCTCCCGTTCCGGCCGCGCTCACGCCTCGCCGCCGGCGCGGACCATGTAGCCGGCACCCCGCACCGTGTGGATCATCGGGCGCTCGAAGCCCTTGTCGACCTTGGCGCGCAGGCGGGAGACGTGGACGTCGATGACGTTGGTCTGCGGGTCGAAATGGTAGTCCCAGACGTGCTCGAGCAGCATCGTGCGGGTGACGACCTGGCCGGCATGGCGCATCAGGTATTCGAGCAGGCGGAATTCCCGCGGCTGGAGCGGGATCTCCTGGCCGGCCCGCGCGACCCGGTGCGACAGCCGGTCGAGCTCGAGGTCGCCGACGCGGTAGCTCGTCGCCTCCGCGCCGGAACCGCCGCCGCGGCGGCGGGCCAGCACCTCGATGCGGGCCATCAGCTCGGAGAAGGCGTAGGGCTTGGGCAGGTAGTCGTCGCCGCCGGCCTTCAGCCCCTTCACCCGGTCGTCGACCTGGCCGAGGGCCGAGAGGATCAGCACCGGCGTCTCGACGCCCTGCTCGCGCAAGGACCGGATCAGCGACAGCCCGTCGAGCTTCGGCAGCATGCGGTCGACGACCAGGACGTCGTAGGTTCCCTCGCGCGCCAGGGCGTAGCCGTCGAGCCCGTCATCGGCGGTGTCGGCGACGTGGCCGGCCTCGCGGAAGGCTTTCGAGAGGTAGGCGGACGCCTCACGGTCGTCCTCGATGATCAGGAGGCGCATATCGGACATTCTAGGGCAGATCCCCGGCGCGCGGGAGGGTTCCCTCGCCGGGATCCTGGCGCCCTGGACCCGGCAGGCCCCGCCCGGCTCGCCGCTCTCCGGGGGTCATCCAAAGAGGATCCTCTTGGAGGATCTTCTTGGAGGATCCTCTTTGGAGGAGGCGCGGCACGCCGGGCATCGCCGCCGGGGGTCGGCAGGCCGAGCCGGAGGCTCGGCCTGCCGTGGCACGGTGCACCGGGTCGTCTGGGGGGCGACGATGACGACCCGGCGCCTCGGCCCTCGGGGCCTTGGAGCGCGGCAGCGCCCTGGGGGGAGGAGGGCGCCGCCGCGTCCGGCGACGCTGCCGTTATGGACCTCGCCGGCTTACGCCGTCGTCTCCGCCCGATGAACTGTGCGTAATCTTTGCCGGGGCGGCGTGCGCCGCTCCGGCGGGTGTCACACCACCGGCGGCGCCGTCGCCGCGGCGTCCGGCGTCGGCGACTTGGTGCCGGAGACGAGCGGCCCGTCGCCGTGGACCAGCGTCATCGCCAGGGCGATCACCGCGAGCAATGCGGCCAGAACGGCGGGGACCAGGAAGGCGCTCTCGCCGAAGCGGCTGTGCAGGAGGCCGCCGACGATCGCCCCGAGGGTGAGGGCGGCCCAGAGCGGGGCCTGGATCCAGAAGGACGGCGCGGGATGGCCGAGCAGCAGGTTGGCGAGACCGGTGCCGAAGCGCACCACCGCGCCGGTGACGTAGGTGAGCGCCAGGCTGCGCCCCTCCTCGTCCTGGAGGACGGCGTTCTGCATGCCGAGCGCCAGCACGATCGGGTAGGCGTGGAACGGGAATTCCTCGGGCCCGCGCGGCAAGGCGAGGCCGACGCAGAGCAGGAACGCCTGGAGGCCGAGCAGCACCGCGAGCCGCCAGTAGCCGACGGCCGCAGCGAGCAGCGTGCCGAGGAAGGCCCCGAAGCAGAACAGCGCGATGGTGCTGCCGACCCGGGTGACGTTGCCCCAATCGCTCAGGCTCACGGCGACACCGAGACGGGTGGTGTTGCCGCTCATGAACGACATGAACAGCTGCGCGAATTCGAGGAACCCGATCGAGTCCGCGCATCCGGCCAGCGCCGACAGGGCCAGCGCGAACGGGACCCGCGTGCTCGCGGCGGCCGGAAAGGCCTTCGTTTCCTTCTCTGCTGCCATTCAGTCCGTCTCCTGTGCTGCCGCTGGGGCAGAGATCGCTCCGATGCAGAACAGGGTGGCAGCGTGACGGTTCCGCTGCGGTGCGTCAAAACACGGCGTCAGGCGACCGCCGGCCGATCGCTCCGCGACGGGAGCCGTCGGCGTCGCCCGCGCGGATGGGACACGGCTTCACCGCCGCGACCGGTGGCCGGCCGCCGGGACGACGGACGTCCGGTCTCAGGCGCGGCGCCGCACGGGCAGCATGCCGGCCAGCACGTTGTAGTCGAAGGGCTTGGACCAGGCGGGGATCGATCCGTGCTCGGGCGGGATCGCCGCGTTGTCGTAACCGGTGGCGAAGACCATGGGCACGCCGCGCCGGGTCAGCTCGGCGACCAGCGGGTAGACGAGCTCGCCGCGCAGGTTGATGTCCAGAACCGCGAGATCGAGCGTCTGCGACGCCAGGAGCGCCCGGGCCTCCTGCACCGTCGGCACCGGGCCGACCACCTCGACGCCGTGCCGGGTCAGGGCCCGGGAGATGTCGTCAGCGATGAAGTACTCGTCCTCGACCACGAGAACCCGAACGGGACCGGGCCTCCCCTGTCCTGTCATCGATCGTCCCTCACCTCGGCGGACGCACCCGCACGGGCGCCGCCGTATGATACACTATCACGGCGGCGCCGGTTCCGTCGCGCGCACGGCTCGCGGATGGGGGCGAGCGGACACGGTCGGCGCGAGAGGCCTCAATAGAGACGGGTCCGGTAGGATTCCTCCATCAGCCGCTCGGCCTCGGCGACGCCGATCGCCCCGGTCTGCTCGGCGAGCACGCGGCCGAGGCTCGGGAAGCTCTCGCGCGGCACCTGGGCGGCAGGGTCCCACAGCCGCGCGCGCATCACCGCCTTGCCGCAATGGAAGAACGCCTCGCGCACCGTGACGACGAGCCCGGTGGCCGGCACCTTGCCCTGGGCCGCGAGCGGCGCCAGCAGGGCGGAATCCGTGGTGATGCGGGCGGTGCCGTTCACCCGCAGGGTCTCGGTGAGGCCGGGCACGAGGAAGATCAGGCCGATGCCCGGCGCGGCGAGCAGGTTGCCGAAGCTGTCGGCGCGGTTGTTGCCGCGCCGGTCCGGGACCAGCAGGGTGGCATCGTCGAGCACCTGGACGAAGCCCGGCGCGTCGCCCCGCGGGCTCGCATCGGGGAAGCCCTGCTCGTCGGCGGTGGCGACCACCAGGAACGGGGAGAGCGCGATGAAGGCGCGGGCATGCCCGTCGAGCCGGGTCAGCACCTTGCCCTCGGCCAGGCGGCTGACCGGGCCCATATGGTCGCGCAGCTGCGCGGCGTCGCGAATCTCGTCCATCCCGGCCCCTGTCGCTGCTGCGGCCTCTTGTCCGCCAGGCCCGTGAGGCGCGGCCGCCCTATCTCCCGCGAAGGTGCGGGGTCCGGGCCTCCGACGCAAGCCATTCGACGCAAGCCATGAGAGTTCTCGGCACAACGCCTGCTCGCCTCGGCCTCGCGGCCCTCCTCGCCGGATTGGCCGGGCCTGCCGGGGCGGGCCTGACGCCGAAGGACCTCTCCGGCGTCGGGCTGGCGCCGCCCCCCGGCGCGCGGGCGCCGCTCGATACCGCCTTCACGGACAGCGCCGACGGCCGGCGCCTCAGCCTCGGGGAAGCCCTCTCCGGGCGCCCTACCCTGCTGATGCCCCTCGACTATGCCTGCCGCAACGTCTGCGACCCGATGCTCGCGGTGGCGGGCACGGCGCTCGCCGCCACCGGCCTCGCGCCCGGAACGGATTACCGGCTGGTGACGCTCGGCCTCAATCCGCGGGCCGATGCCGGCACCGCCCGCGCCATGGTGGCCGGGCAGCTCGGCCAGGGTCCCCTCCTCGCCAGCGCGGCGGTGCTCACCGGGGCGCCGGGACCGGTCGAGGCGGTGACCCGGGCCCTCGGCTACGCCTACGCGTATGACCGCGACACGGAATCCTACGCCCATCCGGCCGGCGCCCTGGTGCTGACCGGCGACGGCCGGGTCGCCCGGGCCTTGTCGCCCCTGGCGATGACCGCCCGCGACCTGCGCCTCGCCCTGGTCGAGGCCGGCGAGGGCCGGGTCGGCGGCCTTGCCGACCGGCTGGTGCTGCTCTGCTACGGCTACGACCCGCAGAGCGGGATCTACACCCCCCTGATCCGCCGCATCCTCACGGCGTCGGGCGTCGTCACGGTCCTCGGCATCGCCCTCCTGGTGCTCGCGCTGCACCGGCGCTCCCGGCGGGATCGTCCGATCTGACGAGGACACATGCCCGAGGACGCATGCCCGAGGACGCATGGCCGCCTGGGCGGCGGGGTGCGGGCGGTGCAGGATGCGGCGTCGCGCGACCGGGATGGCCCACCAGGAATCGAGAGCAAGAAGCGAGAGACGAAACCGAGACACGCATGGCATCCCCCCTCGTCATCACGGTGGCGCCCAACGGTGCCCGTCGCACCAAGGCCGACCACCCCGCCCTGCCGATCGACCCGCGGGAGATCGGCCTGGACGCCGCCCGCTGCCGCGAGGCCGGCGCGGCGATGATCCACCTGCACGTGCGGGACGCGGAGGCCCGCCACACCCTCGACCTCGACCGCTACCGGGCGGCGCTCGCGGCGGTGCGCCGGGAGGCGGGGCCGGAGATGATCTGCCAGGTCACCACCGAGGCGGTGGGCCTCTACAGCCCGGCCGAGCAGATGGCGGCGATGCGGGCGCTGAAACCCGAGGCGTTCTCGGTCGCCCTGCGCGAGCTCTTCGCCGAGCCCGAGGACGAGGGCGCCGCCGCCGCCTTCCTGGCCGAGCAGGCCCGGGCCGGGGTGCTGGTGCAGCACATCCTGTACGATGCGGGCGACGTCACCCGCTTCCAGGGACTGGCGGCGCGGGGTCTGATCCCGCTGGAACGGGCGAGCGTCCTGTTCGTGCTCGGCCGCTACGCGGTCGGCCAGCGCTCCGACCCGGCGGACCTGCTGCCGTTCCTGACCGCCTGGAATTCCGAGCACCACCTCGACCTGCCCTGGGCCCTGTGCGCCTTCGGGCCGAGGGAGGCGGCCTGCCTGATCGCCGCGGCGGCGCTCGGCGGGCACGCACGGGTCGGGTTCGAGAACAATCTCTGGCGGCCTGACGGGAGCCTGGCGCCGGACAACGCCGCGCAGGTCGCGGGCCTTGCCGCCCTCGCACACGCCATCGGGATCGCCGTCGCGACGCCGGCCCAGGCGCGGGCCCTGTTCGTCGGGGAGGATTGATCCCGCGGCGCCCTCGAACAGACTTGTTCGAAGGCGCTGGCTAAGCCCGAATGGGTCTGCGCCGCAGGCGCCAGGCGCTGATGCGCCGAACGCTCATGCATCGACGTGGCGATGCATGAGGGCGCTGGTCTGATATGGCCGGCGGCCGTATCACCCGCCCGCGCGGTCAAGCCGTAGGCGTCACATGCTGGAGCGAGGCCGATTTTCGCATGGCGAAAGCGATCCGGCAGGATCGCCTGACGCCATCAGCCTGAAATCATGCGACGCCTACTGGCTGACCGCGGCGGCGGCCGGCTCGGGCGTCGCCGCGGCGGTCTGGGGCACCGGAGGCGCGGGCTTGCGCAGGACGAAGTGGCGGAACTCCACCGGGCGTCGCGGCGGCAGCGGCGTCGCGGGGCCGGCCTCGACCGCGGGCTCGGCCGGCGCGGCGGCCGGAGCCAGGGCGGCGACCTGGGTCGTCGCGGCCGGCGGGGCGGCGGGAGCCGATCCGGCCGGCGGGTTCGCCGCGAGGCTGACCGTCTGGCCGGAGGTCGGGAAGGGCAGGCCGGCAACGGCCGCATTGCCCGCATAGGCGAGGGCCGGACCGGCCGGCGGGGTCGGGGCGGCGTGGAACGCCAGGGAGGCCGGGCGGACCGGCGGCAGCGGCACGGTGACGACCGGTTCGGCGGCGGGCGCGGCCTCCGGCGCCTGCACTTGCGCCGCGACCGGCTGATAGGCGGCCGGAGCCTGCGGGGCCGCCGGCGGGGGCAGCGTGTATTGGGGTGCGGCACCGGGCTGGGCGACGGCGCTCGACAGGGCGACGACCGACGGGTCGGCGGAGGCGGTGGCCGTCGTGCTGGCCTGGCGGCTGCCGAAGACGCTGCCGAGGAACTTGTTGAGGGGGTTGGTGGGAAGCTCCCGGACCGGCGGCGCCTCGAGCTCGGCCACGTCGGTGCGGATGCCCGCCCGCTTGGCGGCGTAGTAGTAGCCCCTGGCGTAATAGCTGTAGGCCTGGGCCTCGTTGCCGTGCGCGGTCTTGTAGGCGCCGGCGAGGTAGGCGACGCCATAGGTCAGGTTGACCTTGGCATCGAGCAGGCCGGAGGCCGGGCCATTGTAGCCGAGGGCCCGGGCGGTGCCGTGCTTGATCTGCATCAGGCCCATCGCTCCGCCACGGCCGACCGCGCGGGGATTGTAGCCGCTCTCCCGCTTCACCACCCGGTGGATGAAGCTCGCCGGAACGCCGTTGGCCCGGGCATGCGCCTCGATCAGCGCGTCGATGTTGTCGCGAACGGGGCTCACCTGGGCCGTGGCCGGGAGCGGCGCCGCGACGGCGACGGCGATGAGGAGGCGCTTGCGCATGCAAAAACCTGCTGGAGGGAGCCGGTGCGCTGCCGCACCGACGGGAAGGCCCACCCTGCTCGGTTTCAAATGCGGCGGGAAAGAGACTTGGCCGTTCCATCCCCCGACTTGGCCGTTAACTGAGCCGTCGGATACCCAGGTTTCGCAGTGCGGTGTGGCGGCACGGACACAACGGCCAAGCTTTTTCGCGCCCTGACGGCCGGGTCGCGGTGCCCGACGATTCGGCCGATTCACCTCAGCGACGGCCTCCGCCCCCGAATCCCCCGCCCCCCTCGCCACCCGGTCGGCCGAACCCACCCGGCCCGCCGGGCCCCCCGAAGCCGCCTTGACCTCCGAAGCCCCCTTGGCCTCCGAAGCCCCCTTGGCC
>NZ_LABZ01000259.1 GCF_001043955.1 Methylobacterium tarhaniae | reverse complement strand
AAACCCGATCCCATCTCGAACTCGGCCGTTAACCGCCCCAGCGCCTATGGTACTGTGTCTCAAGACACGGGAGAGTCGGTCACCGCCAGACCTGCCAAGCACGCACGCATTCCCTCGTCACGACACTCGGATCACACCCTGGCGCGGGGTGGAGCAGCCCGGTAGCTCGTCAGGCTCATAACCTGAAGGTCACAGGTTCAAATCCTGTCCCCGCAACCAAACATACGAAGAAGCCCGTCGGCGAGAGCCAGCGGGCTTTTTTGGCTTCTCAGGTAATCCGCCGGATGCTGTCGGCGATCTCGTGCTCGTCGAGGCAGCCGAGCCAATCGTCCCGCATCAGGCGCGGCGTGCCGAACTGGATTGCCTTGTTGCAGGCATCCGAGAACACCCCGTCGATTTCCTTGAACGTGACCGCCGCCAGGATGTTGAGGTGGCCGAGCAGGAAATCGCGGGCGCACACCTCGGGTACGCCGCGGCGCACGGTTTCGTCCATCGCCTCGCGCATCACCGCGAGCAACGTGGCGCAGACGGTCTCGGACAGGCCGGGCTCGAGCAGCGCCATCTGCTCCACGGTGACGCGGTGCGAGCGCAGGATCGGCGCCCAGATCGCCTTGGCGACGCGCTCACCGAGGGCATACGCCTCCTCCGGCCCCTGCATCAGCGCGCTCACGATCGACTGCTTCGCGGCGATGCCACCGAAATGGTCGCGTCGCCCCTCGTCCGTGGTCTCGTCGTTGAAGATCGGCGGGTGGCAAGGATGGGTGACGAAGTAGGTCAGGTCCGGTCGCTCCGGCAGGTGGCCGGCGAAGGGCGCCGCCGCATCGAGGATCACCACCATCGTGCCGGCCTTCAGCTTCGGCGACAGGGCGTGGGAGACCCGGCCGATCAGCGTGTCGGGCACTGCCAGGATCACCACGTCGGCGCCGTCGAGGGCGGCCGCCGCCTCGATGCAGTCGAGGCCGAACTCGCTCTTGAGCCGCTGCCGCCCGGCCTCGCCGACCTCGACCGGGGCGATCTGGAACTCGGACTTCACGAGGTTGCGGGCAAGCCGCACGCCCATCTTCCCCCCGGCCCCGAACAGGGCGATTCTCTCGGTCATGGCGCATCCTCCCGCGAGCCGCCACCGGCCTCCGCGGGCCTCTTGTCGGGCGGCGCATGCGAGAGTGGCGACGGACCGGGCGCACGGCAATCGATTTGTCGTCCAAACCTCGCAGGCGGGCCGGAGGGACGCGGGTTCCGGCGGCGTTTCGCGGGCGCTGACGGGCGCCCTCACCCGGCCGGGACCCGCTCCCGCCGTCCCGCCTTCGCGGCCTCCATCCGCATCCCGGCCTCGTCCGGAGCGAGGGCCGGCGCCTGCCGGCCGATGGTCAGGGCCTCGTCGAGGATCGCCACGGCCTCGGCCCAGGCGCCGGGCCAGAACAGGGCGGCGGCCTCGGCCGCGTCGGCGGCGGTCCGGGGATCGATCTCGGCGGCGAAGAGGGCGGCGCGGGAGGCCGCTGCCGCGCGGGCGCCGCGCACCCAGGTGCCTTGCCGGCCGGCGGCCTCGGCGAGGGAGCCCGCCGACCAGGCGGCGTGGCGGGCCACCGTCGCCGCCCGGCCCAGGTTGGACGCGGCCCGGCAGGCGGCGGCGTGCTGCGCCAGCCCAGCCCGCTCCAGCACCGGCGGCAGCAGGCGGCGCACCCCTTCGAGGACGAGGTGGCTTGTGCGTGCCTCCTCGATCGCGGGTGCGTCGGCGGAGCGGGCGAGGCGCAGCACGAAGGTCATCAGGCGCGGGCGCTCGGCATCCGGCATCGCGTCGTTGAGGCCGAGCGCGTAGGTCGCGAGCGGGCCCGAGAAGCAGGGCGGGCAATCCGCCGAGGAGCGGATCGCCCGGTACGGCAGGCCGGCCGCGACGACCGCCGCCTCGTTGATGCAGGTGCCGCCATCCGGGCCCGGGAAGGCGTGCGAGCCCGGCAGCAGGCGCCAGTTCAGGATGGGGTCGAATAGGCCGGGCATGGATTCTTCCGCCGGGGTTTCGCGATCCGTGCCTCCGAAACTGGCAGGATTCCGGGCCGAGGGCGAGCCCTCTGCGCCGGTGCGGGCGCGGCTCTGCGGGGAGCGGGGCGGCCTGCGGCATCGCGCCTCCGCCCTGGCCGGATTGCGGAGTTGGAACATATAGTGAACATTAACGGCGGGGCGCAGCGTCGGCCGGGGGGGGGCCGGGGGGGTTTCTTTTAAACATCTCCGAGGCCCCGCGAACCTACTAGATGTCGGATGCCGCCTTCTGGTTGTAAAAAAAAAAAAGACCGAAGAAGACGAACATGACATGGCCAGCCTGCTCTATCCACTTAATGTCGACCTGTGTCACCACCGTC
>NZ_LABZ01000258.1 GCF_001043955.1 Methylobacterium tarhaniae | reverse complement strand
AAGTCTCTGAGTCGTTCGGAGACCGGATTTCGCTTCTCTTGCTCCATCCACCCCTCCTCAAGCTCGCCGTCCCTGAACCCTCCCCCCTCTGCGGGGGAGGGTGCCCCGCGCATGCGGGGCGGGAGAGGGGAACCACGTTTCCGGATGACGCGGAACCGTTCTGAAGGGCGCCAGGTCTTGAAGCGTCGCGCTGCCCCTCTCCCTGCTCACTCCTTTCGCCACCCTCCCCCGCAGAGGGGGGAGGGTTATCGGCGGTGCGTCTCACGATGGTCACGGGTTCTGGCTCTGCCGACGGCGATGCGGGCGCTCGCCCTCGGGACGGGGAGTCTCCGGCTTCGGCTGGGCCGCAGCGCCCTCCCCCTCCATCGGCTTCGCCGCCTCCGGCCCGGCCGCCGTCTCCGGCCGCCCGCCGGTCACCCGCACCGACGCCCCGTCCTTCAGCCGGTCGGTCCCATCCACCACCACCCGGTCGCCGACCGCCAGTCCCTTGGTCACCACGGTCCGCACGCCGTCGCTCTCGCCGATCTCGATCGGGCGCACCGCGACCTTGTCCTCGCCGGTGAGGAGATAGACGTAGGTGCCCGGCGTGCCGCGCAGGACGGCGGCGGCCGGCACCAGGGCGGCATCGCGCACCGTGTCGACGTCGAGGCGGGCATTGACGAACTGGTTGGGAAACAGCCGGTCGTCCTTGTTGGGGAACAGGGCGCGCAGCTTCACCGTGCCGGTCGTCACGTCGATCTGGTTGTCGACGGTGTCGAGATTGCCGCGGGCGATCTCGGTCGTGTCCGACCGGTCGAAGACCCGCACCGGCAGGGTGGCGCCGGCGCGCAGCCGCTCCATCACCCGCAGCAGCACGGTCTCCGGCAGGGTGAACAGCACCGAGATCGGGTGGAGCTGGGTGACCACGACGATGCCGGTCGAGGCGGCGGTGACGTAGTTGCCCTGGTCGATCTGGCGCAGGCCCACCCGGCCCTCGACCGGCGCGGTGATGCGGCCGTAACTGATGTTGAGCTTCTGCTGGTCGATCTGCGCCTGGTCGGAGGCGACGATGCCCTCGTACTGCTTGACCGTCGCGGCTTGCGTGTCGACGTTCTGCTTCGAGATCGAATCCTGACGGTTCAGGGTCTGGTAGCGGGCGAGGTCGAGGCGGGCGTTCTGGAGCAGCGCCTGGTCGCGCAGGAGCTGGCCCTGGTACTGCGCCAGCAGCGCCTCGTAGGGCCGCACGTCGATCTGGGCCAGGAAGTCACCGGCCTTGACGGTCTGGCCCTCGCGGAACCCGATCTGGGTCAGGTAGCCGCTCACCTGCGAGCGGATCGTCACGGTGGCGAGCGGCGTCACGGTGCCGAGGCCCGACAGCACCACCGGCATGTCGCCCTTCTGGACGGTGGCGACGCCGACCGCCTGCGGCCCCTCCCCGCCCGCGCCGCGACGCCCGCCGCCGCGCCGGCCGGCGCCGGCCTGCTGGGTTTCGGGCTTCCTGAACCCGTCCGGGAGATAGGTGCGGTAGGCCCAATAGCCGAGGCCCGCGAGCGCCAGCAGCACGAGGAGCCAGACCAGCCCGCGGCCGCGCCGGCGGGGCGGCGCCTCGACCGCGTCGTCGGTCCGGATGGGAGACAATTCGTTCATCGACCTGGACAACCCGGACCTGGAAACACCAACCGACCCCCCGTGCGACGCCTCTCATGTCGTGCCGGCGGCGCGGCCTTGCGCCTGTGGCACGTCGCCCCCGGCAAGTCGCCCCGGTACGTCGCCCCGGCACGTCTCCTGCGCAGGGTCATTCCACACGGCAATGCGTCGCCAGTACGACGGCGATGTTGCCTCACGATTGCTGAACGCGAGCCGTGCGTTGCCCTGGAAGAGCCACGATCGATCCCCTTATCTCGGGGCATCGGGGCGCGACACGGCGCCGCCCGACATCGAGTGTCAGCGGTACGAGAATGCATTTCCTCCACGACCTGCCGGTCGCCGACCTGATTTCCCATTACGGCTACTGGGCGATCTTCCTGGTCATCACCCTCGAGAGCGCCGGCGTGCCGATGCCGGGCGAGACGGCGCTGATCTCCGCGGCGGTCTATGCCGGCTCGACGGGGCAGCTGCGCATCGGCCTCGTGGTGCTGGCGGCGGCAGCCGCCGCGATCATCGGTGACAATGTCGGCTACTGGGTCGGTCGGCGCTGGGGCATGCCGCTGCTGCTCAAGCACGGCTCCAAGATCGCCCTCGACCACCGTCGGCTCAAGCTCGGCCAGTATCTCTTCCAGCGCCACGGCGGCAAGATCGTGTTCTTCGGCCGCTTCACCGCGATGCTGCGCGCCTACGCGGCGCTGCTCGCCGGGGTGAACCAGTTCGATGCCCGCCGCTTCTTCCTGTTCAACGCCGCCGGCGGCATCGCCTGGGCCTCGCTGATGGGCTTCGGCGCCTATCTGTGCGGACGCTCGATCGAGCACGTCGTCGGGCCGATCGGCCTCGGGTTGCTGGCCTTCGTGGTGTTCGGCGGCATCGCCCTGTGGCTGTTCGTGCGCCGGCACGAGGCGCGGCTGACCTCGGAGGCCGAGCAGGCGATCCCCGGCCCGCTCGCCTGAACCGGTCCCGGCCCCGCGGGCCCGAGGCGGTCCATTGCCGCCCGCCCGCCGGGGTGGCATGAGGCGCGCCACGAGACTTCCACCTGTCCCGCCTTGCGGGGCGGCCGCGGTGCGCCGCGGCTTCGAACCGGCCCGATGACACAGACCACCCACCCCTTCGGTACCTACGCGCCCGCCGGGCTCGTGCGCTGGATCGTCTCCCGCACCGAGCGCCTGCCCGACGAGAGCTGGGGCGCACGGCGCCTCGCCCTGCTCCTGCGCCGCTGCGCCATCCGCCTGCTGCGCGGCCGGCCCCTCGACGTCGAGCGCTACGGCGCACGGATGCGGCTGCACCCCTACAACAACAACTGCGAGAAGAAGGTACTCTTCACCCCGCAGTTCTTCGACCCGCTCGAGCGCCAGATCCTGGCCGGGCGGATCGGGCCGGACTGCGTCTTCCTCGACATCGGGGCGAATGTCGGGGCCTACGCGCTGTTCGTGGCCGCCGCCGCCGGCCCCGGCGCGCGGATCCTGGCGGTGGAGCCGCAGCCGGACATCTTCGACAAGCTCACCTTCAACATCGCCCAGAACCCGTTCGGCAGCGTCAAGGCGGTGGCCTGCGCGGTGGCTGACAAGGCCGGCGAGATGACCCTGTTCGTCGATCCCCGCAACCGCGGCGAGTCGAGCCTCAAGGTGGTGGGCACCAACGAGGGCGCGGCGATTCGGGTGCCGGCGGTGTCCCTCCTCGACCTGGTGCGCGGCGAGGGCCTGACCCGGATCGACGCGATCAAGCTCGACGTCGAGGGGGCCGAGGACCTGATCCTGGAGCCATTCCTGCGCCAGGCACCGCCTTCCCTGCATCCGCGCCTCCTCGTCGTCGAGGACGGCACCGACCTGTGGCAGACCGACCTCGCCGCCCTCCTCGCCCGCCACGGCTACCGCCAGATCGCCAAGACGCGGCTGAACCTGATCTTCGAGCGGGAGGGGTAGAGGACCGGGCGGCCCTTGCGGGCCCTCCCTCCCCGCCCGATGTGATGGCGTGCCGATGGCCGCCTTCGCCGCTCCCCCGCGCTCCCGCTCGCCCGACGCCCTCGCCGGGTCGATCGAGCGCGTCACCTTCCACAATGCCGAGAGCGGGTTCTGCGTCCTGAAGGTCAAGGCGCGGGGCCGGCGCGACCTCGTGGCGGTGATCGGCCACGCCCCGGCGGTGGCGGCGGGCGAGTGGGTGACCGCCACGGGCGCCTGGGTCAGCGACCGCGAGCACGGGCTGCAATTCCGCGCCGACACCCTGGCGGCGACCCCGCCCACCGGCGTCGAGGGCATCAGTCGCTATCTCGCCTCGGGCCAGATGCGCGGCATCGGGCCGGAGATGGCCAAGCGCATCGTCAAGGCCTTCGGGGCCGACACCTTCGCGGTGATCGAGGCGGCGCCGGAGCGCCTCACCGAGGTCTCGGGGATAGGCCCGACCCGGGCGGCCCGGATCACGGCGGCCTGGGCCGAGCACAAGGTGGTGCGGGAGATCATGGTGTTCCTGCACGCCCACGGCGTCGGCACCGCCCGGGCGGTGCGGATCTTCAAGACCTACGGCACCGACTCGGTCCAGGTGATGACCGAGGATCCCTACCGGCTCGCCCGCGACGTGCGCGGCATCGGCTTTCGCACCGCCGACGCCATCGCGGCGAAGCTCGGCCTGTCGCCGACGGCGCCGGAGCGCCTGCGCGCCGGCCTCGCCTACGCGCTTCAGGCCGCCATGGACGACGGCCATTGCGCCCTGCCGGTGCCGGAGCTGATCACCCGTGCCGCCGAACTGCTGGCGGTGGAGGCGGGCCTGCTGCGCACCGCCCTCGTCGAGGAGATCGGCGGTGACTCGGTGGTGATGGACACGATCGCCGACGTGCCGCACCTGTTCCTGCGCGGCCTGCACGCGGCGGAAGCCGCCATCGCCGAGCGGCTGATTGCCCTCGACGACGCCCCCCTGCCCTGGGACGAGATCGACGCGGGCGCAGCGTTGGCGAAGGTGGAAGCCGAGACCGGCCGGCCGCTCTCGCCCTCGCAGAGGACCGCCGCCGCGACGCTCCTCAACGCCAAGGTCGCGGTGATGACCGGCGGGCCCGGCGTCGGCAAGACCAGCACCCTCGACGCATTGCTGCGGATGCTCGACGAGGCGAAGGCCGAGGTGCTGCTCGCCGCTCCCACGGGCCGCGCCGCCAAAAGGATGAGCGAGCAGACCGGCCGCGAGGCCAAGACCATCCACCGCCTGCTCGAGATCGACCCGCGCCACGGCGGCTTCCAGCGCAACGAGCACAGCCCGCTCTCCTGCGACCTCCTGGTGCTGGACGAGGCCTCGATGATCGACGTGCCGCTGATGAACGCTCTCACCCGGGCCCTGCCGCGCCATGCCGCGCTCTGGCTCGTCGGCGACGTCGACCAGCTGCCCTCGGTCGGACCGGGCCGGGTGCTCGCCGACGTGATCGACTCGGGCCGCGTCGCGGTGGCGCGGCTCACGGAGGTCTTTCGCCAGGCGGCCGAGAGCCGGATCGTCACGGGCGCCCACCGGATCAATGCCGGGCAGATGCCGCAAGGCGCCGACACGCCGGACGGCGACTTCTTCGTGGTGCGGATCGACGATCCCGAGGCCGGGGCCGAGAAGCTGGTCGAGATCGTCACCCGCCGCATCCCGCGCCGCTTCGGCCTCGACCCGGTCAAGGACGTGCAGGTGCTCTGCCCGATGACCCGCGGGGCATTGGGGAGCCGTCATCTCAACCAGGCGCTCCAGCGGGTGCTGAACCCGAACCCGGCCGTCTCGGTCGAGCGCTTCGGCTGGGTCTTCGCCCCCGGCGACCGGGTGATGGTGGGCCAGAACGACTACGACCGCGAGGTGTTCAACGGCGATCTCGGGGTGGTGCTGCGGGTCGATCCCGAGGAGGGCCTGCTCACCGCCGGCTTCGACGGGCGCGAGGTGACCTGGCCGTATGAGGAACTCGACGCGCTGAGCCCCGCCTACGCCATCACGATCCACAAGTCGCAAGGCTCGGAATACCCCGCCGTGGTGATCCCGGTGGCGACGCAGCACTACACGATGCTCGCCCGCAACCTGCTCTATACGGGGGTGACCCGGGGCAAGAGGCTGGTGGTGCTGGTGGCCCAGACCCGCGCGGTGGCGATCGCGGTGCGGGGCGGGGCGAAGCCGCGGTTCACCAAGCTGGCGGAGTGGTTGCGGAAGCCGGCGAGGAAGAGAAAATAGGCGTCATTTCCATCAGCAACAATACTGGTGTCCTCCGCGTCATCCCGCGGCGCGTCGAAGACGAGAACCCGGGATCCATAACTGCCGACCGTCCAGGAAGAAGCGAAGCGCGGCTCGCCTTGTCTTGCATCGTCAGTGGTGATGGATCCCGGGCTCCGCTTTCGCGGCTCCGGAATGACGCGAAGGGTGTCAAACCGATTCGGGCCGATCGAACAGGCTCAATCCCTCAATACCCCTTCTTCACCTCCGCCAAGGCCCGCGTCAGCCCCTCCGCCACCGCCTGCCGCTCCGCCGGCGAGGCGTCGCGGGCGACGAGCACGCGCTGCCCGCGGGACACGAAGGACAGCGACAGGAGCCCGTATTCCTCGTCCTCGACCTTGTGCAGCCGGGTCCAGAGCGGGTTGAAGCGCCACTCGGCCCGCTCGCCGCGATGGCTGACGCGCGCGACCAGCACCTCGATCTGGCTGATCACCACCTCCTCGAAGGAGCGGCCGCGGCGGGCATTGAGGGTGAGCGCCAGCCACAGGGCCGCGATGTCGAGGCCGAAGAAGCCGGTGACCGGCCACATCCCCATCTGCAGGAAGGCGAGTCCCGTCACCAGCGCGACGCCGCCGCAGGCCACCATGACGACCCGGAAGCCCAGGCGCGACAGGGAGCAATGCGGCCGGATGGTCGCGGAATAGACCGGGCGCTCGATCGCGTCCGGGTCGCGCCCGTAGGGGTGCCGCGTCCTTGCGTCGTCCGGTGCCTTGCCGCTCGCCATGCGCCCAATATAAGGCACCCATGACTCGCCGGAAGCAGGCCGCCCCCGACAAAATCACCGCACCTGCGAAGGTGGGACTCGCCAAGCCGAGTCTTGCGAAGGCGGGACTCGCCAAGCCGAGTCTTGCGAAGGCAGACCCTGCCAAGGCGGGGCTGGTGAAGCCCCTCACCGCCCGCGCGATCACGCCGGAGCCGGTCGACGCCGCGACTTTGCGGGAGATCTTCGCTCGTTTGAGCGCCGCCAACCCCGAGCCGCGCTCCGATCTCGAATACCTGAACCCCTACACGCTCCTCGTCGCGGTGGTGCTCTCGGCCCAGGCGACCGACAAGAGCGTCAACCTCGCCACCGCGCCGCTGTTTGCCCGCGCCGACAACCCGGCGGCGATGCTGGCCCTCGGCGAGGAGGTGGTGCGCCACCACATCCGCACGATCGGGCTGTTCAACACCAAGGCCAAGAACGTCATCGCGCTGTCGCGCATCCTGATCGAGGAGCATGGCGGCGAGGTGCCGCGGGCGCGCGCGCACCTGGAGGTGCTGCCGGGCGTCGGCAAGAAGACCGCGAGCGTGGTGCTCAACGTCGCCTTCGGCGAGCCGACCATCGCCGTCGACACCCACATCTTCCGGGTTTCGAACCGCATCCCGCTCGCGCCCGGCAGCACCACCGACAAGGTCCAGGCGGGGCTGGAGGCGATCGTCCCCGAGCCCTACCGCCTCAACGCCCATCACTGGCTGATCCTGCACGGGCGCTACACCTGCAAGGCGAGGAAGCCCGAATGCTGGCGCTGCGCGATCGCCGACCTCTGCCGCTACCCGGACAAGACGGCGGGGCCGGGCTGAGCGACGCTCCCGCTTCCTTCCGATCCCGAATCTGCTATCCTGGGGGCATGACCCTGCCCCACCCCCTCGCACGGCTCCTCGCCGTGGTGATCGTTCTGATCGCCGCGTGCGTCAGCGCGTCGGTGGTCGGGGCTTCTGCGGCCCAAGCTCATCAGGGGCGTGGTCATCAAGGGCATGCGCATCAGGGCTACGCCCACCACGGGAAGGCCGTGGACGCGCCCGCCGCGGCGGTGCTCACGCTGGCCGAGGCGCGCTCCGCCGCGCAAGGCCCGCGCCTGACCGCCGCCGACCCTGACGAGGCGCCGGCCGCCCGGCCCTGCAACGGGCTGTGCTGCCTGATGGGGGCCTCCTGCTGCGTGCCCGGCCTGCTGCCGGACGGCCTGGCGGCGTTTCCGGCTCTCACACCGGCCCGCCGCCTGACCGCGGCCGAGGACGCGCTGCCCGCCGGCATCGCACCCGACTCCCCCGCGAGACCCCCGAGACCCTTCGCCTGACGCCCGCGTCCCGCGCCGGTGCGCCGCCCTGACGGGTGGCCGCCCGCGGGCGCACCCAGACGTCCGCCCGCGAAGGTCCACCCACCCATGTCCCCGTTCCGGTTGCCGGCCGCGTCGCGTGCGCTGGCCGCGGCGCTCGCCCGAATGACACTCGCCCTCTTGGCGCTGCTTCACTTGGCGCTGCTCCTCTTGGCGCTGCCGTTCCTCTCCCCCCTCGCCCGCGCCCACGAGGGCCACGACCACGGCGCCCCGCAGGCGCCGGTCTCGAAGACCATCGCGCCGCGGGGCGAGGCGTCCTCCGCCGCCTTCGAGCTGGTGGCGATCCCCCGGGGCGACGCCCTGGTGCTCTATCTCGACCGCTTCGCCACGGGCGAGCCGATCACCGAGGCCACCCTGGAGGTCGAGACGCCGGCCGGCCCCGCCACGGCCGAAGCCACCCCGGACGGCAGCTATCGCCTGCCCGCCCCCTGGCTCGCGACGCGCGATCCCGGCCGGGACCACCTCGACCTCGTCGTCACGGTGACGGCCGGTGCCGAGGTGGACGTGCTGCCGCTGAGCGTCGCGCTGCCGAAGGCCGCCGAGTCCGCCCAGGCCGGGCAGGAGGCGGGCCATGCGGCCGCGCCTGACTCGGGGCATGCGGGCGAGGGCTGGCTGCACAGGCTCGCCGAGGCCGTGACCAACCGCCTCGCCGCCCGCGATCCCGGCGCCGGCCTCGCCGCGGCCGGGGGCTTCGTGCTCGGCCTCGCCGCCATGGGGCTGATGCGGGCCGGGCGCCGGGCGCCGGTCCTCGCCGTGCTGGTGCTCGCCGCGGCCCTGGTCCTCGGCGCCACCGCCTTCGCGTATGAAGGAGCGGGCCAAGGCCATCCCGAGGTCCGCGCGGCCTTCGTGCCCCCGCCCACCGACCTCGCCCAGCGCCTCGCCGACGGGGCGGTGTTCGTGCCGAAAGCCACCCAGCGCCTGCTCTCCCTGCGCACGCAGGTCGCGGCCGAGGGCGCGTTCCGCCGCACCGTGTCGCTGCCCGGCCGCATCATCCCGGACCCGAATGCCAGCGGCGTGGTGCAATCCTCGGTCGGCGGGCGCTTGGCGCCGCCGCCCTCGGGCACCTTCCCGCGGCTCGGCACCAGGGTCCGCGCGGGCGAGGTGCTGGCGCTGGTCACCCCGCCGGTGCAGCGGGTCGACCTCTCCGACATGCGCCAGCGCCAGGGCGAGCTGGACCAGCAGATCGCCATCGTGCAGCGCCGGGTCGACCGCTACCAGAAGCTTAGCCTCGGCGGCGCGGTCTCGCAGGTCCAGCTCGACGAGGCGCAGGACGAGTTGAAGGGCCTCAAGGACCGCCGCACCGCCCTCGACCGCATCCGCCAGGAGCCGGAGGTTCTCACCGCCCCGGTCGGCGGGGTGATCGCCGAGGCCGCGGCCGTGGCCGGCCAGATGGCCAATCCCGGCCAGATGGTGTTCCAGATCGTCGATCCGGGGAAGCTCTGGGTCGAGGCCCTGAGCTTCGACGCCCTGACGCCCGCTTCTGATGCCGCCGCGCGGCTCGCCGACGGCCGCAGCCTGCCGCTCGCCTATCAGGGCGCGGGGCTCGCCGACCGCAACCAGGCGATTCCGGTCCAGTTCGCGATCCAGGGCGGCACGGAAGGCCTGCGGGTCGGCCAGTTCGTCACCGTGCTCGCCGCCACCGATGCCGAGCGGAAGGGCCTCGCCCTGCCGCGGGCGAGCGTGGTGCGCACGGCGAACGGCCAGGACGTGGTCTACGCCCATACGGGCGCCGAGCGCTACGAGGCGAGGCCGGTGCGGGTGGCACCTCTCGACGGGACCCGGGTGCTGGTCGAGGCCGGGGTGACGCCCGGCACCCGCGTGGTGGTCCAGGGCGCCGAGCTCCTGGACCAGGTCCGGTAGGGAGAGGCGAAACATGTTCTCCTTCCTGGTCGCGCAATCCCTGCGCAACCGCCTGCTGGTCCTGGCGCTGGCCTGCGTGCTGGTGCTCTACGGCGCGTTCAGCCTCACCCGGCTCCCGGTCGACGTCTTCCCCGACCTCAACCGCCCGACCGTCACCATCATGACCGAGGCCGAGGGCTACGCGCCCCCCGAGGTCGAGCAGATGGTGACCTATCCGATCGAGACCCGGCTCAACGGCCTGCCCGGGGTGACCCGGCTGCGCTCGGTCTCGGGGGTCGGCCTGTCCGTCATCTATGTCGAGTTCGCCTGGGGCACCGACATCTACCGCAACCGCCAGCAGGTCGCCGAGCGGCTGAGCCTGGTCCAGGACCAGCTGCCCCGCGGGGTCACGCCCCAGATGGGCCCGGTCTCCTCGATCATGGGCCAGGTGATGCTGATCGCGGTGACGGGCGAGGCCCTGTCGCCGATGGAGCTGCGCGAGACCGCCGATTTCGTGCTCCGCCCGCGCCTCCTCACGATCCCGGGCGTCGCCCAGGTCATCCCGATCGGCGGCGAGGTGCGCCAGTTCCGCGTCGCCCCGAACCCGGCGGCGATGCGGGCGCTCGGGCTCACCAACGCCCAGCTCGATGCGGCGCTCCAGCAATTCGGCACCAATGCCGGCGGCGGCTTCACCGACCAGTATTCCCGCGAGTACCTGATCCGGAACATCGGCCGCACGATGAGCCTGGAGGATCTGCGCGACCTCGTGGTCGGTGCCACCGGCAACGCCCCGGTGCGGCTGCGGCAGGTCGCCGAGGTCTCCTTCGCGGCGAAGGCCAAGCGCGGCGAGGGCGGCTACCAGGGCAAGCCGGCAGTGATCGTCTCGGTCGAGAAGCAGCCCGACATCGACACCGTGGCGCTGACCCGCTCGATCGAGGCGGCGCTGAAAGAGATGGCGCCCTCGCTGCCGGCCGGCATCTCCGCCGACAGGATCCTGTTTCGCCAGGCCGACTTCATCGAGACCTCGATCGGCAATGTCGAGCGGGTGCTGGTCGAGGCGATCGCCGTCGTGGCGCTCGTGCTGTTCGCGTTCCTCCTGAACGTCCGCACCACGCTGATCTCGCTCACCGCGATCCCCGTCTCGATCCTGACGACGGCGCTCGTGTTCCATCTCCTCGGGCTGTCGATCAACACCATGACCCTCGGGGGGCTCGCCATCGCCATCGGCGAGCTGGTCGACGACGCGGTGGTCGATGTCGAGAACATCTTTCGGCGCCTGCGCGAGAACCGGGCCGCCGGCAATCCGCGCCCGGTCTTCGACGTCGTGGTGTCGGCCTCGAACGAGGTGCGCTCCGGCATCGTCTACGCGACCGCGATCATCGTGCTGGTCTTCGTGCCGCTCTTTGCTCTCTCGGGCATCGAGGGGCGGCTCTTCGCGCCGCTCGGCCAGGCCTACATCGTGTCGATCCTGGCGAGCCTCGTGGTCTCGATCACCCTGACGCCGGTCCTCGCCTCCTGGCTGTTGCCCGGCATGAAGAGCCTGGAGGAGCACGAGAGCCGCTTCATCCGCGGGCTCAAGCGCCTCAACGCCGCCGCCCTGGCGGTGGTGTTCGGCCATCAGCGCCTGCTCGTCGGCACGGTCGCCACGCTCGTGGCGGGCGCGGGGATCGCCGCCTCGCAACTGCCGCGGGCCTTCCTGCCGCCGTTCAACGAGGGCTCGTTCACCGTCACCATGGCCTTCACCCCCGGCATCTCGCTCACCGAGAGCAGCCGGGTGGGCGCCATCGCCGAGCGGCTGCTGATGGAGATCCCGGAGGTCGCGGCGGTCGGACGGCGCACCGGCCGGGCCGAGCTCGACGAGCATGCCGAGGGCGTCCATTCCTCGGACCTCGAAGTGGCGCTCAAAGGGGGGGGCCGGCCGAAGGCGGAGCTGGTGGCCGAGATCCGCAATCGCCTCGCGGCGCTGCCGGTCTCGGTCAATGTCGGCCAGCCGATCTCGCACCGTCTCGACCACATGCTGTCCGGTGTCCGGGCCGAGATCGCCTTGAAAATCTTCGGCGAGGATCTCGATGCCCTGCGTCGCGTGGCGGCGTCGCTCCAGGAGCGGATGCGGTCGATTCCGGGCCTCGCCGACCTCCAGGTCGAGAAGCAGACCCGGATTCCGCAACTCGAGATCCGGGTCGATTACGGCCGTGCCGCGCTCTACGGGGTGCAGCCGGCGGCGGTGGTCGACCAGATCAGCCGGCTCTCCAACGGGCGCCTGGTCTCGACGGTGGTCGACGGCTATCGCCGCTTCGACGTGGTGCTGCGCCTCCCCGAAGCGCAGCGCACCACGACGGGCCTTGGCGACCTCCTGATCGAGACGCCGTCCGGCTGGGTGCCGGCGCGCCAGGTCGCCGACATCCGCGAGACCGACGGCCCGAACCAGATCCTGCGCGAGAACGGCAGGCGGCGCCTCGTCGTGATGGCGAACACCGTGCCTGGGTCCGACATGGCGGAGATCGTCGCGGCGATCCGCAAGGCCGTCGCCGCCGAGACCCTGCCGCCCGGCGCCTTCGCGAGCCTCGAGGGCACCTTCCAGGCGCAGGAAGAGGCGAGCCGCACCATCGGGGCGCTCTCGCTCGTCTCCCTCGGGCTGATCTTCGCGCTGCTCTACAGCCGCTACCGCTCGGTCGCGCTGGCGCTGATCATCCTGTGCAGCGTGCCGCTCGCCCTCGTCGGCTCCGTGGCGGCCCTGTGGCTCGCCGGGCAGCCGCTCTCGGTCGCCTCGATGATCGGCTTCATCACGCTCACCGGCATCGCGGCCCGCAATGGCATCCTCAAGGTCAGCCACACCCTGAACCTCGCCCTCCACGAGGGCGTGCCGTTCGGGCCGGGCCTGGTGGTGCGCGCAAGCCTCGAGCGGCTGACGCCGGTGCTGATGACCGCGCTCTCGGCCGGCGTCGCCCTGGTGCCGCTCCTCTACGACGCGGCGAGCCCCGGCAAGGAGATCCTGCACCCGGTCGCGGTGACGATCTTCGGCGGGCTCGTCAGCGCCACCCTCCTCGACGCGCTGCTGACGCCGGTGCTGATCCTGCGCTTCGGCCGCCGCCCGCTGGAGCGCCTTCAGGCGGCGCGGGAGGCCGCGCCGGGACGCGCACCTCCGGGCGCCGCGCCGGCGGCCGACCTGTTCTGATCCCCCTCACCCCGAGAGAGACACCGATGCTGATCCAGAGACTTCTCACCCTCGGCGCCCTGGCCGTCGCGCTGCCGCTCTGCGCGCACCAGGCCTGCGCCCATGACGGGACCGGGCACAAGGGCGGGCGGATCGCCGATGCCGGCCCCTACCACATCGAGCTCGTGACCCGGGACCGGACCGTCGAGGTCACGATCTACGACGCCAAGGAGAAGGCGGTCTCCCCGGCCGGCTTCAAGGGCACGGCGATCCTGGTCGTCGGCGGCAAGCCCGCCCGCGTGGTCCTGGCCCCGGCCGGGACGGGCCTCGCCGGCGAGGCCGAGATGCCCCTCGGCGCGACCCCGAAGGGCGTGGTGCAGATCACCGGGCCGGACGGCGCGGCGGCGAGCGGCAAGTTCAACTGAGCGGGGTGCGCTCCGGCGCATCGGCGCAGACCCGTTCGGGCTTGGTACACCTCACAAGATTCCCGCTGCGCTGACGCGGCCATAGCGAGCCACGACAGCGATCGGGAGTTTTGTGAGTGATACGGTTTCCGGAAGATCCCTTCCGGAAACCGTATCACCAGCCCGCGCGGCGCCTGAGCGAAGCCGGTTTCCGCATCGCGAAGCGATCAGCCGGAAACCGTATGACACCGAGCCAGCGCCTTCGCGTCCGCTCGAAGGCGTCCGGTAAGGGGCCGGCTCCTGGTCCGGGCCGGTGGCAGCGACAGCCGGTTCACGCCGCCTTTCGCAGCACCTGCCCCGACACGAAGCTCCGGATGTTGCGCACGGTCGAGAAGACCTCGCGGCTGAGCAGGTGTTCCGGAAACTCGAGTCCGAAATGCTCTTCCAGGTCCATCATCACCTGGACCGCGCCGAACGAGTCGAGGCCATGATCGAACAAGCAATCGTCATCCGAGAGTCGATCGATCCTGCCGGCGAGGGTGCCGTGGCGTGCCAGAATCGATCGGATGTCCTGCGAAGAAGCCATCGCCCGTCCTCAATCTTCGTTGCTCGGGCTTAGGGAGATACAAGACGGAAATCAAACGCCATCTGCGAGGCTGGTGAATCGTCGTGTACCATGCCGGCGAATGCCCCTGATCCGGCATCGATCCTGCGGGCACGAGCGCGGAGCATCGGCCCGGCATCCCCGGACCGGACAGAGTGTTCGAGAACGGCACGGGTGGCGGTCCATGGGCGGGGGCGAGAGGACGGGGCGGTTCGAGGCGCTGGATGCGGGGCGGGGCGTCTGCGCGCTCGCGGTGGCGTTCTTCCACATGCCGCTCGTCCATCCGCTGAAGCAGCAGGTCTGGTTTCCGAACCTGCAATTCTGCGTCGACGTCTTCTTCGTGCTCTCGGGCTTCGTGCTGCTGCACGCCTATGGCGACCGGCTCGGGACGGGCCGGCAGGTCCTGCGTTTCGGGCTGATGCGCGTCGGCCGGCTCTGGCCGCTGCATGCCGCGACCCTCTCGCTGCTGGTCCTGCTCGAAGCTCTGCGCCTCGCCTATCTCTCGCACCATGCCGGCCCGGCGGTCGCGACGCCGCCCTTCGGGCCCGGGCACCGGCCGGTCGAGATCGTCACCCATCTCCTGTTCCTGCAGAACTTCCGCACCTTCGGCGATTACAGCTGGAACTTCCCGGCCTGGAGCATCGCGGTCGAGTTCTGGGCCTCGCTGGTCCTCGCCGCGACCGTGATGGCGGTGGGCCCCCGGGCGCGCCTCGCCTTCGCCGGAGGCGCGGCCGCCGGCGCCCTCGCCCTCTGGTGCCTGAGCCCGCGCACGCTGTTCGTGATCCAGAACTGGGGCATCGTGCGCTGCCTGTTCGACCTGTTCCTGGGCTGCCTCGCCTACACCCTGCGCGACGCCTTGCGCCTGCCGCGCCCCGCCGCGACCGGGGCCGAGGCCGTGGCCTGCCTCGCCCTGCCGGCCCTGGTGCTGCTCGCCCCGGCGGGGCCTGTCGGCTACGGGGCGAGCCTGGTCTTCGCCGCCGCGATCGCCCTGTTCTCGCACCAGCGCGGCGCCGTGTCGGATCTGGCCCGCGCCCGCCTCCCGCAATGCCTCGGCCGCTGGTCGTTCTCGATCTACCTGCTGCACCTGCCGGTGATCCAGGTCTGCACCACGGTCATGCACGCGATCGGGCAGCGCACCGGCCTGCCCAGGACGGTGATCGTCGGGCACGACCAGTACCTCGATGTCGGCTCGGGCCCGGCCAACCTCGCGGTCGCCGCCGGGCTGGTGGCCGTCACGGTGCCGCTCGCCGCCCTCACCTACCGCTTCGTCGAGCGCCCGTCCCTCGCCTGGTTCAGGCGGAACGACGCCCGCCTGGCCGCCTCCGCCGCGGCGATCCGGGCGGACGACGCGGTGCTTGCGCCGCGCTGAGCGCGAGCCTGCCCCGTCCCGACCTGCCCCGCCCTGACCTGTCTCAGTTTGGCATGGTCCCCCGGCCGCGGCGCTCGGCGGATCGGTAACCGAACCACGATTAAGTTCCTGTCCGCACCCTGCCGGATCAGGGACGGTCGAGGGACGGGCCTCGTCGGAAGACGATTGTTCGAGGAAGCCCGCCATCGGCCCGCGTGACGGATGATCGGAGCCGATATCCGCATCGCCGAACAGTCGAACGGATACCGCGATCAGGCATCGCATGAGGCAGGGGCACGAGATGTCGACGGCAGGGTCCGCCGTGGCCACCATCCGCGGCAGCGGCGGCACGCTCGCGGATCTGTGGGGCACCGCCCGCCGTCGCAGCCTGTGGATCGTCGCGAGCGCCTGCGTGATGGCGGCACTGGGCGGCCTGTTCGCGCTCAGGCAGGTGCCGACCTACCGCGCCACGGTCGAGCTCCTCATCGACCCGCAGGCGCTGCAGATCGTCGGGCGCGGCCTGTCGCGCCAGGACGCCCCGGCGCAGGTCGATTTCGCCAATCTCGAGAGCCAGTCGCTGATCCTGCTCTCGGCCAAGCTCCTCGACACGGTCATCGCGCAGCTCGATCTCGCCGACGACCCGGTCCTGACCCGGGGGGCGCCCCCCGGCGCCGACCGTGCGGTGGTGGCGCTCGAAGCCCTGCGCAAGCGGATCGTGGTGCGCCGGGTCGAGAACTCGTTCAACTTCCAGGTCACCGTGGCCTATCCGGATGCGCGGCGGGCGGCCGAGATCGCCAACACCGTCGCGGCGGAGTTCTTCGACGTCGGCGCCCGGGACCGGGTCTCGGCGGTGCGCCGGGCCAACCGGGCGCTGCTGACCCAGCTCGACGACCTGCGCGGCCAGCTCAACCGGGCCGACCTGGCGGTCGAGCGCTACCGGGCCGAGAAGGGCCTGATCGGCTCCGGCGATGCCGGCCTCCTGGTATCGCAGCAGCTCAAGGACCTCTACACCCAGATCACCGCCGCCGAGACCAACCTCGCCCGGCTCTCGGCCCGGCGCGAGCAGGTGCGGCAGCTGCGGGTGCCGGACGGCCAGGCCCAGGCGATGCCGGAGGCCGACACCTCGCAGGTGATGGTGTCGCTGCGCACCCAGTACGCCCAGACGGTCCAGGAGATCGCGACCCTCTCCCGCAGCCTCGGGCCGAGCCATCCGCAGATGGTCGGGCTGGCCGCCCAGCGCGCCGCGACCGCCCGGCTGATCGCGGCGGAGGCCGACCGGATCCGCCGCACCATCGAGGAGGACCTGCGCCGGGCCGAGGAAGCCCTGCGCCAGCTGCGCGGCCGGGCCGAGCGGCTGATCCAGAACCAGACCAGCAGCAACCAGGAATCGATCCGCCTGCGCCAGCTCGAGGGCGAGGCGGAGGCGATCCGGCGCACCTACAACCTCATCCTCGACCGGGTGAAGGACCTCGAGCAGCAGCAATCGATCAACCCGAGCAACTCGCAGATCGTGTCGCGCGCCACCGCGCCGCTCAAGCCGTCTGACACGCCGGCCCCGATCGTGGTGGCGGCCGCCGGCCTGTTCGGCGCCGTCCTCGGGCTGATCCTCGGCTTTCTCTACGACGTCTGGCGCGGCAACATCACCACCGTGGCCGGGTTCGGCACCGCCGCCCCGGTCTGGGCCCGCCTGCGGCGGCCCGGCCGCGCCGGCCGCGGCGAGAGCACCGAGCAGGCCCTCGTCACCGCGGCGCGCGAATTGCGCACCCGGTTCTCCGGCCGCGGCCAGCCGGTGGTTGTCACGGTGGCCTCCGACGGTCTCGGGCCCGAGCGCCAGCAGGCGGCGGAGGTCCTCGCCGACCTCCTGATCCGCCTCGGCGAGCCGGCCCTGCTGGTGCCCGAGCAGGCCCATGCCGAGCCGGGCCATGCCGAGCCGGTCCATGCCCGGCTCGGCTTCGGCGACGGGCCGCGCGGCGGCGCCCCGGTGCGCGGCAGGCTCGCCATCATCGATCCCGCCCGCGGGCCCGACCGGCCGGCGCGGCCCGAGATCATCGTGGCGGAGCGGGAGGTCGCGCGGGGCGACGGCTGGCTGTCGATCCCGGAGACCTCTGACGCGATCCTCCTCCTCGTCGCCCCGGGCCGGATGACCCGTGCCCGCCTGGAGGGCCTGCTCGAGACCCTCGACGGCGCCGGCCGCTTCCGGGCGCAGGGCCTCCTCGGCCTCGTGACGGTCGAGGCGCCCGGCGCCCGGCGCCCGGTCTGGCGGCTGCCGGCCCGCGCGCCCGTGCCCGCCGGCATGCGGGCGGCGTGACCGGCGCATGAGCGTCGCCCTCGCCCTGCCCGCCGCCGACCCGCGCGCGCCCTACCAGGCCCGGGCGGCCTTCCTGGTGCTGATCGGGGCGCTGGTCTTCAACGCCGCCCTCTGCTTCCTCAACACCGCCGGATTCCCGGTCTCCGGCGGCACCGTCATCGGCGCCGAGGTGGCGATCATCGCGGTCACCCTCGGCTTCGCCCTCGACGAGCGGCCGGGCCCGTGGCTGATCCTCGCCGGGCTCGTGTCCTACGGGCTGCTGCTGCTGGCCCTGCGCGGCTCGACCGACGTCAAGGGCCTGCGCGACTTCCTGATCCCGGTCGTGTTCTACAATCTCGGCCGGCGCCATCCCGACCTCGCGAGCGCCGACCGGGCGGTGCTGGCCAGCGGCGTCATCGTGGTGGTGATGGGCCTGGTCGAGTACGGCCTGTTCGACCTCTACCAGCAATACTTCAACATCGTGCGCTACTACGTGGCCCGCGGCAGCATGTCCCCGTCGGAGATCAACGAGCTGACCGGCTCGCTGTTCACCAGCGGCATCCGGCCGGATTCGCGCACCATCCTGCCCTTCCTCGGGCCGCACCGGGTCTCGTCGGTGTTCCTCGAGCCGGTCTCGGCCGGCAATTTCGGCGCGGTGCTGTTCGCCTGGGCGCTCCACCGCCGCACCATGCGGGGCCGGGCCTGGCTGTTCCTCTGCGCGGCCATGACCATCGTCCTGGCCGATGCGCGCTTCGGCGCCTATGTCTGCGTCGCCATCACGGGGGCGATGCTCGTGGGCTACCGCCTGCCGCGCCTGCTCTGGTTCGCCCTGCCCTTCACGATCCTGCTGGCGCTGACGGTCTACGGCTTCGAGAGCATGCAGGTGACCTGGCAGAACGACATCGCCGGCCGCCTGCTCTGGGCCGCCCTGCTCATCACCTCGCTGCCGCCGGAAGGCGTGCTGGGCATCATGCCGGACAAGCTCTTCCTGTCGGATTCCGGCTACGCCTACGCCCTGACGCAGGTCGGGGCGGCCGGCGCGCTGGTGGCCTGGGGCCTGTTCGTCCTGATGCCGGCGCGCAACCCCGACGGCTGGCGGCTGCGCTGCGCCATGGCGATCTATACCTGCCTCCTCCTCGTCATCAGCGACTCGCCCTTCTCGATCAAGACCGCGGCCTTGGTCTGGTTCATGCTGGGCGCGGCGGACGGGGCGGAGCCGGAGACCGGGGCTTGAGCGGGCCCCGGAACATCGGACGGGCCACGTCGCCGGCACAGCGTTAACCGAACCTTAAGCGGTGGCCGGCCCTGGTTGTACGGCGCGAAGACTTCCCCAGGAGTGTTCGCGGGTCGTGCCGTGGAACCCGTTCATGCTGGACTCGGTCCGGATCTCGCTCAAGGTGCTGAATGCGGCCCAGCTCGCGGCGGTGGCGGCCGCGGCTTTCGGGCTGGCCTGGTTCGGAGGCATGCTCTCCGGCGCCCCCCGCCCTGCCGGGATCGAGCGGCACGCCCTCGGCCAGACCCTCGTCCAGGCCGCGCGGTCCTATGCCGACGCGCTCGACGAGGAGCTGAGCGCCTCGATCAACGATGCCCGCAACGCCGCCCTGCTCCTGCGCCTCGACGACCCGGCCGTGCCCGATTCCTGGCGCGCGGGCCGGCTGGAGGACTGGCTCGCCCTCAACCCGCGCTACCGCGACGCCGCGCTCCTCGCCCCCGACGGGGCCTTGCGCGCCGCCGGCGGGCCGGCCGAG
>NZ_LABZ01000257.1 GCF_001043955.1 Methylobacterium tarhaniae | reverse complement strand
TGCAGCACGCCCATACACGCGTCTCGTCCTTCTTTTTTTATTGAAATGACGCGCCCCCCACTGATATACACCCCCCCCTATTCGTCGGCAGCGTCAGATGTTTAAAAGAGACAGCCCGAGCAGAACGGCCCGTGCCCCCGGGTCGTCCGGCCGCCGCCCGCCATGAACAGCATGTCGCCCTGGCCCAGAAGCTGCTCGGCGCCCATCTCGCCGAGAATCGTCCGCGAGTCGATCTTCGAGGTCACCTGGAACGAGATCCGGGTCGGGAAGTTCGCCTTGATCGTGCCGGTGATCACGTCCACCGACGGGCGCTGCGTCGCCATGATCAGGTGAAGGCCCGCCGCACGCGCCATCTGGGCGAGGCGCTGGATCGCACCTTCGATGTCCTTGCCCGCCACCATCATCAGGTCGGCCATCTCGTCGACCACGATCACGATGTAGGGCAGGGCGGAGAGGTCCATGACCTCGTCCTCGTAGACGGCCTCGCCGGTCTCGCGGTCGAAGCCGGTCTGCACCGTGCGGGTGATCACCTCGCCGCGGGCGCGCGCCTCCGCCACCCGGGCGTTGAACCCGTCGATGTTGCGGACCCCGAGCTTCGACATCTTCTTGTAGCGCTCCTCCATCTCGCGCACCGCCCATTTGAGGGCGATGACCGCCTTCTTGGGATCGGTGACCACCGGGGAGAGCAGGTGCGGGATGCCGTCATAGACGGAGAGTTCGAGCATCTTGGGATCGACCATGATCAGGCGGCACTCCTCCGGCTTCATGCGGTAGAGCAGCGACAGGATCATGGTGTTGATGGCGACCGACTTGCCCGAGCCGGTGGTGCCGGCCACCAGCAGGTGGGGCATGCGGGCGAGGTCGGCGATGATCGCCTCGCCGCCGATGTTTTTCCCTAGGCAGAGCGCGAGCTTCTGCTTGGTCTCGGTGAAGACCGGCGAGGTCAGGAGCTCGCGCAGGTACACCGTCTCGCGCTTGAGGTTCGGCAACTCGATGCCGATGGCGTTGCGGCCCTGGACGACGGCGACGCGGGCGGAGATGGCGGACATCGAGCGGGCGATGTCGTCGGCGAGCGAGATGACGCGGCTCGACTTGGTGCCCGGCGCCGGCTCCATCTCGTAGAGCGTGACGACGGGGCCCGGGCGCACGGCCAGGATCTCCCCGCGCACGCCGAAATCCTGGATCACCTGCTGCAGCTGGAGGGCATTGTCCTCCAGCATCTCGGGATCGAGGTTGCTGCCGTCCGATTCCCGCGGCTCGGCCAGGAGGTCGACCGAGGGCAGCTCGTAGGGCACCTCGACGGCGCGCGCGGCCTGGCGCAGCGGGATGGTGGCGACGGGCGCGAGGATGTCGTCCTCGTCGTCCCCGTCCTCGTCGCCGTCGAGGCCGAGGTCGCAATCGAGCCCCGCCGTGCCGATGACCAGGCCGTGCGGCTCCGCCGCCGGCTTCTCCGGCGCGGAGGGCGACCAGGACGGCGCCGTCGCGACGGTCTCCGGCTCGGAGGCCGGGGAGGCGGGCGGCTCGGCGGGCGGCACCGGTTGCGACGCGGTCGGCACCGGCTGCGATGCAACCGGCAGGATGATGCGCGGCGGACGCGGCGGGGCGGGCAGCGTCGGGGAGGGCGGCTGCGCGTTCAGGCGGCCGGTCGGCACGTAGACGAAGGGCTGCGCTCCCCGCGGCGCGGCGGGAGAGGCGGACTCGGCGACCGGTTCCGACGCAGGCCGATCCTCGGTGGAGGCGAGGACCGTCACGGCCGGCAGGGTCTGGACCGTCTCGGCATGGGCTACGGGCAGCGCGTCCGCGGCGATGAACGACCACGGCACCGGCGTGAAGGCGAGGGGCGCAACGGACGGAGGCGCCGTGAGACGGACAAGCTCCGGCTCGACGGCAGGCGTGGCCTCGAGCGCGGCCTCGACCTCCGACGCGATTCCCGCCTCTTGCTCCGCCTCTTCGGCGACAGGGGATGGCAGCGGCTCGACCGAGGGCTGAGGCTCCACCGGGACGGGCAGGAACGCCGTCGCCGCGAGGGGCGCGTAGGTGAGGGCCAGCATCGGGGCGGGGGCCGGCAGCAGGATCGCGGCCTGCGGCAGGTCGTCCGCGGAGCCCGGCGCGGAGACCTCTTCCGCGAGCGCGGCCAGCGGAGAAACGACGTCCGTCGTCGCGACCGCCGCTTCGGCGGCGGGCTCGGATGCGAGCGCCACATCGGTCGACCGGTCGACCGGCGAGTCGGCCGGCAGCTCCGGCGCGGCGCCCGCGACGGTCTCGACATCCGGGTCCGGGACCGGTTCCGAGACGACGGATTCCAGGTCGACGGATTCCAGGGCGACGGGCTCGGCCGGAAGCGCCGGCTCCTCGGCCGGCTCCTCGGCGGCGGGCGGAGCCTCGACCAGGACGGGCGACTCCTCCGCGACCGGCTCCGGCAGCGGCCGGTTGTCCTGCTCCGCGGTAATCGGCAGGGGACGGGTCCAGTCGTGCTGGAGCAGACGGTCGAGGGCGTAGACCGGACGCGGCGGCAGCGAGCGCAGGTGCGAGACGTCGACGGGCACCAGGATGGCGCTGTTCGGCACGTCGAAGACCTGGGCGGGCGCGGCCGGCGCATCCGCGACGGGGTTCTGGACCGACAGGTCCGGCACGGACGAGGCCGTCGCGACGGGCTCGGCAGACGCCGCCGCGGTGCAGGCGGCTGCGGCCTGCGCTTCCACGGGCGCGGCGATCTCGGGATCGGCACTCGCCTCGGCCGAATGGTCCTGCGGCGCCGCGGCCTCGACCGGCTCCAAAGCCACGGGCGCCATGTCCCGGACAGGCTCCGCCGTCGCGGCGGGCGTGTCGGCCGCCGCGTCCGACGGCATGGCGGGCCTGTCGGGCTCGGGCGCCGCTTCGCCGACAGCGACCTCCACCGGCACGACCTCGGCCGAGCCGTCCTGCGGCGCCGCGGCCTCCGCCGGAGGGGCTTCCTCCTGGGCGTGACGCAGGAGATGGTCCGGCGTGCGGGTGAAGCGCACGCCCGGCGGCAGGACGAAGGGCTGGCGCCACAGGGGCACCGCGGCGGCGGCAGCCGCGGCCTCGGCTTCGGCCCGGACCGCCTCGGCCTCGGCGCGAGCCGCCTCGGCGGCCGCGAGCTCGGCGGCGGCGCGGGCGGCGGCCTCGGCCTCGGCGGCGAGCCGGGCCTCCTCCTTCTCCCGCAGGGCCTGCTCGCGCCGGCGCTGGCGGGCCTGCAGCACGTGGTCGGGCGTGCGGGTGAAGCGCACGCCGGCCTCGGCGGGCCGCTCGGCCGGGGCGGGGCGCGGCCGCGCCTCCGCCGGCGCGGCGGCCGGCTCCGCCTCGCGGCGGCGCGCGCGGGTCAGCACGGCCCGGGCCGGGCCGGCCG
>NZ_LABZ01000256.1 GCF_001043955.1 Methylobacterium tarhaniae | reverse complement strand
ACGGGCGGGGCCGGCTATATCGGCAGCCACATGGTTCTGGCGCTGATCGACGCGGGACACGAGGAGGTCGTGGTCCTCGACGATCTCTCGACCGGCTTCGACTGGGCGCTGCCGCCGGAAGTCACCCTGGTGCGCGGCGACATCGCCGACCAGACCTTGGTGGCCGAGACCATCCGCCGGCACGACATCGACGCGCTCGCCCACTTCGCCGCCAAGATCGTGGTGCCCGACTCCGTCGCCGACCCCCTCGGCTACTACCTCGCCAACACCGTCAAGTCCCGCGCCCTGATCGAGACCGCCGTCGGCGCCGGCCTGCGCCACGTCATCTTCTCCTCCACCGCCGCCGTCTACGGCGAGCCGGCCGTCGTGCCGGTGCCCGAGGACCTGACGCCGACCCCGATCAACCCCTACGGCCGCTCCAAGCTGATGACCGAGTGGATGCTCGAGGACGCCGCCCGCGCCCACGGCCTCAGCTACGTGGTCCTGCGCTACTTCAACGTCGCCGGCGCCGACCCGCGCGGGCGCTCGGGCCAGTCGAGCCCCAACGCCACCCACCTGATCAAGGTCGCCACCCAGGCCGCGCTCGGCAAGCGGGCGCGGCTGGAGGTGTTTGGCACCGACTATCCGACGCCGGACGGCTCGTGCCTGCGCGACTACATCCAGGTCTCGGACCTGGCGGCGGCGCATCTGGTGGCGCTCAACCACCTGCGGGGCGGGGGCGCGAGCCTGACGCTGAATTGCGGCTACGGGCGGGGCTACTCGGTGCTGGAGGTGATCGAGGTGGTGAAGGCGGTGTCCGGGGTGGATTTTCCGGTGACGCTGTCGCCGCGGCGTGCGGGCGATCCGTCGCGGATCGTGGCCGGGGCCGACCGGATCCGGACCGAGCTCGGCTGGGTGCCGCAGCACGACGACCTGCGGGCCATCGTCACCCAGGCGCTCGCCTGGGAACAGGCCCTCGACCGGCGCAACC
>NZ_LABZ01000255.1 GCF_001043955.1 Methylobacterium tarhaniae | reverse complement strand
GGCTCACCGCCCCGGGCCGCGGCGCCGGCGAGACCCTGTCGCGCGACCTGCCCCCCGAGGCCTACCGCCCGCCGCAGGATCGCGGGCCGGGGCGGTGAGCCTGCAGGCCGCGGCGCCTCACACGGTCTCGCCGCGGCGCCGCCTTTCGGCATCGTCCCAGGCGGTGAGGGGCTGGTAATCGGGCACGAAGCCGAGGCCCTTGCGCGCGTCCGACGACACCGCGACCTGCGAGGTGGTGACGTCGATCAGCGCCGGGGCGTTGGCGAGCGCCCGCTCGATCGCCGGGGCTAAGTCCTCCGGCCGCTCGACCCGCTCGCCATGGGCGCCGAGCGCCCGGGCCATCGCGGCATAGTCGGAATCGGCCAGCAGCGTGCCGACGACCCGGCCGCCGTAATTGAACTCCTGGTCGTAGCGCTCGATGTTCCAGGCGGCGTTGTTCGACACGATGATGACGGGCTTCGCCCCGTGGCGGACCGCGGTGTCGATCTCCATCGCGTTGATGCCGAAGGCGCCGTCGCCGGTGACGCAGATCACCTGCCGGTCGGGATGGGCGAGCGAGGCGGCGGTGGCATAGGGCACGCCGATGCCGAGGCAGCCGAAGGCGCCCGCATCGAGATAGGTCCGCGCCTCGAGGCCGACCCGGGCGAAGCTGAGGAGGTCGCCGCCATCCGCCACCGCGATGTAGTCCGGCGCCGCGACCTGCCGGATCGCCTCGAAGATCGCCGCCGGATGGACGCGGCCGTCCTCGCCGGTCTGCGGCACGCTTCCGCCGGTCGAACGCTTGACGTGGCGCGCCCGCAGGCCTTCCGCCCAGGCCCGGTCGAGGGCGGGCGACCGGTTCCCGGCGGCGTCGACGATCGCCGCCAGCGCGAGGCTCGGGGTCGCGAGCAGCTCCGGCTCGCCGCGGCGGTTGTCGACGAGCTCGCCCGCATTGTCGGCGATGCGGACGAAGCGGGCATTGGGGAACACCGCCGGCGAGCCGTAGCCGAGCTGGTAGTCGAGCTTGCGGCCGATCACCAGGACCACGTCGGCCTCGGTCATCGCGGCGGCCCGCATGGCGCCCACCGTCGCCGGGTGGTCGGCCGGCACCAGGCCGCGGCTCTCCTGGGTGTCGAGATAGACCGCGCCCAGGGCATCGAGGAGGCGGACCAGCTCCGGGCCGGCTTGCTTGGCGCCGCGCCCGCTCACCACCAGCGGACGCTTGGCGCTCCACAGCACGTCGACGGCCTTCGCGATGCCGGCCGGATCGGGCGGCAGGCGGCGGGGTGCCTTCGGCGCCATCCAGTCGTCGAGCACCAGCTGCGGCGGCACGTGGGCGCGCAGCACGTCGGTCGGGATCTCGATGTAGACCGGGCCCGGTTCGCCGAGATCCCCCATGGCGCGGGCCAGAGCCTCGTCGAGCTCGCGGATCACCTGGTCGGCGACCCGGGCGGTGCGCGACTGGCGGGTGACCGGGCGCAGGATGTCGACGTGCGGGATGTCCTGGAGCGGCCCGAGATTGGCCTGCGGCCGCGAGGTGCAGCCGCCGATCAGCAGCACCGGGACGCGGGCGAGCGAGGCGTTGGCGATGCCGGTGACGCAGTTGGTGACGCCGGGTCCGGCGGTCGCCATGCAGACCCCGAGTTCCCCGGTGAGTTCCGCGTGGGCGTGGGCCATGTGGACGGCCGCCCCCTCGTCGCGCACGTCGACGATGCGGATGCCGAGGCGGGCGCAATGATCCCAGATCGGCTGGATATGGCCGCCCTGGAGGCCGAACACCCGATCGACGCCCCGCGCCTTCAGGAACTGGGCGATCCAGGCGGCGCAGGATTGCGCGTCGGCGTTGAGGTCCTGGACGGTGGCCTGCTGGCTCATGGGTTTTCTCCCTCTCGTTATGTCGTTGTTCGCGCCATCGGTGCGCCGTGCTCGCCTCGGAATCCATTCCGGGTGAGTTCGTCATCGTCGCAGATCACGAAGCCCCGATCCGCTGCCCGCACCAAGATAGGGCGCCCTTCTCCTCTCCCCGCGGGCGGGGAGAGGAGAGACCCGCGACCGATCCGTCGAGCGGCGCAGGTATGGCCGCCCCTACCCCTCCCCCTGCACCAGCCGTTCCTTCAGCTTCCGGTGCAGGTTCTTCCCCGTCGCCGTGCGGGGCATCGCCTGGTCCTCCATGAACGAGACCGTGCGCGGGCGCTTGAAGCCGGCGAGGCGATCCTTGCACCAGCCGAGGATCTCGGCCTCGCTGGCCGAGGCGCCGTCGCGCAGGACGATCACCGCGTGGACGCGCTCGCCCCAGGTCTCGTCCGGCAGGCCGACCACCGCGACGTCGTGCACCGCCGGATGGCTGCCGAGCAGGGCCTCGACCTCGGAGGGATAGATGTTCTCGCCGCCGGAGATGATCATGTTGCTCTTGCGGTCGACGAGGTGGATGAACCCGTCGGCGTCGCGCCGGGCCATGTCGCCGACGGTGCAGTACTCGCCGCGGAAGGCCTCTTTCGTCTTCTCCGGCAGCTTCCAGTAGCCGTCGAACAGGTAGGGATTGGAGCAGTACAATTCGCCGGCCTCGCCGTCCGGCACCTCGTTGCCGGCCTCGTCGATCAGCTTGATCGGCGCCGAGCCGACGCATTCGCGGCCGACCGAGCCGAGCTTGGTGAATTGCTCCGGCGGGTGCAGCATCGTCGCCCAGCCGACCTCGGTGGCGCCGTAGAGTTCGTAGAGCCCGGAATTCGGGAAGAACTCCATCACCGCCCGCTTGGTGTCGGGCCGGGCCGGGGCCGAGGAGATCATCAGGCGGGTGATGCGGGTGAGGTCGTAGCGCGCCGTCGCCTCCCGGCTCAAGCCCAGCATCATCGCGTAGTGGGTCGGCACCAGGGAGGTGAAGCTCGCCCCGCCCTCGGCCAAGGCCCGCACGCAATGCTCCGGATCGAAGCTCTTGCGCGAATACACGCTGGTGACGCCGCCGCAATAGCTGAACGCGCCGAAGAAGTAGAGCGAGTTGGCGTGGCACAGCGGCATGACCAGCAGAGCCGAATCGCGCCGGTGGATGCCGAGTTCGATCTCGGTGATCATCGACAGCATGGCGGCGCCGCGATGCGAGCGGATCGCGCCCTTCGGCTTGCCGGTGGTGCCCGAGGTATACATCAGCATCCACGGATCGGCCGGGTCGACCGCGATGCCGGGCTCGTCCTCGCGTGCCTTGGCGATCAGGTCCTCGTAGGCGGAGAAGCCCGCCGGGCAGGGTGTCGCCCCGAACCACACCACGCGGGATTCCGCCACCGGCAGGTCGGCCCGGATCTCCTCGATCGTGCCGGCGAGCTCGTCCTGGAGGATCAGGGCCGAGACCTCGGCATCCTCCAGGATGTAGCGCACCTCGGGACCGACGAGCCGGAAGTTGATCGGCACCGCGACGAGGCCGGCCTTCGCCATGGCCGGGTAAAGCTCCAGCCACTCGACGCAATTGTAGGCCAGCACCGCCACCCGGTCGCCCTTCTTGAGGCCGAGGCCGAGCAGGCCGTTGCCTAGGCGGCAGGCGCGGGCGTTCCATTGCCGGAACGTCATCTCGCGCTCGAGGTCGCGCGCGCCGATCCGGTCGGGTTGCAGGCGCGCCTGGACGGCGAGCATCTGCCCGGGCGTGAGCACATCCCTCATCGTGGTCGTCCTCGCTTCCTCGTTCTGTTCGGGCTCGTGTGACCACGACTGTCAGGTCACGCCGACGGCGGGTCTCCCTCCATCGTCATTCCGGGGCCGCGAAAGCGGGACCCGGAATCCAGACACTCAGGTGGAGGAGAGTGAGCTGCAGGCTGTCGGCCTTTTCCTGGACCACCACCTGTCCTCGATTCCGGGCTCCGCCTTCGCGGCCCCGGAATGACGCCGTGAGTGTCAGGTCGGTCGGAGACAATAACAGCCGGTCCGAATCCTCAGCCGATATCCCCGGCATATTTCTGCACCAGCGCCCAGGCCTCGGGCCCGAATTTCTCGCGCCACTGGCCGTAGAACTTCGTCGCCTTGAGCGCGGACTGGAAGGCGGCCGGGTCGGTGGTGTTGAACACGAGCCCCCTCCCCTCCAATTCCTTCTGGGTGTCGCGGTTGGCCTGGGCGATGTCGTCGCGCTCCTTCAACGCCGCCGCGTTGAGGTGCTTCTCCATGATCGCCCGCACGTCGGCCGGCACGCCCTTCCAGACGCGGCCGCTCGCCATCATCCAGAACCCGTCCCAGGCATGGTTGGTGAGCGAGCAGTATTTCTGCACCTCGTAGAACTTGGCGAAGTTGATGAGCGCCAGCGGGTTCTCCTGCCCGTCGGCGATCTTGGTCTGGAGCGCCGAATAGGCCTCGCTCAACGGGATGCTGACCGGCGCGGCACCGAGTGCCGAGAACATCGAGACCCAGAGCGGCACCACCGGCACGCGGATCTTGAAGTTCTTGAGGTCGTCGGGCGTCCGGATCGGCTTGGTGCTGGTGGTGATCTGCCGGAAGCCGTTGTCCCAGGTCGTCTCGAACGGGACGAGGTTGGCCTTCTCGATCGACTTGCGGATATAGCCGCCGACCTCGCCGTCCATCGCGGCCCAGACCTTGTCGTAGCTCGTGAAGGCGAAGCCGATGCCGGTGAGCGAGGTCGCCGGCACCAGGGTCGAGACCACGGTGCCGGGAAAGGTCGCGAGTTCGAGGGCGCCCGAGCGGATCTGGGACAGCATGTCCGAGTCGCTGCCCAGCTGGTTCGACGGGAACAGGCTGATCTCGACCGCGCCGTTGGTCTCCTTGCCGATCGCCGCGATCGCCTCCTTGAGGCGCACGTTCAACGGATGCGGCACCGGCAGGTCGGTGCCGAGCTTGAAGGTGAGCTTCTGGCCTTGCGCCAGGGCCGGTCGCGGAAAGCCGGCGGCGAGCGCGGCGGCGGCACCGAGGCCGGAGGCCAGCAGGTGCCGCCGGTGAAGCCCCGTCATGCGGGGCTGGGGCACGCGGGGGTGGTTCATGGCGTTTCTCCCTCGACCGAATCCCGATGCCGTCACTCCGGGAGCATCCCGCCGCGGCATTTATTGAATTCAGAATTCGAATTTCGAATTCGGTATTGCACAAGCCTCCAGTTTGCGCAACACGTCGGAGACGAGTTTTTGCGTGAAGGGGGGTCCGGCCATGGCCGGCGAGACCGATGCCCGCAGCCTGACGCGCCACCGGCTCGTCGAGCAGGTCTACGGTGCGATCTTCAGCGAGATCACCGAGGGGCGGCTGCCGCCGAATACACGGCTGATCCAGGACGAACTCGCCGATGCCTACGGCGTCTCGCGCCAGCCGGTGCAGCAGGCGCTGCTGCTCCTGCGCAACCACGGCATCGTGCGCGATGCGCCGCGGCGCGGGCTGGTGGTGGCGCCGCTGGAAGCCTCGTTCGTGCAGAACCTCTACGAGGTGCGCGGCGTGCTCGAAGGCCTGACGAGCCGGCTCGCCGCCGAGCGCAATCCCGCCCGTGCCGGCCGCGAGGGCCCTCCCCTGGTGGCGGCGGGCCGCGCGGCGGCGCAGACGGGTTCCGTGGCGGAGCTGATCGCCGCCGACATCGCCTTCCACCGCTTCCTCGGCGAGATCGCCGAGAACCCGATCATCGTCGAGACTGCGGCGCCGCATTTCAACCACCTGCGGCGGATCATGGGCGAGGTCCTGCGCGAGGACGAGACGATGCCGGCCCGCATCTGGGACGAGCACGCGGCGATCCTCGAGGCCATCGCGGCGGGCGACGCCGAGACCGCCGACCGGCTGTCGCGCCAGCACATCGCCCGGGCGGCCACGGTGTTCGTCGAGCGGCTACGGGCGCAGGAGGATGCGTTCGCCGAGGAGGCAAAAAGCCGGCGGGTGCGGCGGTGAACGGACTTCGCTAAAGTGGTTGCAGGGTTTGCAACAAAAATCTGCAATACGACAAGATTATATGCAGATGAGGCGTTGCCATGCTAACGCAAGTCTGCTTGGCCCCGAAGTGGAGAGCGGGCCACCGGCCGGATTCCGGCAGTCTTGGACCCCTCCATGTCATCCCGGGGCCGCTGCGCGGCCCCGGGATGACGCGGAGGATGGAGCGGGCGTCGAGCGAGCCCGGATGCCGCGCTCAGTTGCGCGGGAACACCCGCGCCGCGCCCACAGCCAGCGCCACCCGATCCCCCGGCTCGTAGACGTCGGTCACCTTGACCTCGACCGGGGCCTCGGCGCCGTCGAGCAGGATCTCCGCGACGGTGCCCCGTCCGGTGCGGCGCCATTCGCGCACGGTGCCGGGCAGCGTGCCGGGGCCCTGCCCCACCGTGAGGTCCCAGGGCCGCAGGCAGAGATCGACCGCACCTTGCGGCCAGCCCGGCTCCGCCGCGATGACCGGCCGGCCGGCGACGCGGACCTCGCCGCCCGCGACCTCCGCCGTCAGGCGCGCGGTCTCGCCGACGAAGGACATCACGAAGCGCGAGGCCGGATGGTCCTGCACCTCGTGGGGGGCGCCGACCTGCTCGATGCGGCCCTTGTTGAGGATCGCGATCCGGTCGGCGAGTTCCAGCGCCTCGTCCTGGTCGTGGGTGACGAAGATCGTCGTCTGGCCGGTCTCGCGGTGGATCTCCCGCAGCCAGCGGCGCAGGTCCTTGCGCACCTGGGCGTCGAGCGCGCCGAACGGCTCGTCGAGGAGCAGCACCGAGGGCTCAACCGCGAGTGCCCGGGCGAGCGCCACCCGCTGGCGCTGGCCGCCGGAGAGCTGGCCCGGATAGCGCTTGGCGAGGTCGGGCAACTGCACCAGCTCCAGCAGGCGCTCGACCCGGCGACGGATCTCGTCTTCCTTCGGGCGGTGGGCCCGGGGGCGCGAGCGCAGGCCGTAGGCGATGTTCTCGAACACCGTCAGGTGGCGGAACAGGGCGTAGTGCTGGAACACGAAGCCGACGCCGCGGCGTTGCACCGGCAGATCAGTGGTGTCCTGGGAGCCGAAGAACACCTTGCCGCCATCCGGGATCTCGAGGCCGGCGATCACGCGCAGCAGCGTGGTCTTGCCGGAGCCCGAGGGGCCGAGGAGCGCCAGCAACTCGCCCGGCTCGATCGCCAGGCTGACGCCTTCGAGCGCCGCCGGTCCGGGGCCGCCGTAGCGCTTGACGATGCCGTCGACCCGCACGGAGGTGCCGGCCTGGCGCAGGCGCTCGGCGGAGGCCGCCTCGACCGGGCGGGCGGGCGCCTCGCGGCGCAGGGACAGGGCGGTGGGAGCGAATCCTGCCGTCATCTCAGTGGGCTCCGCGTCCGGCCAGCGCATCGGCGTGGCGCCATTCCAGGAAAGATTTACCCGCCAGGGTGACGAGCGCGAGGAGCGCCAGAAGCGAGGCGATCCCGAACGCCGCCACGTAATTATACTCGTTGTACAGAATCTCGACGTGGAGCGGCATGGTGTTGGTCAATCCCCGGATGCGGCCCGACACGACCGAGACGGCCCCGAACTCGCCCATCGCCCGGGCGTTGCAGAGCAGCACGCCGTAGAGCAGCGCCCAGCGCACGTTGGGGAGCGTCACGGTGCGGAAGACCCGCCACGGGCTCGCCCCGAGGGTCAACGCGGCCTCCTCGTCGGTGGTGCCCTGGTCCTGCATCAGCGGGATCAGCTCGCGGGCCACGAACGGGAAGGTGACGAACACCGTGGCGAGCACGATGCCCGGCACCGCGAAGATGATCTCGATCCCGTGGCGCTGCAGGAACGGCCCGAACAGCCCCTGCGCCCCGAAGATCAGCACGTAGATCAGGCCGGCGACCACCGGCGAGACCGAGAACGGCAGGTCGATGAGGGTGATGAGCAGGTTACGGCCGCGGAAATCGAACTTGGCGATGGCCCAGGAGGCGCACAGGCCGAACACGACGTTGAGCGGCACCGCGATCACCGCGACGAGGAGCGTCAGGCGGATCGCCGCGAGCGCATCGGGCTCGGCGAAGGTGGCGAGGTAGGAGCTTAAGCCCTTGCTCAGCGCCTCGACGAACACCACGGCCAGCGGCAGCAGCAGGAACAGCCCCAGGAAGGCGACGGCCAGGAGCGTGAGCCCGATGCGGACCGGGCGCGGCTCGGTCAAAGCCGCGTGCAGGCCGCGCGGCTCGGGGCGAATGGAGGGAACGGTGGTCTCAGACATGACCGAACCTGCGGCGGCTGAAATCCTGCAAGAGGTTGATGGCGAGGAGCGCGGTGAAGGACATCAGCAGCATCACGGCGGCGATGGCCGTGGCGCCCGCATAGTTGAACTCTTCGAGCTTGATCACGATCAAGAGCGGGGCGATCTCCGAGACGTAAGGCAGGTTGCCGGCAACGAAGATCACCGAGCCGTATTCCCCGACCGCCCGGGCGAAGGCGAGGGCGAACCCGGTGAGCATCGCGGGAATCAGCGGCGGCAGGATCACCGTGACGAGGGCCCGGAAGCGCGAGGCGCCGAGGATCGCCGCGGCCTCCTCGCTCGACTTGTCGATCTCGGCCACCAGCGGCTGCACCGTGCGCACGCAGAACGGCAGGCCGACGAAGACCAGCGCCACCAGGATGCCGAGCGGCGTGTAGGCGACCTTGATGCCGAGGGCCATCAAGGGCTCGCCGAGCCAGCCGTTCGGCGCGTAGAGGCTGGCGAGGGCGATGCCGGCGACCGCCGTCGGCAGCGCGAAGGGCAGGTCCACCAGAGCGTCGATGATCCGCCGGCCGGGGAAGCGGTAGCGGGTCAGCACCCAGGCGATGAGGAGCCCGAACACCGCGTCGATCGCCGCGGCGGCCAGCGACAGGCCGAACGAGGTCTTGAGCGCCGCGAGGTTGCGGGAATCGGTGACGAGCGCCCACAGGCCGGCCGGGCCGACGCTGGCGGCGCGCAGGAGCAGCACCGCCAGCGGCAGCAGGACGAGCAGGGTCAGGTAGGTGAGCGTGATCCCGAAGGTCAGGCGAAAGCCGGGAAGCGCGCTCGGTCGCCGGAAGCGGGCCGCTCCCCGCCCCGCGGGCAGGGCCGCGGCGTTGCTCATTGGCGGGACTTCAGGATGGCGTCGAACACGCCGCCATCGTCGAAGTGGGTCTTCTGCGCCTTGGGCCAGCCGCCGAAGGTGTCGTCGATGGTGACGAGCTTCAGCTTGGGGAAGCGGGCCAGATCCTCCTTGGAAGCCGCCGATTCGTCGCGCGGGCGGTAGAAGTTCTTGGCGATGATGGCTTGCGCCTCAGGCGTATAGAGGAATTGCAGGTAGGCCTCGGCTTGGCGGCGGGTCCCCTTCTGGTCGACATTGGCGTCGATCAGCGCCACCGGCGGCTCGGCCAGGATCGACAGCGAGGGCACGACGATGTCGAACTTGCCCTTGCCGAATTCCTCGTCGGCCAGGAACGCCTCGTTCTCCCAGGCGATCAGCACGTCGCCGAGGCCCCGCTGCACGAAGGTGGTGGTGGCGCCGCGCGCCCCGGTGTCGAGCACCGGCACGTTCTTGAACAGGGCGGTGACGAAGTCCTTCGCCTTAGCGTCGTCGTTGCCGTTCTTCGACAGCGCGTAGGCATAGGCCGCCAGATAGTTCCAGCGCGCCCCGCCCGAGGTTTTCGGATTGGGGGTGATGACCTGGATCCCCGGCTTCACCAGGTCGTCCCAGTCCTTGATCGCCTTCGGGTTGCCCTTGCGGACCAGGAACACGATGGTCGAGGTGTAGGGCGTCGAATTATGGGCTAAGCGCTTCTGCCAGTCGGCCGGCAGCTTCTTCGAGCGGGCGGCGATGGCGTCGATGTCGCTGGCGAGCGCCAGCGTCACCACATCCGCCGGCAGCCCGTCGATGACCGAGCGGGCCTGGGCGCCGGAGCCGCCATGCGAGGCGCGCACCGTCACGGTCTCGCCGGTCTTGGCCTTCCACTCCTTGGCGAAGGCCGCGTCGATCGCCCGGTACAGCTCCCGGGTCGGGTCGTAGGAGACGTTGAGCAGCGTCTGCGCCTCCACCGGGGCGGGCGCCCCCGCCAGCGCCAGGAGCGAGGCCCCGGCGGCGAGCGCCAGGGACGAGCCGCGGAACAGCCGCTTCAGGGAGCCGAGCAGGCCGCCGCCGGCCGGAGCCGCTTCGGTCTTCGGAGCTTCGGTCTTCGCGCCGCCCTGCGGCGCGACCGGCAGAGCCTGGACGAGCCCGAGGGCCGCCGTGTCGGTGGTCGCCCGGTCGATCAGGATCAGGCTGCCGGTATCGCGGTTCTGCCGGTAGGCGTCGACCGCGACCTTGCGGTCGAGGGTCAGGGTGACGTCGCCGATGTCGTTGGCGCTCAAGGACGCGGCCGGCACCCCCTGCCCGGTCTCGGTGTCGATGCGCGCGCGCACGGCCTCGACCACGGCATTGGCCGTCACCGTGCCGACCTTGGCGAGGTAGGTGGCGCCGGGGGTCAGCTCGGCCTCGTTGGCCCAGAACAGCCGGACCTCGAGCCGGTCGCTGACGATCGGCGGTTGCGCCGCCGCCGTGATCACGCTGCCGCGCGAGGCATCGACCTCGTCGGCGAGCACCAGGGTCACTGACTGGCCGGCGATGGCCCGGGGCAAGTCGCCGTCATAGGTGTAGATCCGGGCGATCGTCGACGGGGTGCCGGCGGGCGCCACCACCACCTTGTCGCCGACCGCGACGCTTCCTGAGGCGATCAGGCCGGAGAAGCCGCGGAAGTCGGAATTCGGCCGGTTGACCCACTGCACCGCCATGCGGAAGGGAGCGACCTCCTCCTCGACATGGGCCGGCACCTCTTCGAGGTACTGCAGCAGCGGCACGCCGGTATACCAGGGCGCGGCGGCGCCGGGCAGCACGACGTTGTCGCCGTTCGCCGCCGAGAGCGGGATGCCGGCGACGTCGGCGAAGCGCAGGTCCTTCGCGAAGGCCTGGAACTCGGCGACGATCGCCTCGAACCGGTCCTGCGACCAGCCGATCAGGTCCATCTTGTTGACCGCCAGCACGACGCGGCGGATGCCGAGTATCGAGACCAGGAGCGCATGGCGCCTTGTCTGCGGGCTCAGGCCCTTGCGCGCATCGACCAGCAGCACCGCGACCTCGGCGGTCGAGGCGCCGGTCGCCATGTTGCGGGTGTACTGGACGTGGCCGGGAGTGTCGGCGACGATGAACGAGCGCCGCTCGGTCGAGAAGAACCGGTAGGCGACGTCGATGGTGATGCCCTGCTCGCGCTCGGCCTGGAGGCCGTCGACGAGGAGCGCCAGGTCGATCTCACCGCCCCGGGTGCCGTGGCGGCGCGAATCGCGCTCGAGCGCGCTGACCTGGTCGTCGAAGATCTGCTTGGTGTCGTGCAGCAGGCGCCCGATCAGGGTCGACTTGCCGTCATCGACCGAGCCGCAGGTGATGAACCGCAGCACTTCCTTCCGCTGGTGGGCGGCGAGGAACGCCTCGTAGCCGAAGGCGCGGGTGGATTGATGCACGGTCATCAGAAGTAGCCTTCCTGCTTCTTGCGCTCCATGGCGCCGGCGCCGTCCTTGTCGATCACCCGGCCCTGCCGCTCGGAGGTGCGGGCCGCCAGCGTCTCGCCGATGATCTCCGGCAGGGTCGCGGCGTCGCTCTCCACCGCCCCGGTCAGCGGGTAGCAGCCGAGCGTCCGGAACCGCACCAGGCGCATCTCCGGCGTCTCGCCGGGCTGGAGCGGCAGGCGCTCGTCGTCCACCATGATCAGCTGCCCGTCGCGCTGCACCACCGGGCGCTCGGCCGCGTAATAGAGCGGCACGATCGGGATGTTCTCCTGCTCGATGTAGAGCCAGATATCGAGCTCGGTCCAGTTCGACAGCGGGAAGACGCGCAACGACTCACCGCGCTGCTTCTTCATGTTGTAGAGGTGCCAGGGCTCCGCGCGCTGGCGCTTCGGATCCCAGCGGTGCTGCGCGGTGCGCAACGAGACGATGCGCTCCTTGGCCCGGGAGGCCTCCTCGTCGCGGCGCGCCCCACCGAAGGCCGCGTCGAACTTGTGCTTGTCGAGGGCTTGGCGCAGGGCCTGGGTCTTCATCACGTCGGTATGGACCTCGGAGCCGTGGCTCACCGGCCCGATGCCGCGGGCGAGCCCGTCCGGGTTGGTGTGGACCAGGAGATCCAAGCCGAGCTCCTTGGCGCGCCGATCGCGAAACGCGATCATCTCGCGGAACTTCCAGGTCGTGTCGACGTGAAGCAGCGGGAACGGCAACCGGCCCGGCGCGAAGGCCTTCAGGGCCAGGTGCAGCAGCACCGAGGAATCCTTGCCGATCGAGTACAGCATCACCGGGTTCTCGGTCTCGGCGACCGTCTCCCGCATGATGTGGATGCTCTCGGCCTCCAGGCGCTGGAGGTGGGTCAGGCGGTCGAGCCCGTCGGTGCGGATCTTGAGGGCGGCGCTCATGCGGCCAGCTCCGGGTTGGATGTCTTGGAAGTGGATGTCTTGGAAGCGGATGCCTTGGAAGATGTGCCGGACGAGGAGGCCGGCTCGAAGGGGCGCGGCTCCTGCCCGGGACGGATCTCGCTGCCCGGGGCGCCCGCGACGTGCAGGCCGCATTCCTGCTTGCCCGCCTGCTCCCACCACCAGCGGCCGGCCCGCTCGGGCTCGCCGACCTTCACGGCGCGGGTACAGGGCGCGCAGCCGATCGACGGGAAGCCGCGATCGTGCAGCACGTTGTAGGGCACGTAGTTCTGGTGGATCAGCTCGGCGAGCGCCTCGCGGGTCCAGTCGGCGATCGGGTTGAGCTTGATGAGGCCGCGGGCATGGTCGGCCTCGGCGAGCGGCGTCTCGGCGCGGTTGGCCGATTGGCCGGCGCGCAGGCCCGTGAGCCAGCCGGCGGCGCCGGCGAGCGCCCGGCCGAGCGGCTCGACCTTGCGGAAGCCGCAGCAGGCCTGCCGCGCCGCGACCGAATGGCGGAAGCCGTTGATGCCGGATTCCGCGACGAAGTTTTCCTCGGCCTCGCGCTCCGGCGCGTAGGCGCGGATGCGAAAGCCGTAGGCGGCTTCGGTCTCGGCCCAGGTGTCGTAGGTCTCGGGGAAGAGCCGGCCGGTATCGAGGGTGACGATCTCGGCGCGCGACTTCGCCATGCGGAGCGCGTGGGTGAGCGCCTGGTCCTCGAGGCCGAAGCTCGTGGTGAAGACCAGGCGGCCGTCGACCGTCGCGTCGATCAACGCGAGGCGCGCCGGTAGGGCGAGGGGACGCAGGCGCGAGGCCAGATCCTCCGCAAGGGCGTTTTGCGCCGCGCGGTCGAGGGGAAGGGTCATGGAGAGCCCGGGATTGGCTGCTTGTGTGACCGGGTAACTGTTCGCTATACCGAACACTGTCAAGGCATGGCTGGGATGCGATCCGGTGTTTTTCGCGACCGCGCGTCCGGAAATCGCCGGTGATACGAGCCCTGGCGAATGCCCCGGTCGGAAAACCGTTCCCTGACCGAGGGTCATCCTTGAAAGAATCTTCTCCCAAACCGGAGCCGCGCAGTGGATGCCATCGACCTGAAGATCCTCGCCCTGCTCCAGAACGACGCGACGCTGTCGATCGCCCAGATCGGGGAGCGCGTCGGCCTGTCGCAGACTCCCTGCTGGAAGCGCATCCAGCGCCTCGAGGCCGACGGGGTCATCGACCGCCGGGTGGCGGTGCTCGATCCCGTGAAATTAGGCCTGGGGTTAACAGTTTTCGTCTCGATCGAGACCAGCGACCACTCGCGCGAGTGGCTGGAGCGCTTCGCCGCCACCGTCTCGGCCATGCCCGAGGTGCTGGAATTCTACCGCATGGCCGGCGACGTGGATTACATGCTCCGCGTCGTGGTGGCCGACATGCAGGCCTACGACGCCTTCTACAAGCGCCTGATCGCGGTGCTGCCGCTGAAGAACGTCACGTCGCGCTTCGCCATGGAGAAGGTGAAGAGCACCACGGCCTTGCCGCTCCCGACGGCGCCCTTCGTCCAGCCCGTCGCGGCCAACGGGAAATAATTTTCTCTCAGTCGTCCTGCGGGCGATAACGATGATCTCCCGCGGGCGCGTTCTTCAAAAAGAACATTTCGGTTGACTCCGGCGCGGCGCGGGCACATCTGTGCGGGCATGTCTCGCCCCGCGCTTCTCCCCCGCACGGCTCCCTTCGGCGACGCCGAACGGGCCCATCTCGATGCCGCCCTCGGCTCCACCACCGCCTTGCAGCGCGCGTGGCTGGCCGGCTTCCTCGCCGGCCTCGACGCCGCCGGAGGTGCCGTCGCCGCCGTTGAGGCCCCTGCCCCGGCCGCCCCGCCTCGCGCCGCCGAGCCGCTGACGATCGTGTTCGCCAGCGAGTCGGGCAACTCGGAGAAGCTGGCCGGCGACGTGTCCAAGCTCGCCCGCAAGAACGGCTTCAAGCCGAAGGTCGTCGACTTCGCCGACCTCGACGTCGCCGCCCTGGGGAAAGAGAAGCGCCTGGTCGTCATCGCCGCCACCTGGGGCGAGGGCGAGCCGCCGGCCCGGGCCGTGCGCGCCTATGGCGAGATCATGGGCGAGGGTGCGCCCCGCCTCGACGGGGTCGAGTTCGGCGTGCTGGCGCTGGGCGACACCTCCTATGCCGAATTCTGCGCCATCGGAAAGCGCCTCGATGCCCGCTTCGAGGAGCTGGGCGCCAAGCGCGTGCTGCCGCGGGTCGATTGCGACCTCGACTTCGACAAGCCGGCCGCCGCCTGGATCAAGGACGCCCTCAAGGCGCTCGCTCCGGCCGAGGCCGCCGCCGGCAACGTCGTGGCGGTGGATTTCGCCCGCGGCGCCGGCGCCGACGAGGAGGTCGAGGTCAGCCGCGAGCCGGTCACCGTCGAGGTGATCGAGCACGTCAACCTCAACTCGTCGCGCTCCGACAAGGAGACGATCCACCTCGCGCTCGCCTTCGAGGACGGTGCCCCTGCTTACGAGCCCGGCGATTCCCTGGAGCTCTACCCCGAGAACGACCCGGCCCTGGTCGACCAGATCCTGAAGGCCGCCGGCCTGGAAGGCGACTCGGTCCTGCGCCAGGCTTTGCTCGCCGAGCGCGACATCACCACCCTGTCGGCCGCGACCGTCGAGCGCTTCGTCAAGGCCACCGGCCACGAGGAGGCCCGCCGCCTGATCGAGTCGAACGAGGTCCGCGCCTGGATCGAGGGCCGGCACCTCATCGACCTGATCGAGACCTACCCGGCGAAGCTCTCGGCGCAACATCTCGCCGACATCACCCGGCCGCTGCCGCCGCGGGCCTACTCGATCGCCTCCTCGCGGGCCGAGGTCGGCGACGAGGCCCACCTCACCATCGCGGCGGTGCGCTACACCACCCACGACCGCGCGCGGACGGGCGTCGCCTCGGTCCACGTGGCGGACCGGATCCGCAACGGCGCCAAGCTGAAGGTGCGGGTGAAGCCGAACAAGCACTTCCGCCTGCCCAAGGATCCGGCCACCGACATCGTCATGGTCGGCCCCGGCACCGGCGTGGCGCCGTTCCGCGCCTTCGTGCAGGAGCGCCGCGCCACCGAGGCGCCGGGCCGCAACTGGCTCTTCTTCGGCGACCGTCACTTCACCCACGACTTCCTGTACCAGCTCGAATGGCAGGAGGCCCTGGAGGACGGCTCGCTGGCCCGCATCGACGTCGCCTTCTCCCGCGACCAGCCGGAAAAAATCTACGTCCAGGACCGGATCTGGGAGCAGCGGCGCGAGCTGGTGTCCTGGCTCGATGGCGGCGCCCATTTCTACGTCTGCGGCGACGCCAAGGCGATGGCCAAGGACGTGCGGGCGTCGCTCGTGAAGGCCTTCGCCGACGTGAAGGGCCTGGACGCGGCAGCCGCCGAGGCGGCGGTGGCCGGCCTGGAGCGCAGCCACCGCTACCAGCAGGACGTGTACTAAGATATTCGCACCGCTTTCCCTTTCCCGAGTGGGAAAGGAGCCTGGGCATGAACCCTCCCCCCTCTGCGGGGGAGGGTGCCCCGCGGATGCGGGGTGGGAGAGGGGAACCACGCTTCCGGAAAGGTCGCGACTTTGATGAAGGGCGCCCTCTGTACGAGCGTCGCGCTGCCCCTCTCGGCGGGACTTCGTCCCGCTGCGCTCGCTCCGCTCGCCACCCTCCCCCGCAGAGGGGGGAGGGATCATGCTCTCGGCCGTCGCGCCCGCACGACGGCGCGGTTTGAGTTCGACTCGGAGCCGTAGCACCCTCACCCTGACCCCTCTCCCGCTCGGAAGAGGGGTTCCCGCGTCTCATTCGGTGCTGTCAGGCGCCTGGGACGCTGGTAGATGATGCGCCGGACCCGGCGCCCGAACGGACACCACCCCCATGGCCGACCACAAGACCGCCGACTCCTCCACCGCCGAGCGCGTTTACGAGACGCCGCCGACCGAGCGTCCGATCACCGATGCGGAAGCGGCGCGAGCCGCCAAGCTCTCGGCCAACGAGCACATCAAGATCGCCAGCGGCTACCTGCGCGGCACGCTCGCCGAAGGGCTCCTGAAGAACGCGACGGGTGCGATCTCGGACGATGACGGGCAGCTCGTGAAGTTCCACGGGATGTACCTGCAGGACGACCGCGACCTGCGCGCCGAGCGCACCAAGAAGAAGCTCGACAAGGCCTATTCCTTCATGATCCGCCTGCGCATCGCCGGCGGCGTCGTGACGCCGAAGCAGTGGCTGATCCTCGACGAGATCGCCCGCACCTACGCCAACGGGACCCTGCGCGCGACGACGCGCCAGACCTTCCAGTATCACGGCGTTATCAAGTCGAACCTGAAGCGCACGATGGCGGCGATCGATTCGGCTCTGCTCGACACGATCGCGGCCTGCGGCGACGTCAACCGCAACGTGATGGCGGCGACGAACCCGGCCCAGAAGGGCGCCCACGAGGCCGCCTACAAGCTCGCCAAGGACATCTCCGACAGCCTGCTGCCGAAGACCAATGCCTGGCGCGAGATCTGGCTCGACGGCGAGCGCGTGGTCGGCGGCGAGGACGCGGCCGAGGTCGAGCCGGTCTACGGCAAGACCTACCTGCCGCGGAAGTTCAAGACCATCGTGGCGGTGCCGCCCTCCAACGAGGTCGACGTCTACGCCCACGACCTCGGCTTCATCGCGATCCTCGACAAGAAGGGCAAGGTGACGGGCTGGAACGTCACCGTCGGCGGCGGCATGGGCATGACCCACGGCGAGACCGACACCTTCCCGCGCACCGCCGACGTGATGCTGTTCGCCGAGCCCGAATACGCGCTCAAGGTCGCCGAGGCGGTGATGACCGTCCAGCGCGACTGGGGCAACCGCAACGTCCGCAAGAACGCCCGCCTGAAGTACACGATCGAGCGCTACGGCCTGAAGGCCTTCCGGGCCGAGGTCGAGAAGCGGGTCGGCCGCGCCTTCCAGGATCCGAAGCCCTTCACCTTCACGGGCAACGGCGACCGCTACGGCTGGGTCGAGGGCGACGACGGCAAGCACCACCTGACGCTCTACGTGCCGTCCGGCCGGATCAAGGACGTCGAGGGCGGGCCGCAATTCCTGGCGGGCCTGCGCCGCATCGCCGAGGTGCACCAGGGCGATTTCCGCCTCACCGGCAACCAGAACGTCATCATCGCCAACGTTCCGGCGGACAAGAAGGCGGAGATCGACGCGCTGGTGCAGGAATACGGCCTCACCACCGGCGCGGGGGCTTTGCGCCGCAACAGCCTCGCCTGCGTGGCGCTGCCGACTTGCGGCCTGGCTCTGGCCGAGAGCGAGCGCTACCTGCCGAGCCTGATCGACGAGCTCGAGGAGAGCCTGGCCTGCCACGGCCTCGCCGAGGACGACATCACCATCCGGATGACCGGCTGCCCCAACGGCTGCGCCCGGCCGTTCATCGCCGAGATCGGCCTCGTCGGCCGCGGCCCCGAGCGCTACAACCTCTATCTCGGCGCCGCCTTCGACGGCTCGCGGCTGAGCAAGCTCTACGCCGAGGACGTGACGGCCGCCGACATCCGTCCGAAGCTCGACCCGCTCTTCGCCGCCTATGCCAAGGACCGGACCAAGGGCGAGCGCTTCGGCGACTTCGTGATCCGGGCCGGCTACGTGGCGAAGACCGGCAACGGGCCGGACTTCCACGTGCAGACCGGTGCGCAGAAGGCGGTGGCCTAATCGGTTTGGCGTGGGCTCGGCGCGTCAGGCAACCGAGCCCACTGCCCTTCCCACCCTCAGGATGAGGTTTTGGGTTGGATGGAGGGGAGAGGTTTCCGGCTTCCAGTCTCGCGAGACGGAACTCCCTCACCCCGCCGCGTCCAGCTCCTTGACGATCGCCGCGATCACCCGCGGATCGGTCGGCTCGACCGGGGTCGCGAAGGCCGCGGCCACGTGGCCGTCGCGGCCGACCAGGTACTTGTGGAAGTTCCAGCGCGGGGTTTCGGCCGGCTTCTCGGCGGCGGCCCAGCGGTAGAACGGGTGCGCCTGCGCCCCGGTCACGCCGGTCTTGGCCACCACCGGAAAGGTGACGCCGTGGTTCTTGCGCGCCGCCTCGGCGATCGCCATCCCGTCGAGGGGTTCCTGGCGCCCGAAATCGGCCGAGGGCACCGCGATCACCGTCAGCCCGCGGGCGCCGAACCGGGTCCAGAGCTGCTGCAACCCCGAGAATTGCGGGGCGTAGCCGCAGGCGGTCGCGGTGTTGACCACCAGGATCGGCTTGCCCATCAGCTCGGCCAGCGCCAGGCTGCCGCCCTCGGGCCTCGCGAAGCTGAAGGCGGAGGCGGTCGCGCTGCTCTGCAGCGGCGCGGCGCGGGCCGGCAGGCTGACGGCGCCGGCGATCAGGAACAAGGCCTCGCGGCGGGCGACCGGCATCGGGATGTCTCCTGGCGGAACTCGGCCGATTGTCCCCCGGGGCAAGGCGCGGCGCAAGCGGCCATGCATGGTCGAGCTTGCGCGAAGTCCGGCGATCGGCCGCAACGTCGTGTGAACTTCCACCCGACTGTCACGTTGTCCGGCAGGATTGGTCGGGAGGCCGGAGATGGGCGGGCACGAGATTCTGAACTACTTCGAGCATCGTCGCGACGGGGCCTGGGTCTGCACCAGGCCGGTCACCCTGACCACGGCCCGCGAGAGCGTGGCGATCCGGCCCGGCATGCGCTTCGACTATGGCAAGAAGGTCGGCGGCATCGATCTCGCCGAGTATCTGGAGCGGCTGGGCTCGCAATTCGGGTCCTGATCGGGCCGGCGCGGGGTGACGCAGATGCCACACCCCGCGCCAAGGTCGCCGATGCCTTTTGACCCGCATGCAATCGGCACGATAGGCTTCGCGGATGATCCCTGCCCTGTCCGCACCTCCACCGGTCGAGGAAACGTCGTCCGATACCCGCTGCCGCATCCTGGCGACGGCGGAGCGCTTCTTCCGTGAGATCGGCTACCAGAAGACCACGGTGGCCGACATCGCCAAGACCCTGCGGATGAGCCCGGCCAACGTGTACCGGTTCTTCGACTCGAAGAAGGCGATCAACGAGGCCGTGGTGGCGCGCCTGATCGGCGAGGTCGAGGCGCGGATCGCCGCCCTCGCGGACCGGCCCGGCCTCCCGGCCGAGGCCCGCCTGCGCGAGATCATCGTCTTCCTGCACCGCGACGCCGTCGGCCGCTTCACCGGCCATCCGCGCATGCACGAGATGGTCGAGGCGGCCATGTCCGAGAGCTGGGACGTCTGCCGCCACCACGTCGACCGGATCACCGCCGTGCTGGAGCGCGTCATCGCCGACGGCGTGGCGCGGGGCGAGTTCGCGGTCGAGGATCCGGCGGTGGCGGCGCGCTGCGTCCATACGGCGATCGTGCGCTTCTGCCACCCGGTGCTGGTGGTCCAGTGCCCGGAGGATTTCGTGCCGGCCCTGGACGCGATGATCGCCTTCCTGATGGGTGCGCTCAGGGCGGAGCGACGTGCGGCCCGGGCGAGCTGAGATCGTCCGCTGCAACCACGAGACCGGTGAGGAGCCCTCCGCGGCGGGTTTGGCCCCGGCACGCATCGTCGCCGGCCGGTGCGGGTCCGGGGTGATGCGGCCGCGCCGCCGTCCCGCCCTCCCCGCCGCCGATGACGCATCCGGATCCCCGGAGTGGCAGCGGCGGCGCTGAGGCAGGCTCGGCCGTCTCGGCGACGGGCCGCGAGGGCCGAGAACCGGAGACGCGTCAGCGGCTCGCGATCCGGGGATCCCGCTGTCCGCTCCGTCTGGCCGCCACCAGCGCCGCCCCGCCGATCAGGCCTGCCGCCGCGATCATCCCGAGATGCAGCCACATCGGGTCCGCTGCCACGACGCTGCCCTTGGCCCGCGCGCCGAACCGGCCGTGGGCGCCGGAATCGCTGTGGGCGTCGACCGGGTCGAACAGGTTGTCGGGCCGCCCGGGCTCCGCCGGCTCGTCCGTCATCTCGCCCTCGTAGCCGTGGCGGGCGAGGTAGTGGTCGGTGAAGGCGGGTGCGCCTTGTGCCCCCAGGATCGCGAGCCAGGACGGGGTGCCGATCCAGAGTTCGCGGGGCGCGTCGTAGGCCGCGCGCACGATCTCCTCGGCGATCGCCTCGGGCTGGAAGATCGGCGGCACCGGCCGGAGGCGGCGCGGCAGGCGCGAGCGGGCCCAGTCGAATTGCGGCGTGTTCACCGCCGGCAGCTGCACCATGGTGAGGCGGATGCCGCTGCGGTGATGCAGCAATTCCGTGCGCAGGCTGTCGACGAAGCCGCGCACCGCCGACTTGGCGGCGCAATAGGCCGATTGCAGCGGGATCGACCGGTAGGCCAGGGCCGAGCCGACATGCACGATGGTGCCGCGGTCGGCCTCGCGCATGTGGCGCAGGGCCGCGAGCGTGCCGTGGACCTGGCCGAGATAGGTGACCTCGGTGACGCGCCGGAACTCCTCCGGGCTCATCTGCGCCACCTCGGCATAGACCGTCACCATGGCGTTGTTGACCCAGACGTCGATGCCGCCGAACTCGTCCGCGAAGGCGTCCGCCGCGCGGTCGACCGCCCGCGGATCGGCGACGTCGGCGCGGTAGCCCAGTGCCCGGCCCCCGACCGCCCGCACCTCCTCGACCGAAGCGGCGATCCCCGCCCGGCCCCGCGCCACGATGCCGACATTCCAGCCCCGGCGCCCGAAGGCGACCGCGACCGCGCGCCCGACCCCGGCGCTGCCGCCGGTCACCACGACGGTGGGGCGCGTGCTTCCGCTCATCCGACTGCTCCTCGTGACAACCGCGTCAACCCCGACAACGCGCGCGGCGCCGTTCGGGTGCAGGGGGCCGGGGCGGCAGGGGACGTGCCGGATCCGCGGGCAACCTGCCCGCTATTATGTCTATACACAACGGCCGGGCGACGGTACGACAGGCGAGGCTTGGCGAGTGGGGCTTGGCGGGCGTTGCTTGGCGAGTGGATCGTGCAGGCGAGCGGGAGGGGATGATGAAGGCGGTTGCCGCAGGTTTGGTGGTCGCGGCCGCGCTGGCCGGTCAGGCCGCCGCGCAGGAGACGAAGGTGACCGTCGGCCTGTCCGGCTGGACCGGCTTCGCGCCCCTGACGCTGGCGAAGGAGGCCGGCATCTTCAAGAAGAACGGCCTCGACGTCTCGCTGAAGAAGATCCCGCAGGCGAGCCGCCATCTCGCCATCCGCTCCGGCGACGTGCAATGCGCCGCCACCACGGTCGAGACCTGGGTGGTGTGGAACGCCAACGGCGTGCCGACGAAGCAGATCTTCCAGCTCGACAAGTCCTACGGCGCCGACGGGCTGGCCGTCCGCAACGACGTGTCGTCGATCAAGGACCTGAAGGGCAAGACCGTGGCCGCCTCGGTCCCCGGCACCGCGCCCTATTTCGGCCTCGCCTGGATCCTCAAGGCGAACGGCCTGTCGCTCAAGGATGTGAAGGTCGTCAACCTCGAGCCGGGCCCGGCCGCGCAGGCCTTCATCGCCGGCCAGAACGATGCCGCGATGACCTACGAGCCCTATCTCTCGTCGGTGCGCGCCGCGCCGCAGGCCGGCAAGATCATCGCCACCACCCTCGACTATCCGATGGTGATGGACACCTTCGGCTGCACCCCCGAATTCCTCGATCAGAACCCGAAGGCCGCGAAGGCGCTCGCCGACAGCTACTTCGAGGCGCTCGACATGATCGCCAAGGATCCGCAGAAATCCTACGAGATCATGGGCGCCGACGTGAAGCAGACCGGTGAGGCCTTCGGCAAGTCCGCGCAATTCCTGCGCTGGCAGGACCGCGCCGCCAACAAGGCGTTCTTCAACGGCGAGCACCAGAAGTTCTCCGAGCAGGCGGCCGAGCTGCTGCTCGAGATCGGCGTGATCCGGCAGAAGCCCGACATCGCCGGCCTCGCCGATTCCCGCTTCGTGCAGTGAGGTCCCTGCGTCCGCTGCAGCCGGTCGGCGGCCCGGCGAAGGCCGTCCTCGGCTTGAGCTTCTTCGTGCTGTTCGTGGCGGCCTGGGCCGCCGCGACCCTCGGGGGGCTGGTGCCCAAGACCTTCCTGGCCGATCCGATCACCATGGTCCAGGACGGCTGGCTGCTCCTCACCCGGTTCGACTTCCTGTCGGATATCGGGATCACGGTGTGGCGGGTGCTCGGCGGCTTCCTGCTCGCCTCCCTGATCGCCGTGCCGCTCGGCGTGATGATGGGCGCCTACAAGCCGGTCGAGGCGTTCTTCGAGCCCTTCGTCTCCTTCGCCCGCTACCTACCGGCCTCGGCCTTCGTGCCGCTGCTGATCCTGTGGGCCGGCATCGGCGAGACGCAGAAGCTCCTCGTCATCTTCATCGGCTCGGTGTTCCAGCTCATCCTGATGATCGCGGTCGCGGTCGGCAATGTCCGGCGCGACCTCGTCGAGGCGGCCTACACGCTCGGCGCCAGCGACGCCGGCATCATCCGCCGCGTGCTGCTGCCGGCGACCGCCCCCGAGATCGCCGAGATCCTGCGCCTCGTGCTCGGCTGGGCCTGGACCTACGTCATCGTCGCCGAGCTGATCGGCTCCTCGTCGGGCATCGGCCACATGATCATCGAGAGCCAGGCGCTCCTCGCCACCGGGCAGATCATCTTCGGCATCATCGTCATCGGGCTGATCGGCCTCGTCTCGGACTTCCTGTTCAAGGCGGCCAACCGGCTCCTGTTTCCCTGGAAGCTCGCCTGATGCGGGACAGTATCGAGGTCGCGGTCGAGGGCGTGGCGCGCGTCTTCCCCGGCAACCGCGGCGCCAAGCCCGTGCAGGCCCTCAGCCCCACGGATCTCGTGATCGCCAAGAACGACTTCATCACCATCCTCGGGCCCTCCGGCTGCGGGAAGTCGACGCTGCTCCGCATCGTCGCCGGGCTCGACCGGCCGAGCGCGGGCCGCGTCCTCGTCGAGGGGCGCGAGGTGCGCGGGCCCGGCCCCGACCGGGGCATGGTGTTCCAGTCCTACACCCTGTTTCCGTGGCTGACGGTGGCCGAGAATATCGGCTTCGGCCTGCGCGAGCGCGGCGTGCCGACCGCGGAGCGCCGCGAGATCGTCGCGGCCTATCTCGACAAGGTGGGCCTGCGCGGCTTCGAGGGGCATTACCCCAAGCAGCTCTCCGGCGGCATGCAGCAGCGCACCGCCATCGCCCGCGCGCTCGCCAACGATCCCGCCATCCTGCTCCTCGACGAACCGTTCGGGGCGCTGGACAACCAGACCCGCGGGCTGATGCAGGAATTGCTGCTCGGCATCTGGGAGCGCGAGCGCAAGACCGTGATCTTCGTCACCCACGACATCGAGGAGGCGATCTTCATGGCCTCCCGGGTGATCGTGATGACGGCCCGCCCCGGGCGGATCAAGGCCGACGTCCCGGTCGAACTCGGCCATCCGCGCCACTACACGGTGAAGACCAGCCCCGAATTCTCGCGGCTGAAAGCCCAGCTCACCGAGGAGATCCGGGCCGAGGCGGTGCTGGCGGCGCGGGAGCATTGAGGGCCGGTTCGGTGCCGGGCGGCAAAGATCTATTTCTCCACGTCATACCGCCGCGCCTTCGAACAGATCCGTTCGAAGGCGCAAGGCAAGCCCGAACGGGCGCCGGCGCCGATGCGCCGGACGCCTTCGCATCGACGTGTCGATGCGAAGGCGCGGAGATATCATGCCCGTCTCCGGGGTCCGCGACAGGGCCGCGACGAGTGGTTCTCCCGCCCACGACTTCATCCTGAGAGCCTGCTCGGGCAAGATCGACGACTCATGCCTCGAGACAAGTCGGCCTGTCCTAACCCCCCACCTCAGGACGAGATCGCGGGCGGATCTGAACAAGAGCCCCGGCCAGAGCGTCGCACGGATCGTCAACGGCGTGCCGGTCGACGCGGCGGGCGCTCCCGTCGCCACCACGAACGTCGCAGACGCGTTCCACGTCCGCATGCGCGTGCAGCGCGACTTCTGACGCGCTCGATCGCGTCGCGGGGCGCCGGGCGGGATGCAGCTTGGCGCCCTCCGCATGCCGGGGTGGCTGATCCTCGGCCTCGAAGCCGCGGATGCGCGTCCTACCTGACACCCCCGGCTGGTTCGGCCGGAGAGGATGCAGGAGGATCGAATGAAGGCCTTCGTCGTACGCAGCCCCGGCGGCCTCGACCGGCTGGAGGTCGCCGAGCGGCCTGATCCCGGGCAGCCCGGCCCCGGCGAGATCCGGGTCGCGATCCACGCGACCTCGCTCAACTTCCACGACCTCCTGGTGGCGAGCGGGCGCTCCCCCGCCGCCGATGGCCGCGTGCTGATGTCGGACGGGGCCGGCAGCGTCGAGGCCGTCGGCGAGGGCGTGACCGAGTTCGCCCCCGGCGACGCGGTCGTCTCCTGCTTCTTCCCGCACTGGGCGGACGGGCTGCCGCAGGCTCCGGTCGGCGATTTCACGCAGGTGCCCGGCGACGGGGTCGACGGCTTCGCCCTCACCCACGCGGTCCGGCCCGCCGGCGCCTTCACCCGCGCGCCGCGCGGCTGGAGCCCGACTGAGGCCGCCACCATCACCACCGCGGGCCTCACGGCGTGGCGGGCGCTCGTCGGCGATGGGGGCCTGAAGGCCGGCGACACGGTGCTGGCCCTCGGCACCGGCGGCGTCTCCATCGCGGCCCTGCAGATCGCCAAGGCGATGGGCGCCGCCGTGATCGTCACCTCCTCCTCCGATGCCAAGCTCGAACGGGCGCGGGCGCTCGGGGCCGACCACACGGTGAACTACCGCACCCATGTCGAGTGGGGCCGGCAGGTGCGCGACTGGACCGGCGGGCGCGGCGTCGATCACGTCGTCGAGGTCGGCGGACCCGGCACCCTGGCTCAGTCGATCGAGGCGGTGCGGGTCGGCGGTCACATCGCGCTGATCGGCGTGCTCACCGGGCGGGGCGGCGAGGTGCCGACCTCGGCGCTGATGGCGAAGCAAGCCCGCCTCCAGGGCCTGATCGTCGGCAGCCGGCGCCAGCAGCAGGACTACGTCGCGGCCCTGGACCGGACGGGAATCCGCCCGGTGATCGACCGCATCGACGCCTTCGCCGACTTGCCCGCGGCCTTCCGCCACCAGGAGAGCGGAGGCCATTTCGGCAAGCTCTGCGTCGCCTGGTAGCGCGCAAGCTCGACGCCGCCGCGGCTTCCGGGCTATGTCCTGCCGATGAACGGAATCGTGGTGGTCGGCACCGGCCAGGCCGGCTTTCAGCTCGCGGCCTCCTTGCGCGAGAACGGCCATGCCGGGCCGGTGACCCTCGTCGGCGAGGAGCCGGGCCTGCCCTATGGCCGGCCGCCTTTGTCGAAGGCCTACATGCTGGGCAAGACGGACGCGGCGGGGCTCGCCCTGCGGCCGGAGGCCTACTTCGCCGAGCACGGGCTGACCGTGCGCGGCGCCGAGCGGGTGGCCGCGATCGACCGGGCGGCGCGGCGCCTGCACCTCGCCTCCGGGGAGGCGCTCGCTTACGACCACCTCGTCCTGGCGACCGGCTCGCGCAACCGCCCGCTGCCGGTGCCGGGCGCCGACCTGCCCGGACTCCACCAGCTGCGCACCCTGGCCGAGGCGGATGCCCTGAAGGCGGCGCTCGCCGAAGCGCGGTCGGTCGCCGTGGTGGGGGCCGGCTTCATCGGGCTCGAATTCGCGGCGGTCTGCGCCCAGAAGGGGATCCCCGTCACGGTGATCGAGGGGCTGGACCGTCCCCTCGCCCGCTCGGTCTCGCCCGCCATGGCGGCGCTGATCGAGGCCTCGCATGTCGGGGCCGGCACGCGCTTCCTGTTCGGCAGCGCGGTCTCGGGGCTGGTCGGGCCGGACCGCGTCCGGGCGGTGGCCCTCGCGGATGGGCGCGAAGTGGCGGCCGACCTCGTCCTCGTCGGCATCGGCGTCCTGCCGAACGACGAACTCGCGAAGGCGGCGGGCTTGCGGGTCGAGAACGGGATCGCGGTCGACGCGGTGCTGGCGACCGAGGATCCGGCGATCTCGGCGATCGGCGATTGCGCGAGCTTCCCCTCGCCTCACGCCGAAGGGGCGCGGGTGCGGATCGAATCGGTGCAGAACGCCGTCGACGGTGCCCGCTGCGTCGCCGCCCGCCTCGCCGGCCGGCCCGCCGCCTTCACGGCGGTGCCGTGGTTCTGGAGCGACCAGGGCCCGCTGAAGCTCCAGATCGCAGGCCTGTGCCAGCCGCACGACCTCGCCGTGCGCCGGGGCGATCCGGAATCCGGCGGTGTCCAACGGGGCGTTTCCGTGTTCTGCTACCGCGGCGGGCGCCTCGCCGGCGTCGAATCCCTCAACCGCCCGGCCGACCACATGATCGCCCGGCGCCTGCTCCAGTCCGGCCGCAGCCCGACGCCCGAGCAGGCGGCGGATCCCGGCTTCGACCTGAAGAGCTTGGCCCTCGGCTGAAGGCCCGTATTCCGCTGCGTCACATCTCGGTGGAGATGTGCGCGATACCGTCCGTCACAGCCGTCGGGCGGCGGCGCGTACCTGGTCCTCGCCGAGGGACTGGCGGCGCGCGGCACCGCCTCGCCGCGGGAGTGGTCGAGGCGGTCGCCGCGAAGGTGGGCGGCCGGGTGGTCGCCCCCTGAGTCCCAGGCCCCGCGGAACGCGATCCCGCGCGGCCGGTGCCCGTCCCTTGCGCCGACCGTCTCCCGTCACGCCGCCCGGATCGTCTCGACGAAACGGCGCACCTCGGCGCTCAGGCGGTCGGACTGGCGCGACAGGCCCGAGGCGGCGTCGAGGACCTGGTCCGCCGTGCGGCCGGTCCCTTCGGCCGCCTCTGCGACGCCGCCGATATTGCCCGTCACCTCGCCGGTGCCGGTGGCGGCCTGGGTGACGTTGCGGACGATCTCCTGGGTCGCCGCGTCCTGCTCCTCCACGGCCGCCGCGATCGAGGCCGACACGCCGCTGATCTCGCGGATGCTGCCGGCGATCGCCGAGACCACCGAGTCGGTCGAGTCGCGCACCGCCCCGACCTGGCCGGCGATCTCGGCGGTGGCCCGCGCGGTCTGGTCGGCCAAGGCCTTCACCTCCGCGGCGACGACCGCGAAGCCCCGGCCCGCCGCGCCCGCCCGGGCAGCCTCGATGGTGGCGTTGAGCGCCAGAAGGTTGGTCTGGGCGGCGATGGTCGAGATCATCGCCGTGACGTCGCCGATGCGCGCGGCCGCCTGGCTGAGGCCGTGCACCGCCTCGCCGGTGCGGCCGGCCTCCGCGACCGCGGCCTCGGCGAGCCGGGCCGCGCCGTCGACCTGGCGGCCGATCTCCTGGACCGACGAGCCGAGCTCCTCGGCCGCCGCCGCGACGGTGTGGACGTTCGCCGCCGCCTGTTCGGCCGCCGCCGCCACGGCGGTGGATTGCGCCGCGGATTCGGTCGCGGTGGCGCTCATCGTCCGGGCGGCTTCCTGGAGCAGGGTGGAGGCGGAGGAGATCTCCCCGGAGATGCCGCCCACCTCGCGCTCGAACTCGTCGGCGAGGCCGATCAGCATGTGGCGTCGCTCCTGCGACGAGGCGGCGGCCGCGTCCCGGCCGCGCTCCGCATCCTCCGCCACCTTGCGGGCCACCATGGCCTTGATTCCTTCGACCGCCCGGGCCACCGCACCGATCTCGTCGCGCCGCTGCGTCTCGACGAGGCGCGCCTCGACCTCTCCTTCCGCCATTCGGTTCATCGCCCCGACGAGACGGCTGAGCGGCCGGGTGATGCCGAAGGCCGACATGATCATCGCGACGCAGAAACCCACCAGGACGGTGGCGATGCCGAGCGTCAGGGTCATGGTCCGGGCCGACCGCGTCTCGGAGGCGAGCCGCTTGGCTTCGCCGTCGACATAGGCGGTGATGTCGTCCGCCAGCACACCGCCGCGCTCGTAGGCCGTCCTCATCAGGGGATCGACCACCCGGCGGGCATGGGCAGCGGCCCGCGCGGCCTCACCCGCCTCGACCATCCGGCGCGCCGTCTGGCTCTCCACGATGAAGCGCTCCATCGCGCCGGCCGCCGCGGCGATCCGGCCCGCGAAGGCGGGCGCCTCGGCCGGCAGCCCGGCCATGATCTGCCCCAGAAGCGGTTGCGACGCGTCGATCTCGGCGAGAAAGGGCTGCCGCGCCGCTGCATCCGGGGCGGTCAGGGTCCGTTCGAGAGCGTAGCCGATCTCGAACACGTAGCGGGTCGCGCGTCGGGCATCGGCGGCGGCGCGGTTCTCCTGCGCGACGAAGCGATCGTAGCGTCCGCCGATCTCGGTCAGTCGCGACGACGCGTACCACAAGGCTCCGCCGGCCATGATACAGGCCATCGAGGTCACGGCCGCGATTTTGGCGGCGATCTTCAGTCGCGATAGCATTTTCCCCCCGGGTAGGATCGAACCGTTCCCGTCCGCCACCGTGGCGGCCTAACCGTTAAAAATTACGCGGGAGGGGGACTAAGTCGGATGGTAGCTTCGTTGTATTTCCTTGGTTGTCACGCTTTCTCAACGGAAGGTTGCAGTTTCGGGGTCTCTGCCGCAGCGGGCGAGCCGGCTGCACCGCCACGCGAGTCCGGCCACGCGAGTCCGGCCACGCGAGCCCGCGGCAAGCGATGCCGTCCCGACGGTCAGCGGTCGTTCTCGGTGGTGAGCTCGCTCGGGTGGATGCCCTTGTCCGGCGCGTCCTCCGGGCGCAACCGGGCATCCGGATAGGCGCCGTCGGTCAGTTCCACCCCGGCGGCGACGAGGGCGCCGCGGATTGCGCCCCGCTGCTGGGGGGAAGCCGGGTAGCGTCCCGCCTCGAACTGGCGGATGCTCTCCGCGTCGACGTTGGCGCGCAAGGCCAGCTCGTCCTCCGACCAGCCCAGCAGGTCCCGCGCCCGGCGCAGCTGCGCCGCCGTGATGTCGTCTGCGCCGTTCACTGAAGCCTGTCCCCTACTCTCTCGTGGCCCGATCCGCGCCGCCCGCCGTCGCGGCGACGCCCTGGCTAACGGCGAGGCCCCGCTTTCGTTGCCACACCGGCAAGCTTTCGCGAGTCCTGCCACATTGCGGCCAAGCTTGCCGCATAAATGCAACAGTCATCGGCAAGATGCCGATACGGGGTGCTCGCGCATGCGGCCAGGGTTGCGGGTGCGGGGTGCCCTCTCTACGGTTCGCCGCAACACGACAAGGCAAATGGGGAATGCGATGAAGGCGATGCAGGTTGCGCTGGCCGCCGGTGCCGTCGCGCTGTTGGCGTCGGCCACGCAGGCTTCGGCGCAGAACATGCTGGGCTACGGCCAGAAGAACCGGGACAAGGCCAACGCGCCGCAATACATCCCGCCGCTCAAGGCCCAGGAGAAGATCTTCCCGCTCGATTCGACCTGGACGGCGGTGAGCCTCAACGGCAAGCCCTTCGCCGGCAACGAGCGGCCGAGCTTCATCATCGACAAGCAGTACCGCGCCCGCGGCTTCGGCGGCTGCAACACCTTCGCGGCGACCGCCTTCCCGCTCAAGGAGCAGCACCTGGCGGTCGGCCCGCTGGCGCTGACCAAGCGCAACTGCGACAAGGCGGTCGGCGCCTCGGAGATGCAGTTCTTCACCGCGCTCCGCACCTCGGGCCAATGGGACATGGTCGGCTCGCAGCTGGTGATCAAGAGCCAGGCCGGCGAGCTGCGCTTCGACCGCGCGCTCTGATCATCGGATCATCCTTTCGCAGCATGCGAGAACGGCCCCGCCCACCGGCGGGGCCGTTCTCGCATGTGCGTGGCCGCGGGAAACGATTTACCGCCGCCCCACAGTGCTTTAAGGCGCTTCTCCGATCCAGTGCCGAAGCCCGGCCCGTCGTCGTGCGGCACGGCAACCAGAACAGCGGATGCGAGGAGGAACCGGGATGCGGTCGATGTCGAGGAGAGTGCTGCTCGCGGCGGCGGTGCTGGGAAGCAGCCTGACCGGCGCGCAGGCGCAGGACAAGGCGCCGGTGAAGCTCGGCGCGATCGAGATCCTGACCGGGCCGAACAGCCGCTACGGGATCGCCATCCAGCGCGGCTTCGACCTCGCGCTCGCCGACATCAACAAGGCCGGCGGCGTGCTCGGCGGCCGGCCGCTGGCCATCGCCTACGAAGATTCGGCCGGCGCCAAGGAGCAGGCGCTCAACGCCGCCCGCAAGCTCATCGGCCGCGACAAGGTCCCGCTGATCCTCGGCCCCACCCTGTCGAACGAGATGTTCGCCGCCGGCCCCGTCGCCAACGAGCGCAAGGTGCCGATCGTCGGCACGTCGACGACGGCCAACGGCATCACGGCGATCGGGCCCTACGTCTTCCGCACCTCGCTCCCCGAGGCCGACGTCATCCCGGTCACGCTCAAGACCGCGCAGGCGAAGTTCGGCGTCAAGCGCGTGGCCGTGATGTACGGCAACGACGACGCCTTCACCAAGTCGGCCTACGACGTGATGAAGGCCTCGCTCGAGAAGCTCGGCATCGAGACCCTGAGCACCGAGACCTTCGGCTCGAAGGATTCCGACTTCTCGGCCCAGCTCACCAAGATCAAGGCGCTGAACCCGGACGCGATCGTGCTGTCGGCCCTGGTCGAGGCGGCCTCGGGCATCGAGCTCCAGGCGCGCCAGCTCGGCATTCCCGAGAAGGTGTTCTTCATCGGCGGCAACGGCCTGAACTCGCCCAAGCTCGGCGACATCGCCGGCAAGGCGGCGGACGGCACCCTCGTCGGCAGCCCGTGGTTCATCGGCAAGCCGGACGCCGCCAACCAGGCCTTCGTCAACGCCTTCAAGGACAAGTACGGCGGCGACCTGCCCGACCAGTTCGCGGCCCAGGCCTACGACACCCTGTTCATCGTCGCCAAGGCGATCGACGCGGCCGGCGCGCCGGAGCCTGAGAAGATCAAGGACGCGCTGATCAAGGTGAAGCATACCGGCGTGATGGGTCCGTTCTCGTTCTCGGACAGCCGCGACCCGGCGGATACCTCGGGCGTCGTGGTGCTGGTGATGAAGGGCGGCAAGTTCCAGCTGCTTCAGTAAGCGGGCGCTGTTCTAGGACGTTCCAAGGATAAATCGCGGGATCCCCTCTCCCACACGGGAGAGGGGGACCCGCGCCCTGTTGTCATGCGATGGCGCCTGCGTCTCTCGCGCCTTCCCCACCGATTGACCCGCCGCGCGATATCGGCCACGTCGCGCCATCGTCATCCTGCTCGGCCCTGAGGCCGGGCCGCCTCGGGCGCCGGGCGCCCACCGAAATTCCAAGCCCCCATGCTTGAGCAGCAGCTCGTCAACGGCGTCGTGCTCGGCGCGACCTACGCCCTCTTCGCCATCGGCTTCACGCTGATGTTCGGCGTGATGGGCGTCATCAACCTCACCTACGGGGTCTACTTCGCCCTCGGGGCCTTCGCGGCGCTCTGGAGCACGCAAGGCCTCGGGCTGCCGATCTGGGCGGCCCTGCCGGTCGGCGCGCTGGTCGCGGGCCTGATCGCGGTCGTCCTCGACACGCTGCTCCTCACCCGCCTGCGCAAGGCGAAGGCGCCCGAGCTCGCCTCGCTGATGGTGACGCTGGGGGCCACCCTCTTCCTCTATGCCGGCATGGCGGCCTCCCTCGGCACCGAGATCCGCCGCTTCCCCGCCGAGGTCTTCTCCGGCGGCGCCTACAGCCTCGGGGACGTGCGGGTCGGGACGACGCAGATCCTCATCCTCGGCGCGGCGATCGTGCTGATGCTGGCGCTGCTGGCGCTGGTGCGCGGCTCGCGGATCGGCCTCGCCATCCGGGCGGTGGCCGAGAACCCGGACGCCGCGTCCCTGATGGGGATCAACGGCGCCCTGATGCTGCGGGTCGTGTCGTTCCTGTCCGGCGCCATCGGCGGCGCCGCGGGGGTGCTCGTCGGCCTCAACTTCAACGCCATCCAGCCCTTCATGGGCGAGCACATGATGCTGCGCGGCTTCGCGGTCATCATCGTGGGCGGTCTCGGCGACCTGCGGGGCGCCCTTCTCGCCGGCCTGCTCCTCGGCCTCGCCGAGGTGCTCACCGCCGCCTACCTCTCCTCGACCCTCAAGGACATGATCGCCTTCGCGCTCCTCGTCGCCACCCTGTGGTTCCGTCCGCTCGGCCTGTTCGGCCGCGCCGCCGCCAAGCGGGCTTAAGACCATGTGGGAAGCCCTCGACGATTTCTACTGGACCTACCAGAGCCTGATCCACGGGATCGGGGTGAACGGCATCCTGGCCCTCTCGGTCTACGTGGTGCTGGCGGTGGGCCAGCTCTCGCTGGGCCAGGCCGCCTTCATGGGCGTCGGCGCCTATACGGGCGCCCTGCTCTCGGTGAAGTTCGGCACGCCCTTCGCCGTGTCGATGCTGGCCTCGGCCCTGGTGCCGGCCCTGCTGGCGCTGGTCGTCGGCGGGCCGACTTTGCGGCTCACCGGCGTCTACCTCGCCATCGCGACGATCGGGCTCGGCGAGATCACCCGCATCGTGTTCCTGAACTGGGACTATGCCGGCGGGGCGCTCGGCCTCTCCAACATCCCGGAGCGCGGCGGCGTGCCGGCGATCTACGGCACGCTGGCGGTCCTCCTGGTCGGCCTGACGCTGGTGGCGCGCTCCCGCGTCGGCCGCGCCATGGAGGCGATGCGCGAGGACGAGGCCGCGGCCGGCGTGATGGGGGTCAACCTGCCGCGCTACCGGCTCGTCGCCCTGGTCGTCTCCTCGGCGATGGCCGGGGTGGCGGGCTGCCTCTCGGCCCACGTCTCCTCGTTCATCGGCCCGAACGAGTACGGCTTCGAGGCCGCGGTCACGATCCTGAGCTACGCGCTCCTGGGCGGCATCGGCTCGCCGCTGGCGCCGGTGCTGGGCTCCACCATCCTGACCCTGCTGCCGGAGGTCCTGCGCCCGCTCGCCGATTTCCGCCTGATGGTGAACGGCCTGATCATCGTGCTCGCCGTCCTCTTCATGCCGCGGGGCATCCTGCCCTGGCGCATCGCCCGGACGGGCTGACCGCCATGACTCAGCACGATCGGGCTCTCCTCACCGTCGCGGGTCTCACCCGCCGCTTCCAGGGCCTCGTCGCGGTCGATTCGGTCGACTTCACCGTGACGCCCGGCACCGTCCACGGGCTGATCGGCCCGAACGGCGCCGGCAAGACCACCCTGTTCAACCTCGTCTCCGGGGTGCTGGCGCCCAGCGCCGGCAGCGTGCGCCTCGGCGACCAGCCCCTCGACGGGCTGGCGCCCTACCGGCGCACGGCGCTCGGGCTCGCCCGCACGTTCCAGAACATCCGCATCTTCTCCGAGATGACGGTGCTGGAGAACGTCATGACCGGGATGCACACGCGGCTGTCCTCCACCTGGGGCATCCTGCTGCGCGGTCCGGCTTTCCGGGCCGAGGAGCGCGAGGCCAAGGCCAAGGCCCGCGACCTCCTGGCCTTCGTCGGCCTGCTGGATGCCGCCGACACCCGCGCCGGCGACCTGCCCTATGGCGACCAGCGCCGGCTGGAGATCGCCCGGGCGCTCGCCTGCGAGCCGCGCCTCGTCCTTCTCGACGAGCCCGCCGCCGGCATGAACCCGGCCGAGACCCACGCCCTCCTCGGCCTCCTGCGCCGCCTGCGCGACGAGCGCGGCCTGACCCTGCTGCTCGTCGAGCACGACATGCCCCTGGTGATGAGCCTGTGCGACCGGCTGACGGTCCTGAATTTCGGCCGCCGGATCGCCGACGGCACGCCGGCCGAGGTGCGCGCCCACCCGGCGGTGATCGAGGCCTATCTCGGTACCGGCAGCCATGACGTCAGCGTGAGCCGGGGAGCCGTGTCGTGACGGAGCCGGCTTCCCCGGAACTTCTCGCGGTCGAGGGCCTGCGCCTCGGCTACGGCCGGGCCGACGTGGTCCACGGCATCGGGCTCTCGGTCCGGCGCGGCAGCATCGTGTCGCTGATCGGCTCGAACGGCGCCGGCAAGACCACGATCCTGCGCAGCCTCTCGGGCCTGATGAAGCCCCGGGCCGGCCGGGTGCTGTTCGGCGACGAGTCTCCCGTCGACATCGCCGGCGAGGCGGCGCACCGCATCGCGCGGCGCGGCATCGTGCAGGTGCCGGAGGGCCGCCAGGTCTTCGCCAACATGACGGTGGCCGAGAACCTGCGCCTCGGCGCCTACCACGTCCCGGGGCCGGAAGCCGCGCGGCGGCAGGCGGCGGTCGAGGCGCGGTTCCCGCGGCTCGCCGAGCGGCTGCGCCAGCAGGCGGGCTATCTCTCGGGCGGCGAGCAGCAGATGCTGGCAATGGGCCGGGCGCTGATGGCCGAGCCGGTCCTGCTCCTCCTCGACGAGCCCTCGATGGGCCTCGCGCCTCTCATCGTCGACGAGATCTTCTCGATCATCGCGTCGTTGCGAGCGGAGGGGCGCACCATCCTGCTCGTCGAGCAGAATGCCAGCGCGGCGCTCGCCATCGCCGACTACGCCTACGTGCTCGAGACCGGCCGGATCCGGTTGCAGGGCCATGCGGCGGAGATCGCCCGCAATCCGGAGGTGACGGCGGCCTATCTGGGGGTGTGAGGGCGGACGCCCTCACTGCCACATCCCGGCCTTGCGCGCCTTGGCGCTCGCCTCCGCCGCCTGCAGTTCCGGCGGGGCGCCCGGTGCGGCGCGGCCGGCGCCGTTGAACAGCACAACCTCGGACAGGTCCTGGTCGCCGGCGCGGCAGCGGTAGAGATCCGCTCCGCCGGCCGGCTGGCAGGTCACCTCGCGCCGGCGCAGGTATTGGCGGAACTCGCGGGCGAGCGTGCCGCCCTGCCCCTCGACGCCGGCGAGGCGGACCGCCTGCCCCTCGAGGCGCAGGCGGCCGGTATCGATCACCCGCGGCACGCCGCGCAGGGACGGCGCCGCGGCCGGGCGCTCGCCGGGATTCTGCCAGGCCGGTCGGGCCGCACCGCGAGCCGTGCTGGCGGTCTCGCGGGCGGCCTCCCGCGCTTCCGCGACCTGCGGGGCCGGCCGGGCCTTGGCGATCTGCGCCGCCAGGTCCTGGAACAGGGCCTCCGGCGCGTCGCCGGCCCCGTTCTCGGCCGATCCGCCGGAAAGATAGGTGCCGACGAGAAGGTCGCCGACCGATCCGACGAAGAGCCCGTCCCGGTCACCCGGATCCTCCGTGTCCCCGGTCGGCCGGGCGAGGTCGGCGAGCAGCGAGAGGAGCGCTCCGCGCCGCTCCGCCGCCGGCATCGGCCCGGCGACGAGCCGGTCGTAGACCGGGCGCCCGTCGCGGCCGAGATGGCGCAGGCTGGCCAGAGCCGCGCGGCGGGTGTCCGGCGTCTCGGTGAGCGGGGCGCCACCGGCGACCACCGCCTGCACGCCGCCATCGGGCCCGAGGACCAGGAGGCCCGCCCGGGTGCCGCCGCGGCCGGCCGCGTCGAGGCGGCGCTCCACCGCCTTCTCGGCCATGGCCTGCACCTCGCGGTCGAGGGTGGTGCGCACCACCGCCTCGCGGGGCGGCTCGGGACCGAGCCGGCCGGCGGCCTCCGCCAGGACGAGATCGGGCACGCCGCTGCGGGTCACCGGCGTGGCCCCGACCGGGCTGAGACCGTCGAGCGCCCGCCCGGCCTCCGTCCTCTGCGCGCCGGTGAGGCGCCCCATCATCATCATGTCGTCGAGGACGTCGCGGCCGAGCGCCCGGACGGCCGTCACGTCCCGGTCGGGTTGCAGGCCGGGGGCGAGGGTCAGGCCGGCGAGATAGGCCGCCTCCGCCGGGCCGAGGGAGCTTGCCTCCTTGCCGAACACGGTCCTCGCCGCCGCGTCGATCCCGGTCAGGTCGGGTCCGAAGCGAGCGAGGTCGAGGGCACGGGCGAGGATCCGCGGGCGGTCCTCCCGCGCGGAGAGCCACAGGACCAGCATCGCCTCGCGCACCCGGTCGGCGAGGCTGCGCGCCTCGCCCGGGGCCGCCCCGATGAGGTCGCGGCGGACGAGGCGCTGGGTCAGGCGCGGGCTGCCGGACCGGGGACCGTCGCTGATCGTGTCGCGGAAGGCGTGGTTGATCACGGCCGCGATCCCCGATGCGTCGAGGCGGTAATCGTCCTCGAACCACGGGTCCTGGGCGGCCAGGAAGGCCTGGCGCATGGCCGGCGACACCGCCTCCAGGGGAAGCGCCCGCCCCCGGGGGGAGCCGCGCTGGGCGAGCGGCGTGCCGTCCTCGGCCTGCACCGTCACGGTGCGGGCCGGGCGCTGCGGCCCGGCCAGGGGCGGCAGCGTCGCGGCGCACCAGACCAGGAAGACGGTCGCGAGGCCGGCGACGCCCAGCCCCGCGAGCAGGAGGGCGCGGCCCCAGGGCAGCGCCCCGGCCCGCCGCGCCGCTGCGGCGGCGCGGGCGGCGAGGGGATGGGCGCCGACGCGCTCCGCCGCCTCCTGCCAGACGGGGGCGGCGCGCCTCAAGGGCCCCGCCGCGGCCGCCATCACCGGCTGGAGATGCCCGAATGCGGCGCTCCCGGCCCGGGCCGCACCGGAGCCGACACGCTCCAGCCGTTCGGAGAGCCGGCGGCTCCCGGCCGAGAGGCGGGAGGGAGCAGGCGCCTCGGGATTGCCCGGCGGCTGCGGGGGCGGGCTGGCGAGGTCGAGCCAATCCCGTCCGGGCTGCGTCGTCATCGGCTCCGCCACCATCCTGCGCGCTGTCCTCCGGCCTCGATGCCGCCGTCCCGGGATCCGGCGCGAGGGCGATTCCGGGTGCGAAACGGCTACGGTCACCAGGAACGTTGGCCCTACGGAAACAGTTCCGCGCGGCCTCGCCCGTGGAACGCCAAGGTCCCCGCACCTGCGCAGTCCGCACCGTGTCATGCTGCATGGCATCAAGTCTTCATGCTGAAGCTTGACTATTGCATCACGCGTTGCGTCAGAAGACCTGCGAATAGTCCGGAACGATATTTTGGGGTCGGCGTTTTGAAGCATCTTTCGAAGCGCCGCCGCACCGATTCCGGCGGCAGGGAGGCAGACGATCATGAACAGATTGACAGTTGGACTGGCCGCGCTGCTGCTCAGCACTTCGGCTTTCGCGCAAGGGGCCGGGAGCCCGGGCGCGGGCGCCGCGCCGGGTCGGGGCGGCGAGATGAGCCAGTCCGGTGCGAAGGCGGGGCCCGGAGCCGGGCAGCAGGGTGCCGGCGCGCAGGCCCGCGGCGAGATGGGCAGGGGCGATGCGGGCAAGGGCGAGATGGGCAAGGGCGAGATGGGCAAGGCCGACGGCCAGGCCCGCGCCGAGCAGGGCCGTCCGGGCGCCGGCCGCGACGGCATGAACCAGGGTGGAATGGCCGACCGCAAGGACGCGACCCGCGACCGTGCCGAGACCGGCCGCGCCGGTGAGCGCGACGGCGACCGCCGGACCGAGCGCCGCGGCGACCGTGCCGAGCGCCTCGAGCAGCGCGAGGGCCGGGCCGGCTTCCGCAGCGAGGCCCGGGACAGCCGGATCTCGGATCGGGTCACGACCGTCGGCGGCCGCCGCACCGTCACGGTGGCGGGCCAGCGGGTGATCTACGGCTCGCCCGAGTACCGCCGCCTCGTCGTGGTCGAGCAGCGCGAGCGGCGCGTGCGTCCCGGCCGGGTCGAGTACGTGGTGATCCAGGGCCGCCGGGTGCGGGTCGGCTCGCCCGAGTACCGCCGCCTCGTCATCCGCGAGAAGAGCGGGCCGGGCCGGTATGTCATGGTGCGCGGCCAGCGGGTGATCTACGGC